>CAJXTZ010000064.1 GCA_913061345.1 uncultured Erythrobacter sp.
AACCCTTTTCGATCACCTCGTGCGCGTCGAGACGATTGCGGAGCGGCCGCTTGAAAGTTGATTTGCCCCCAAGCCGTTGGCCCACCCGGGTAACGATCGCATCATCCTCTGGTTCAATCACTGTCGCCATATGTCACCTGTCGCTTGTAGAGCGACATATGGCGCCGAGAGTGATTTTGTCAATTCACTGTGGGCCGCAGGAGACTGATGCGTGCAGGGGATTTGGCGGGGTTTCAGTCTCGAACGGCGCCCGAAACCCTTCACGGGTGCGGAATGATCAGTATCAGGGTTTTCGACTCATAAAGCTGACTTTCACCGCTGCGTACGGTGTGCACGAAGTTGTTCCCCATATGTGCATGGTCTGATCCATCACAGCCCTGACCGATTATTGGCGGTAAAGGCCTTGGTTTCACTCGGATTTCCTAGCCCAAACCGGGCTTGAGGGGAAGTGGAAAGGTCGAAGGTTTGTTCTCGTCGGGGACCAGTTTGGTAACAAATAGCCATTTCGTTAAGCCAAACTCCCAATCAAATTTTAGGGCACCGGCGCTCTGTGTGCTGCACGGATTGACCGTGAGCAATTGTGACCGAGAGAGCTTTTTTGGGAAAGCGCATATCATTCCGTGGAACGGTTTTCGTTTGGCTGCTAGTCAATGCCGATGCAATTGTTCGCCGGATCGTTCCTAACGACTGATTACCTTGAAGAAGCCATCCGGCAATCGACCGAATACCGGGCGGTCGATATCCAGGCATTGCGCGTTGCGTTGACCGCAATCGCGGACCGTTTCCCCCGCGAATCTTCGCCAAACGAGAGCCAGACCGAAGACGATTTCATCTGGCCGATCCTTGCGGAACTGGGATGGTCCGAAAGCCTGAGGCAACAGAACCTGTCTGCTGGCGGCAGGCTGGACGTTCCCGACGGCCTGCTTTTCATCAATAGCGATGCCAAGGATCGTGCCAACGCCCAGCCAGAAGAATGGCGGCGATACGAGCACGGCGCGGCGGTCGTCGAAAGTAAGCGTTGGGCGAGGCCGCTCGACCGCGCGGTAGGGCGCGAAGATGCAGTCGCGCCATCAACGCAGATGTTGCGCTACCTGCGCCGTATCGGGGACAACAGCGAGCATGGCTTGCGCTGGGGTATCCTCACCAACGGCTCGCGCTGGCGGCTCTATTGGGCTGGCGCGCGGTCGGTCAGCGAGGAATTCCTTGAAGTCGATCTTGCAGGCGCGCTGGCCCTGGACGCGCAGGGTGAACTTGGCGTCGATGAAGAGGCTCGTGACCATGCATTGCGGGTCTTCGCCGCAATCTTTTCGCGCACCGCCTTTGCCAAGACTGGAGCCGATAGCCGGTCTTTCCACGAACGGGCGCGAGCAGAGGCTGCGTTCTACGAAGAGCGCGTTGCCAAGTCGCTCTCGAAGCTCGTTTTCGAGGACATCTTCCCTGCACTGACCGCCGCAGTTGCGGGTGCATCACCGGAGACACCGCTGGAGGAAGTTCGGGACGCTTCGCTTGTCCTGCTCTATCGTCTGCTTTTCCTGCTTTACGCCGAAGACCGCGATCTGCTGCCGGTCAATTCGGAAGGCTATGACGACTACGCGCTGCGCCCCAAACGCCTTGAAGTGGGTGACCGCATGGGGCGCGGCGATGCCTTTTCGATCAGCGCATCGCAAATCTGGAATCGCATTGCCGATCTGTCGCGGATCGTCGATCGCGGCGATGCCTCCATCGGTATTCCGCCCTACAATGGCGGTTTGTTTGCTCCTGCGAATACGCCGCTGCTCGACCAGATACGCTTACCTGACAGTGTGCTTGCACCCGTCATCGACAAGCTGTCGTTCGAGCGCGAGGGTAGCAACCGGCGCTACATCAATTATCGCGACCTCACCGTGCAGCAGCTCGGCTCCATTTACGAGCGCCTGCTGGAGCATGAAGTTGTCCGTGAAGATGGCGCTATCGCCGTCCGCCCGAATGCCTTCGCGCGCAAGAACAGCGGCAGCTATTACACGCCGGACGAGCTGGTCACGCTGATCCTCGAAAAGACGCTGGAACCGCTGTTCGTGGGTGCCAACGCGGGCTTCGCGGCGACGATAGGCCGGATCAAGAAGGGCGATGCGGAAGATTACATCCGCGCGGAACTTGGCGATGCCGATCCCGCGCAAGCCATCCTCCGTTTGCGCGTTTGCGACCCGGCAATGGGGTCAGGCCATTTCCTTGTCAGCCTGGTCGATCTCATGGCCGACAAGGTGCTCGAAGCGATGGCGGAAGCGACCGCCGGGGCAGAGCAAGCTGGCCATGACTATGCCAGCCCCCTGGCCGACCGGATTGGGGAAATTCGCCGCACCATCCTGAGGAACGCGCGGGAGGAAGGCTGGACCATTGACGAGGCCCAGCTCGATGATCGGCACATTGTTCGCCGCATGGTCTTGAAGCGTTGCGTCTATGGCGTGGACAAGAACCCGATGGCGGTGGAACTCGCCAAGGTGGCACTGTGGCTGCACACCTTTACAGTCGGCGCGCCGCTCTCCTTCATCGACCACCACCTGCGTTGCGGTGACAGCCTGTTCGGCCTTTGGGTGCGCGATGCCATCGACAAAGCCGAGGCATTGGGCGGTGGGCTGCTGTGGAACGACGCACTGCGCAACGCCCAGCGCAGTGCCGAGGCGATGAAGACCATCGAAGCGCTTACCGACGCCGAGATTGCTGAAGCCCATCGCTCCGCTGCGATGTGGGAAGATGTCGAACTCATGACGGGCGAGCTGGATGGCTTCGTCAGCTTCATGCACGCACTCGACTGGCTTAACCTCGACAAGGACGGCAAAGGTCTGGTGCGGCTGTGGCTCGACGGACGGTTCGGTGATGCCATCCCCATCGCGCGCGGTCGAAAGGAACCGGAAGGCGGCAAGGCCAAGGCCGAAGAGGTCGAGGCCTTCACCGAAATTTGGCGCGATGCGCGACAACTGATTGAGGAAGAACGGTTCCTCAATTGGCAGATCGCCTTCCCCGGCGTCTGGCAGGATTGGGCGAGCGCAGAGCGCAAGGGCGGCTTCGATGCGATTGTCGGCAATCCGCCTTGGGATCGGTTTGAGTTCGAGGAGGTTCCGTGGTTCGCGGCGCGTGACCCGGAAATTGCTTTTGAGCCGCTAAAAGCTCGGCGAAAAAAGATGATCGCCGCGCTGAAAGAGCGACGGCCCGATCTATTGCGCCAATTCAATGAAGCACAGGAACGGCGGCAACAGGCATCCCGCATTGTTCGGTCAGGCGGAAGCTATGCAGTCCTGAATTCCGGCAAACTCAACATCTACAAGATTTTCGTTGAACGATCCCGTCAATTGATCGGGAGTGAAGGAATGGTCGGCCTGCTGACCCCAATAGGGATTGGCACTGACCACAACGTCTCCAAGTTCATTCAGCAAGTCACTGATGCCGATCAGTTGCGAGCCTTCATCGCGTTTGAAAATCGTCGTCACTGGCTTTTCGAGGATGTCCACGCAGAGGATCAGCCGACGGTCATTGTCCTAGGCGGTGAAGCGCGAACGTTCAGCAAATTCGAATACGCGGTCAAGCTGCATCAGCTTCCTTCGGATGAAGATGCTCCACAACCGGTCGAATTCTCCAAAGATACATTGAAGCGCCTCAACCCCAACACCGGAACCATGCCCATTCTGCGGACGATGGATGGGCTTCGGCTTCTCACTAAGGCTTACGAAGAGTTCCCTATTCTAATCGAAGGGCAAGGCAGGACCGAAAAGTCAGTTTTTCCTTTCAAATATCAACAGATGGTCAACATGACGAGCCGAAGCGAGGGCTTTCGAACGGCGAAGATGCTTGTTGACGAAGAGGGCGCGTGGCCAATCGAGGCGGGAGAGTATCAATCGGCAAAGGGGCACTGGTTGCGCCTTTGCGAAGGCAAAATGGTATCGCTCTACAACCATCGATATGCTGGGGTCAGGGGACAAACAACGTCCGTCAGTGGCCAGGGCGTCCCAGTACATAGTGACGAAAAACAACTAGAAGACCCAGGATTCTTGCCGGTCCCGAGGTATTGGATACTCGAAGATGATGCGGCACCAGAATTCGACTATGCAATAGGCTTCAACGATGTTTGCAATACGAACAACTATCGAAGTCTTATCAGTGCTATCGTTCCCAGAGGGGCTTATGGGAACACACTCCCGCTGCTGTCTGGGGACCGCAAAGACGTCCAACAGTTGACGGTCCTACAAGCTAACCTGGCCTCGATCTTTGCTGACTATCTCGCTCGACAGAAAATTCAGAGCCGACATCTTAGCAAGTATATCGTTGCTCAAATCCCAGTCATCCCACCAGATGCATATTTCCAAAAGTTCGGCAGTAAATCGGCTACCGAGATTGTTCGGGAAGCTGTGTTAGAACTGACCTACACAGCGCACGACATGGCTCCCTTCGCACGCGATCTGGGGCATGTTAATACGAAGGGCGAAGTACTTCCACCGTTCAAATGGGACGAAGAACGCCGCTTCACCCTTCGGGCAAAGCTCGATGCGCTCTATTTCATCCTTTACGGTGTATGGGATGCGGCAAACCCGGCGAAGTCGCGCGGAGACATCCACTACATCTACTCAACATTCCCGAAAATCGAGCGCGAAGAACGCGCCCGCTACGCCGATCGCTATCGCAGCCCCGAACTGGCGCTTCTATGGATCAACGCGCTGATGGCCGGGCAACCGGATTCGGATATTCGGGATTGAACAATTGACTGTCCAAGACCGAGAAATGGGACACGGGGACCGCCCTCTCTGCATTTTAAAAATATAGTAAGGCGCAGTGCTGCACGATATCATGCTTTGTCATTGACTTAGAGAAAACGGAACGAAACCTTAGTAATGCTCGACCAGATGTTCACTGCGGAAAACTTCCGTCGAATTTACGACGCGGAGAACCGCAAAGGGCTAGACTTGGCGACCCGCTATTTCCCGACACTAGAACCGTTCACGCTCGCCGTACGTGGGAAAGTACAGGAGATTCGTGATCTTCGGAAAGTCGGGCCCACGCTGACGGCTGACGATTTTGAGGCACAGCTGCTTTCTTTGAAGGCCGACTTATCTGCCTTGAAAGCAGCTAAATCAGACGCCGTCGATGTTCTCATGGACGACATCAGCCAGCGGGTTATAAAGCCGAGCTTCAAGATCGATCTTTCGCAAAAGACCGGGCCGAAGGGGAAACAAGTTTTCTGCATCGATGCGGAGCCCGAGACCTTCTTCGTCATCAAACAGCTTCAGCGTAATATCCATCGCATCTACGGCGTAAAACAGTCGAACCGTCACGACTTGGTCTGCCAACTCCGCGACATGCTCGGCAGCCGCTTTCCTTTCGAGCTTGTCCGCACCGATATTTCGTCATTTTACGAGAGCATTGACCGGAAGCGGCTGGTTGAGAAGCTGGATCGCGACCAGCTCTTGAGCCCCGCTTCGAAGAAATACATCAAGCAGGTGCTGGATTCATACGGGGCAATCTCCGGGACCGCGACCGGCGTTCCTCGTGGTGTGGGCATCAGTGCATATCTCGCTGAGCTTTATCTGCGACCGGTCGATAAGGCGATCCGCGCGATCCCCGGCCTGGTGCTCTATTGCCGGTTCGTCGATGACATCGTCGCCGTGTTTGCGCGCCCGCCCGCTGGCAAGAGCCTCGGCTCGCTCAAGACCCTGATTATCGCGATTTTGGGGGAGAATGGGCTGACACACAACGCGGATAAAACCTCGGAATTCAAACTCGCCGACACCGCGCCGAAGAAGTTTGAGTATCTGGGTTATCGCTTTCGCCTCAAACCGGGCGAGTTTGAAATTAGCCCGAGCGCGGCGAAGATTTTGAAATATCGTGCGCGGATGAATGCAGCATTTGCGGAATATTGGCGGGAACGGCCGGTCAATCCGAAAACAGCATTCAGGAAGCTGGTTGGTCGCGTGAAATTTCTCACCGGCAACACGCGGCTATCTAACAGTAAGTCACGCGCAGCTACCGGCATTTATTTCAACAACTCAATCGCAACCGATTTATCGAGCCTTGAATTGCTCGATAAACGGCTCAAAACCCGTGTGGCAGAACTCAAAAGGACCAGCCTACAAAAGCAGTTGAAGAAGCTGAAATTCACGACAGGGTTTGAGCAGCGCCGGTATCATAATTTCAGCACGAGAGAGCTGCAGATGATCGTGAGGGCCTGGAAACATGGCTAAGCGACGCGTTTCACTCACCCACCGAAAGCAAAGGTCCGTCCTCACGGACATGCTGCCGTTCGAGGTGCCTCCGACGTTCTCCAATCGGGGCTATTACCGCTTCCTGCGGGACCACAGCGTTGAGATCGAAAAGCGAGAGTTGCGCTGGATATGTGAAACTGACGCTCTCGACAGGACGATGCGGCTGCTGTTCGGCATTAACCCCTCTGCAGTAATTGCCATCGAGGTCGTGACCGAGTGGGGCAAGCGGAAAACCCGCAGGTCGGTGCCTATCAACAAATGCCAAATGGCGACCATTCCGTTCAATTTCCGCGTCGCGCACAATCTCGACGGGCGCACCTTGAGCGTTGTGCATCCGCGTAATCAGGTCGCGGTGGCGAGCTTCTACGCGACCCATAGTGCACTGATCATATATCACACTTCTGTCAGCGAATTTTCGATCCGCCGCCCGGTGTCCGTTTCGCGATACGCCTACTTCAAGGACAAGCTCCATGAAGAGCGGTTGGATTCCGTAGCAGGTTTAGAGGAAGAGGACCGGGAGTATGAGCAGCTCGGTTCCTACTTCGTCTACCGGAGGTACCGGAATATCCATCGCTTCTTTGAGTCGTACAAATACCACCGCAGCGAGAAGAAGTACGATGAGATGGTGCAGATTGACGTAAGCAAGTGCTTCGACAGCATTTATACCCATTCGTTACCTTGGGCCGTGCTGGGCAAAGACCAGACCAAATTCAGCCTCGATGAATCTAAGGCCACCTTCGGCGGGCGTTTCGACGCCCTCATGCAGAACCTCAATCATAAAGAGACCAACGGAATCCTCATCGGTCCCGAGTTTTCGCGGATTTTTGCCGAGATCATTTTGCAGTCAGTCGATGCGGAACTGATCAGCCAGTTGGCCGAAGGGGCCAAGCTCGTTCACAAAGTGGATTACGAAATTTTCCGGTACGTCGATGATTTCTTCGTTTTCTATAACCAAGAGTCGACCAAGCTTAAGGTTTTCGAGACGCTTCAGGACATTTTAAAGGGAATGAAGCTCAGCATCAACACGGCGAAGGTCAAGCACTACCAGAAACCGATCATCACCGAGATCACGATCGCGAAGGAGCGCATTTCGGCTCTTCTGAATGTCGAGATCGATCTAGTTTGCGAAGAGGAGCCACCGGCAGATCTTTCCGAACAGCCGAAGCAAAACTTGGTCTGTGCCATCAATGCAAACCGCCTGATCATCCGTTACAAGGCCGCGATCAAAGAGGCAGGCGTTGCCTATGGAGACCTGCTCAATTATACTTTCGCCATTATCGAGAACAAGATCGAGAAGCTTTTCAAAGCTTATGTAGCAAGCGCGAAGTCAGACCGCGATCGCAAACGACTCTCCAATACCCTCTTGGCTATGATGGAATTTGCTTTTTTCGCTTATTCTGCGAGCCCGAAGGTCAACCACACCATCCGTATTTGCCGGATGATCACGACTTCGGTAGATTTTCTTCATGCCCATAAATTTCCACATGAGCAGAAACACCTGCTATTTAAGTACGTTCATGACAACGTGATACAGCAGCTCGAAAAGAATACGATGAGCGTTCATCGTGAGATTGAAAATCTCTACCTGCTCATCTCTTTGACGCAGATTGGTCGGGAATACTGGCTTCCGGTCTCAGTCTTGCTTCGGCATTTCCTGATCGAGGAGGAGAATGAAACAGGGAACTACGTCCGACCTGCAGGTTTCATGAACCACTTCTCGATCACGATCTTGCTGTCGTACGTCAAGGACAAGGTGAGGTATACGAAGCTGAAGGCGTTCGTCGAGGCGCATATTATCGACAAGCTCGAATATATGAAGGCTCACTGCCCGAATGACGCTGAGACCCTGATCATGCTGCTCGATCTTGTCGTCTGTCCTTACATCAGCGCCGCCACCAAGAATACCATAGGGCTCATTTTCAGCTTGGACGCGGCGGCGCTCGCGTCAGTCCAATCCGCCAACGATCAATGGTTTACCGCTTGGGGTGTTAAATTCGATCTTGGAAAGGAACTAGACGCGAAGCGCAGTCGTGAGGTATACTGATGTTGGCGCTCCGCTTTACCCTTAATGGCTGTTGGCAGCCCACACACAAGCGCCCTCTCTTCCCCTATATCAATTGGGGGTTGGGTAACTAGACGGTAGGAGCGGGCCGTCTCACCCATTAGAACACGATCGCAAGTGCCTTGCACATTAACAATGAAATTTGTGCCCCACCGCAACGGCGACACATTCATAGCACGGGCTGGTACCCCACATTTGGTGCCCAAACTTTTCAGTCCACTTTCGGCCCGGTTCAAGCCACTGCATCCAGCCCATTGCGCTGGATGATCGAAAGCAGTCGAAGCGCTGGACCGCCGGGCTTCTTCGCACCGCGCTCCCAATCCGACACCAAATTCTTCGACACGTTGAGATAGCGCGCGAATACCGGCTGAGAAACACGCTCGGCCTCACGGATTGCCTTGATTTCTTCGGGAGCAAGGACCGGCGCGGGGGCAAGGCACGCTTCGTCGAACTCGCGCATGGTGCGCTTGTCGATGCTACCGGAGTCATGAAGGCCCTCCATCATCTCATGGACAGCGGCCATCGCTTCGCTCTTGTAGGTCTTTGCTCTAGCCTTGCTCATCGTCTTTCACCTCAACCAATCGGCCCGCTTCAACTTCCGTTTCAATCTCGTCTTCGCCAAGTTCCAGCATGATGCTGGCGGCTTTGCGAAAGACCCTCAATTCCGCCGCACTGAGGTTCGCTTTCGCGCTCTTAGCGAAGGCGAACACGAATATGGCTCTCTCGCCCGAGCGGAAAATCAGGATCGAGCGATACCCGCCCGATTTGCCACCACCCTGGCGTGCGATGCGCTGCTTGATGAGACCGCTGCCAAGATCGGCATCGATCAGACCGCCTTCGGCCCGTCGCACGGTCTCAGCAAGCGTTGTATCGCTTATCCTTTCCTTTGCCGCGAACTTGGCGAACCATCGGTTGGCATAGATGCGTGTTTGCGGGTTCTCAGTCATACGGCACTGCTGTGCTATCACACATAGTATTATGTTTCAATGAACAGGTTCCGCCCATCATTTCTTCGATCAGATCGCCGATCCGCTGTCCCGCTTCGATGACGGGGCCATCGTCGAGATGAGCGTAGCGCGCGGTTGTGGTCACATGCCTGTGGCCGAGCAGCTTGCCAATCATCGGCAGCGTTTCCGACCGCGCGGCGGCATGACTAGCGAAACTGTGGCGAAGATCATGCAGTCGCACATCTTGCAGCCCTGCATCCTCCCGAACATCCCGCCATAAGCAGGTGATACCGACTGGCCGTCCCGTTTTCGGATTCCGAAACACTTCCGGCTTTCCCTTCTGGCGAGGAAGGCATTGGACGATCGTCCAAGCTGCATCACCAAGCCATACGGTGCGAGGCCCTGTCTTGCTGTCGGTGAGCAACAAACGCCGCCCTTTCACTTCGCTCCAGGCCAGGCCGGTGATCTCGGACTTGCGGCACCCAGTCAGCATCAAGAGATAAAGAGCCGCGCAATGCACCGGGCGCGATTTCCGATGTTTGTCTAGCGCCTTACCCAATCGCTCGAACTCCTGATCCGAAAGGAAGCGCTCGCATTTGCGGCGCTTGTTCATGCGGATCGAAGCGCACGGGTTCGATCCTTCGGGCTTGATGCCCCATTCTTCGGCCTTGTTCATGATCGCGCGGAGGATTTCGCAGGAGCGATTGGCTGCGCCAGGACCGCCAGTTTCGCTCGCGCGGTTGAACCACTCCTGCACATGGCTGTCCTCGATCTCGTCGAGAAACATTCCAGCAAACGCGCTTTGCAGATAGTTCTGACGATAGAGTCCATGCGTGTGCTGCGTCGAAGGTTTCCAACTGGGGGAGACCTTGTGCCAGTAGGTATCGAGGAAATCGGTGTAGAGCGGCACTTTGCGGCGCGCCTTACGCTTCTCAGCGGGGTTCTGGCCGACCTGCGCCCGCAAAAGCACGCGTCGGGCGACATCTATTGCCTGCGCCTCACTCAGTATCTTGGCATTACCGATCGTAACCGTGCGCGTCCGTCCCTGCATCGCGGCCTGGACGATGAATACCTTGCGACCGCTGGCGTAATGGCGCGCACCGAACCCCGGCAGACGTTTGGACCAGCTCGTCTGCCGCAATCGGCTTCGGTCGCTTGTCTTGCCGACGACCCCGATACGCGCGGTGCCAAGTTCCTCAGCGACGATTGTTTGAAGTGTGAGCGCGTTCATCGGCCCACTCCAATCAGGCTGGCAATCGATCCCGAGACCCGCTCGGCGGCATCGGCGACAACCTCGTCTGAAAGATGCGCATAGCGAGAGGTCGTTTCAGCGAGCGCGTGCCCGAGCAGCTTGCCAATCACCATCAGTGAGATGTTGTCGCGGATCGCGGTCGAGGCAAAGCTGTGCCGGAGATCGTGCAGCCGAACATCGGGCAAGGCTGCGCGATTGCGGATTTCGGGCCAATACATGCCCAATTTAATTGGCTTTTCCGGATCACGGATCGAAGGAAACAGCAAACCCTTCGCCTTTCGATCCGGAATTGCCGCAATCACCTCGACGGCCTGTCGATTGAGATAGACGATTTTTGCGCCGGTTTTGCTATCAGGCAGCATGAGGCGTGGCTCTTGCACCCAATCCCAGCGAAGCTTCTCGATCTCCCCGCAGCGCGCGCCGGTGTAAATCAGCAATCGGATAGCTCTGACTAAAGATGGGCGTTCATTTTCGTAGTCATTCAGGACAATCGCGAGCTGCCCGAATTCTCGCGGACTGAGAAATCGCTCCATCCTCTTGCGCTTGTATCGCGGCGTGCCCTTGCACGGGTTCGATCCGTGGTATCCATCCGGCGGGGACCGCCTTGTCTGGGTAGGTATTGAGCGCTCTTTAGCG
>CAJXTZ010000065.1 GCA_913061345.1 uncultured Erythrobacter sp.
CGACAGCGGCGGTGCGCTTGACATGGATGGAGTTCGTGATCGCCTGCGCGCCTATAACCGGGTGCTCAAGCCGGAAACCCAGCGCGGCATCCATGCCCACCACAATCTCTCGCTTGGCGTGGCCAATTCGATAGTCGCCGCCCAGGAAGGGGCGGTACGGATCGATGCTAGCCTTGCCGGGATGGGGGCAGGAGCCGGTAACGCTCCGCTTGAAGTATTTGTCGCAGCAGCCGACCGCAAGGGGTGGGACCATGGCTGCGATGTGATGGCGCTGATGGATGCAGCGGAAGACATTATCCGTCCGCTGCAAGATCGCCCGGTGCGGGTTGATCGTGAAACACTTAGCCTGGGTTTTGCCGGAGTGTACTCCAGCTTCCTCCGGCACGCGGAAAAAGCAGCCGAACAATATGGTCTCGATACCCGCAATATCCTGCTGGAACTGGGCAAAAGACGCATGGTCGGTGGACAGGAAGACATGATCGTCGATGTCGCTCTCGATCTCGTCAATGCAAATGCGGCCTAGGTCTGAACAGCCACCCCGCTTTCAATCAATGCTTCTATCTTTTGTTCATCCATGCCCCATTCTGCAAGAACGGAGCGGGTGTCCGCGCCAATTTCACGCGGACCGTAATTGATCGCCCCCGGAGTGCGCGAGAGGCGCGGCGCTGGTGAAGGCTGGACCATATCATCGCTGCGCGAAAACACGGCACGATGGACATTGTGCGGCGCATCAGGTGCCTCCGCAAGCGAGTGGATTGGTGCAAAACAGGCATCGGCCCCGTCAAACGACTTTTCCCATTCGTCACGCGTGCGTGTCGCGAAGATCTTCTCCAGCCGAACGATCATCTCCGGCCAGTTACCAACCTTGTGAGGCGATTGGAAAAGGGGATCTTCCGACAATCCAAGGACATGGGTGAGGTTGAAAAAGAACTTCGCCTCAATCGCACCCACACATATGAATTTGCCATCGCTGGTTTTGTAGGTCCGATAAAATGGCGCCCCTCCGTCGACCAGATTGGCCTCACGCCGGTCGTTCCATAGACCTGCATTGAACATGGAATATGTGAGGGCCATGGTCATCGCCGCACCATCAATCATGGCCGCGTCAACAATTTGTCCCTTGCCTGACCGGCTGGCTTCGAAAATCGCACAGACAAGGCCATATGCGAGCAACATGCCACCCCCGGCGAAATCACCGACAAGATTCAAGGGGGGAACCGGTCTTTCCGCTGGACCGGTCGCATGAAGAGCGCCTGTCAGGGCGATATAATTAATGTCGTGTCCGGCTGTTTGCGAGAGCGGCCCTTCCTGTCCCCAGCCGGTTATACGGCCATAAACAAGAGCCTCATTCGCCGCCAGACATTGCTCGGGGCCCAGGCCAAGCCGTTCCATAACGCCGGGGCGAAATCCTTCGATCAATCCATCTGCCTGACTGCATAGCTCAAGAAGGGTATCGACCGCAGCTGGTTGTTTGAGATCGAGTGAGATGGATCGCCGGTTGCGGTTCAAAATGTTCTTCCGGTAATCAATCGGAGATTCTTCGCCGAGTTCAGCCCTATCGACCCTGATGACGTCAGCTCCCATATCCGCCAGCATCATTGCGCAGAATGGGCCAGGGGCTGCACTTGCGATTTCAATAATTTTTACGCCCGCCAACGGGCCGTTATTGCGCTCAACCACTCATCCCTCCTGTTGTACCGTGTGTGCATTGAATGCATCACATACCGCTCTCAGTGCTTTGCAGGACACCCAAAGACCTGGACCCCGCTCATCTCCGCTGAATTATATACCAGGGCCGTTTGCAGATGCGGACGAAGGCTTGATATACACGTTCCCGTCCAGCACCATCGCAGGATAGGTAAGGAGGCGTTTTGAGCAAGGCGGGGTAATTGGATTGCCCGATATTATCGAAAAGGCGCCGCCATGGAATGGACACTCGATCGCCTCACCTTCCTGAAAGCCCTCGGTCAGATCGGCATCGCCATGCGTACACGTACGGTCTGTCACATATATTGTGTCGTTAAACCGATAGACAGCCAGCGGAGGAAAACCCTCAATAGTGACAGAGACAGGCAGGTCTTCTACGACATCCTCTTCCTTGCACAAAAACAACATATCCTGCATAAAATTCCTCAAGCCTCTGACCGGCCCACAATTATTACTTAATTTTGTTCTTCAACGTTTCGAAGAATGATTAAAAATCCACGCCTCCACTCTTTCATTCACTTGGAACCTGTGGCGAGGGCAGAGAAATATATGCGTATAAAACGCAGATCTGCCGGAATAATTGCAGGCAGATCTCTCACATCTTACCATATGGAGGATAAGGAACCTTGGCGTACCGAATGCGACTATCGCCCCGTCGGCCAAGTATTCAACAATCGGAGCGCGAAGGGTTGCCTAGCAGGCTTCACGGAAATGGGCCTAATCTGTAGCCTTGCCTGTTTCCATAATTTGGACGAACTCAAGTACTGGAATCTGATCTGGCATTTTCGACCATTTGGCCTGCACTGCATCACCAATATTCACAGCGCCATTGCCCTTCACTCTCGAAACTATCCGCACGCCCTCTTCAAGCGCTATCATCGCAACGCCGTATGGCGGAGTTTCATTCTTGCTGAGCGCACGGTGGAAGACAACGAAACTGTAAACCGTTCCGCGCCCTGATGCCTTAACCTCACCCAAGTCATGCGACCAACATTCCGGACAGAACTTGGTACCAGGTGCAAGTACGGTGCTACAGTTGCCACATTTCTTGAGCAAGAATTCGCAACGGTCGATTGCCTCCCAGAAAGAGATATCTTTCTCATTCCTAAAATTATGGTTCTTGTTCAATGTGTCTTCTCCGAACTCAGGATCAGGCAAGCGTGGTAATCCATCCGGCCTCCCTGTGCGGTGACCAGTGACCAACCATTCTTCTCGACCTGCCTCTCTCCGGCACGACCAGAAGCCTGCAAATATCCCTCGGAAACCTGGGTCATTCCTTGCAAATAATATCCGGACAATTGGCCACCACCGGTATTGACCGGCATGCAGCCGCCCGGCGCCAGTGCCCCGTTCTTCACGAATTCATTGGCTCCGCCGTGCGGGCACAGTCCATAACCTTCAAGCCCAAGCAAGGTGGTCAGGGTAAAAGCATCGTAAATCTGTGCATGATCAATTTCGCGCGCGGAAATCCCAGCCATTTCATAAGCTATGTTTCCAGAAACCGTAGCGGATGTCTGGGTCTCATTGTCATACTCACCATGGGCTAGATAACCGCGATTGCCCTGCCCCATCCCCCAGATATAGGCGGATCCATTCTCGCTCACTGCGTCAGATTCCGCCGATGATACAACGACCGCACCAGCACCGTTCACAGGGAAGGCACAATCGAACATTCTCAACGGTTCGGCGATGAACTTCGATGAGAGGTAATCATCGACAGTCATCGGTTTGGTCAGGAAGGCGAGCGGACTCATTTGTGCCCATTGACGCGCCGCCATTGCCACTTCTGCAAATGCCTCTTCACTCACGCCATTCACATCCATGTAGCGCCGCATAGCGAGACCATATGCGCCGATAGCGCCGGACAGGCCATACTGTCGCTCCCAACCAGCAACGTTGGTCAATCCCAGGTCGATGGCATAGGCATCTCCACCGCGGCGCTGAGGAAGGATAGGGGTATCGGCAAACACACACACGATATTCTTCGCCATCCCGTGCGCGACTGCCATCGCCGCATATTGCACCATCTGCACACCGCAGGCAGCCTGAGAGGCAAAAACATTCCCAAAGGACAGATCTCGCAAACCGAGATCATCCAGCAACCTCATCGACAACGCGCCAGGCGGATTCATATCGCTTCGGTTGATCAGAACGCCATCGATATTCTTTTTTGGAAGACCGGCATCGTCAACCGCCGCGATGATAGCATCGGTTGCCAGGCTATCCTGCGCCTTGATAAATTCACGGGATATCTCGCTAAAACCAATACCGCTCATCTTGGCGATCGGCCGTCTGGTCTTTGTTCGTTTTTTTGCCATCGCCTTACGGCCCTTATCTATTCTAATTTTGACTCTGAACAAACGAAACAGTTTGGCCTATGTTAGATCAGGAATGCCAATGCCGGAACCGGCTCTTTAGAATTGATAAGGTCCACACGTTTACGAGCGATCTTCAGCTCCCCGTCAACGCGCCGGATCCGATGCTCAACTCTGCCAATCCACCAGTGAAGATCTCCAGTCGATTGGATTTGCAATTCACCCAGCATGAATGCCGAAGAGACCGTGTACTCATCGTCTCCGACCGATTCCACTTCTACATTCGAGATCAGCCTGGTCATTGGCGACGGCGGAACCTGTGCGTGCCGGACGCCGGTCTTGAGCATCCGAATTCTAGTAGCGACACGCGATCTGTTATCGTAAAGAAGGGAGAGTTGCGTCTCAGGATTAGGGTTATCGTGTTCAATCGGAACCCAATATTCCATATCGTCAGTCAGCAAACTTTCCCAGTCGTCATACTTGGCTCCGTCAGCAAAACGTGCCTCACAATAGAGAAGTTCGCAAATAGCCCGATGCTCGTCGATTGAAATCATTTTACTTCCTATTTTCTATTTTTCAGCAGATCTGGATGCTCTCAAAACTGATTTAGGCAGTCATTACTTCTCTGTAATGATTCCAGAACGCGCGGTTCGTGACTTCATCAGTCACATGCGATTCTATCATGCCCATCCCATCTCGGTTTTCACGATCGCTTCCTCTACGAAGATCGATGTTCATTGGTTCGCCTTGAAAAGCGGCCTGCTGCCGTTCGGTTATTACCCCGTCGTCGGGAAGGAAGAATGAGGTCGGGCCAAGAGCTGCCTCACAAAGCCGGATGATGCGAGTGTTAACTTCATCGGATACGCCCTCAAGAAGCATCGGCGTATGACGCTGAACCGTCTGGCCTACCTCGTTAACTTCATAATAAACGATATTTGTCTCAGCAAGGAACAGGTTGGGGAAGATCAGCGCATGCGGCGGGCCATCGCGCACAATACGTGCTGCACGGCTCTCCTCATACGTACCATAAAGCTGATCACGATAGGCAGCCGCAAACGGCTTCAATGGCTTCGTGTCGCTGTAACCCAACCATTCAAGATCGCTTTCAAAACCCGCGGCCATGAATATTTCGGAATGCCCATCACCCCAGTCGACAGCAGTAGTCTTGAGGTCCTCTTCGTCGGCCAGAACCGCCTCGTTATAGCGGGATGGGATAGTACGAGCCAGAGAAGCATGGACATAGTTGACATGGTAGCCATCTATATTGTTCTCGCACTGTAGTTTCCAATTAGTCTTATACAGGAATTTGGCCCAGCCGGTGCTCAATCGGACTTTCTGTACTGGGGAGCACTCTACTGCGCGATCGATAAGGCTGGCACCATCGCCCAAATATTCCATGAAATCAATAGGGTCAGGGTTCGGGCTTGCGAAGACAAATCCCTTGTAAATTCCAACCGTCGCTTTCGGCAGGCACTGGTGATCAACTCCCGTCGAACCCGCTTCGTAGGGTACAGATTTTAACTCGCCGTCCAGTCCAAATACCCATCCATGATACCAGCAGGTAATTGCGCCTCGAACATTCCCCTTCTCCTGTTGGCACAATAGAGTGCCGCGGTGGGTACATTTATTCGAAATAATATTTATTTCGTTATCGCGATTGCGAACTACTAGATACGGCTCACCACCGATGCTGCGGCGTACATAGTCCCCTGCCTCTGACACCTCTGATTCATGCGCAACAAAACTCCATCCATCACGGAAAATTTTCTTCATTTCATCTTTGAAAATACGCTCATCTTGGTAGACGAGACTATTGACAATTCCATTGCCGACAAGCACGGAGTAATCATTTGTGTTCTGAAATGTCATACGGTCTTCTCCTCGCCACTCTAAAATTAACTCTGAATACATTAACTAAAAAATCTAGAATCACTCCAGATAATCCAATAGAAATGTTGCCAAAAAAAGCATGTCATGATAATTTCTTAAACAATATCTCTAAATATCGGCTGAACCCGAAACATATTACTGTCCCACAACGGATGGCTTCGGGTCAGCATTTTATTGTGTTAAAGGGGAATGTAAACTATCGTGACTAAGATAAACGATATCTCTATATCGAATAACAGAAGGCTTGACCTCAATCTATTGAGGGTATTCGAGGCCGTGATGCGCTCTGGCAGCATTTCCAGGGCGGCCGAAGAGCTGGGTATGACTCAGCCATCGGCCAGCGTACATGTTGCCAAACTCCGCGACGCACTGGCTGATCCGCTTTTTGTGCGTGAGAGCCATGGCGTTTCACCAACGCCATTCTCGGAAAACCTCTATCCCTACATTCGCGACGCGTTGGATATGCTAGGCCGCGGCTTGGAGGATGCGCGGGATTTCAATCCAGAGGAAGATAGTCGCACATTTACCGTCATCATGACCGACATTGGCGAGACAACGATATTGCCGTCATTGATACGCGCCTTTTCGCGGCTCAGCCCTTCAATCTCTTTTCGATCCATCAACCTCCCCACCCATGCAACACCAGAAGCGTTAAAAAGCGGGTTGGCCGATGTCGCCATCGCCTACATGCCATATCTCGATGTCGGTTTCTTTCAGCGAAAGGTCTTCTCTACAGACTATATTTGTCTGGCCCGGGAAGGCCACCCTGCGGCGACTGACGGAATATCAATGGCAGCATTCAAGAGCGCCGATCACGTAGTTGCGGAAGCCCGCGGTACCGGTCATTTCTACTTGCTGGAACAGAACTTCGAAGCGCTTGGCATCGATCGCAAGATAAAGGTTCGGGTCCCCAATTTCATGTCGATACCGAATATTGTGGCAGAGACTGATTTGCTTGCGACCTTGCCGCGGGCCTTCTGTTCGGCCCTGAAAGACTCCCCGATCAATCTGCGTGGATATGAGCACCCTGTCAAATTGCCGTCAATTGACGTCAAGCTGCTATGGCATGAACGCTTTCACAGCGATCCCGCTCACAAATGGCTGCGCGAGCGGATCGTCTCAGTAATCCAGGGCATCCGCTGGAACGAGGGCGTGGAGGATTTCATGGGGCCGGATCATGCTGCGCGTATGCAGCAACGCCAGACAAGAAATGCGACGAGTGAAAAGGAGCGCAGAACCTAAATGACAGATGCAATTGAGAAAACCGGACGCGTTGCAATCATAACAGGATCAACACGTGGGATTGGAAATTCGGTTGCGGCCGAATTGGCGAGCGCCGGCTTTAACGTTGTGATTTCCTCCAGACGAAGCGAGGCCTGCGAAGAGGTAGCCGAACAGATCAATCAGGCGCAGGGCCGAAACCTCGCGATCGCATGCAGCGCAGACATCGCGGACAAATCAGCGCTGGAAGATCTCGTTGGTGAAACGGTTTCGGTATTTGGCAGGCTTGATTGCATGGTCTGCAACGCGGCCTCGTCCTCTTACTTTGGCCCCTTGCGAAAGACGCCAGACGAAGATTTCGAACATATGCTTCAGAACAATATCGTGTCAGCGCATTGGCTGACGCAGGCTTCGATACCGCATATGGAAAAGATTGGTGGCGGGTCAGTAATCTATATCGCGTCAATCAGCGGTTTTCGCGCTTATGATTCTATCGGTGCCTATTCCGTTTCCAAGTCGGGCCTGCTGCAACTGGCGCGCAATTATGCCCGCGAACTTGGCCCCAGCAATATCAGGGTTAATGCTATTTCTCCCGGTGTAGTTGAAACTGACTTTTCCCGATCAACGCTCGCAAATCCCGAAGTCAGGGCCGAATACGAATCTGCAACCTGCCTCGGACGTCTTGCACTGCCGGACGACATAGCGCCCACGGCAGCATTCCTCGCGGGACCTGGCGCCGCATTCATTACCGGCCAGAATATCGTGATTGATGGTGGCGCGTCCGTTTAGGGCGGCTCCTATAAGAACAAATTTGCGAGGCAATCCCCTGCCGGTATTGATGTAATTTCCGATATCGGCAGGCGGAGGCCTCCAGCCGGAGCGGCCCGAACTGGTAAGCCGTAAATGTCCCTGACATTTCGCTCTGCGGTGGTGATGCCATGCCTTCGTTCTTCCGCCCGAAGGAATGCACGACATGGGCCTTCGCATATGGATCGGCGCTGGCGATAGAGTATTAGCCTGTTTGCACTGCAACAAGCGGATTGACCCAACCTGCGGATTGACGCACTACTCTTCACTGTCTGGTGGATGTGCAAGCATCCGGCATTCGCGCGGGAGAGCCCTCCGCCGCTGGCGGAGGCACCGAAGGAGCAACCGCCCCGGAAACTCTCAGGTAGAACGGACCGCGCGACTGGCACAGACACTCTGGAAAGCGCATCCGCCCTGGCGGGTGCCACCCAAGGGGAAAATGCTGCTTTCTCAGGCGGTGTGACGCTCTCAGGTTTCCCGACAGAGGGGGCATGGCGAAAGGGTCCGATGTACCGGACGCTGCCGGGCCGTGTCAGGATTGTCGATGAGTGAAACCGAAGTTCCCCCCTCCGATGAAGCGCAGGACACTGCTCCCGAATCGCTGCCGCTTGACGCATGGCATCGCGCCCATGGCGGGCGCATGGTGCCGTTTGCCGGCTATGAAATGCCGATCCAATATGCCGGCGAGCATGGCGGCATCATTGCCGAACATAATTGGACGCGGCAATCCGCCAGCCTGTTCGATGTCAGCCACATGGGCCAGCTTGTCGTATCGGGCGAAGGTGCCACCGCCGCGCTGGAGGCATTGTTGCCGGGCGATTTTTCATCGCTGGAACCGGGCAATATGCGCTATTCGCTGCTGCTGGATGAAAGTGGCGGCATATTGGATGATCTCATCGTCACAAATATCAGCCGTGACGGAAAAGAAGAATTCTACATTGTCGTGAACGGCGCATGCAAATGGGATGATATCGCCCATATGCGTGAACATCTGCCCGATGACATCGTGCTCAACCACATGGACGAACAGTCCCTTCTGGCCTTGCAGGGGCCGCAGGCTGCCGCCGTTCTTGGCTCTCTCTTCCCCGGTGTGGCTGATGGATTGAGCTTCATGCAGAGCACTGGTTTTGAATGGGATGGTGTCATGGTGGGCGTGGGCCGATCGGGCTATACCGGTGAAGACGGCTTCGAGATCAATTGTCCTTCTTCCCGTGTCGTCAAACTGGCCGATATGCTGGTGGCTGATGACCGGGTCCACCCGGCCGGACTGGGCGCTCGTGACAGCCTGCGCCTGGAAGCGGGTCTGCCGCTTTACGGGCATGACCTGACGACCCAGACCGATCCGGTCAGCGCCGGACTTTTGTTCGCGCTCACCAGGTCACGCCGTGAAAGCGGGGGGTGGATGGGCCACGGTCCGGTCAGCAAGGTGCTTGCCGATGGCCCTGCGCAAAAGCGCGTCGGTCTGGCGCTGCAAGGGCGCATGCCCGCCCGCGAAGGTGCCGGAATCTTCTCTGGCGATAAACAGGTCGGCACGCTTACCAGCGGCGGCTTTTCGCCTACTCTCGGCTATCCAATAGCTATGGGATATGTCGATACGCCATTGGCCGCAAAAGATACTGCACTCGAAATTGAAGTGCGCGGCAAGCGCCTGCCTGCAATTGTAACACCACTTCCCTTCGTCCCCACCCGCTATCACCGCAAAGGAGCCTGACACGTGGCACGATATTTCACCGAAGAACATGAATGGATCGAAGTCGATAGCGACACAGCAACGGTCGGCATTACTGATTATGCGCAGGAACAGCTGGGCGATGTCGTGTTCGTCGAGGTGCCGCAAGAAGGTGGCGAACTGACCAAGGGCGGCGAAGCGGCCGTGGTCGAAAGCGTAAAGGCCGCCAGCGATGTCTATGCCCCCATTTCAGGCAAGGTGATTGAAAGCAATGGCGCGCTGGAAGGCGATCCTGAACTGGTCAACACCTCACCCGAAGAAGAAGGCTGGTTCTTCAAGCTGACAATTTCCGATGCTGCAGAACTGGAAGGGTTGATGGACGCCAAGGCCTATAAGGCATTCTGCGATTCGCTCTGATCTCCTGCGACATTCCTGAATTTTCCCAGACTGAAAGCCCGACATGCGCTATCTTCCCCTGACCGAAACCGACCGTGCAGCGATGCTCGATGCGATTGACGCGCCAAGCGTGGATGCACTGTTCGCCGATGTCCCGGTCGATCAATATCTCGATGCGCCTGTCGAAGGCCTGCCGCTGCATGCCAGCGAAATGGCGGTTGAAAAACACATGCGGCAATTGTCGAAAAAGAACCTTGCCGCAGCCGATGCGCCGTTTTTCCTGGGTGCAGGCGCTTATCGCCACCACGTGCCCGCCAGTGTCGATCACCTGATCCAGCGCGGCGAATTCCTCACCGCTTATACGCCCTATCAGCCTGAAATCGCGCAAGGCACCTTGCAGATGCTGTTTGAATTCCAGACGCAGGTAGCGCGGCTTTATGGCTGCGCGGTGGCGAATGCCTCTATGTATGATGGCTCCACCGCCTGCTGGGAAGCGGTGGCGATGGCAGGGCGCGTGACGCGCAAGAAGCGCGTGGTTCTGTCGGGCGCATTGCATCCGCATTACGCCGAGGTCGTGCGCACAATGGCGGAATTCACCGAGGACGAGATTGCCGGTGCCGCACTCAGCCTCACTGCGTTGCCCGATGATGACGGGCTGATTGCGCGTATTGATGACAAGACTAGTTGCGTCGTTGTGCAATATCCAGACATTCTGGGCCGCATTCCCGATCTGCCGCGCCTTGCAGAGGCAACGCATGCCGCCGGCGCCTTGCTTATAGTGGTCAATACAGAGCCGGTGGCATTAGGGGCGCTGGAATCGCCGGGCGATCTTGGGGCTGATATCGTGGTCGGCGAAGGGCAGTCGATCGGCGTGGGCCTGCAATTTGGCGGGCCTTATCTTGGCCTTTTTGCGATTGCTGATCCCAAGCTTGCGCGTCAGATGCCTGGTCGTCTGTGCGGCGAAACGGTAGATGCGGATGGCAAGCGCGGCTTCGTGCTGACCCTTTCGACCCGCGAACAGCATATCCGCCGCGAAAAAGCGAAGAGCAATATTTGCACCTGTCTCTTATACACATCTGACGCTGCCGACGAAGAGGATAGTGGAGATCT
>CAJXTZ010000066.1 GCA_913061345.1 uncultured Erythrobacter sp.
ACGAGATCATGCCTAGTCTCGTGGGCTCGGAGATGTGTATAAGAGACAGGTGCGCAGGAACCGGCTGGAGACATCGACGAACCGGGCGAGGGCGGCGATACGGACGAACCCGGCAAGGGCGGCGATACCGTGGAGCCGGGAAAAGGCGGCGATGAATTCCCCGATGGGCGCGAGGATTTTGACGAGCCGGGGCAAAGCCCTTCGGAATTACCGTCGCAGCCACCGCCGGACCTGCCGAACCTCCCGCCGGATTGATTTTTGCGTCCGCAGGGCTAGGGGCTGTCAGCCATGAGCGAAGAAACCAGCAACGACACCCCGCCCGATCATCTTTCGATCGACCCGCGCAGCGAACATTTCGATGCCGACAAGCTGCAACGCGGCGTCGGGATCAAGTTCAAGGACAGGCAGCGCACCGATATCGAGGAATATTGTATTTCCGAAGGCTGGGTTCGCGTGCAGGCAGGCAAGACGGTCGACCGCAAGGGCCGCCCCCTGACGATCAAATTGAACGGCCCTGTGGAAGCCTGGTACGAAGACCTTGGTGAAAACCCGCCAATCGCCAGGGCGAACTGAACACCCCCCTTTTTCTCCGATTTGACAAGATAAAGGGCCACCGCCTTACAGGCAGTGGCCCTTTTCTTTTGGTCAGACCACCGGACTGTTGGGATCGTCCGCGATCTCTTCGGGATGCGGCGTCGTCAATCTCAGGATGATGTAGCCCATCAGTGCCGATATCAGCGAGCCGGTGAGGATGCCGATCTTCGCCTCATCACGCAGGAACCGCGCCGCTTCTCCAGATCCGGGGAAGGCGAGTTCGCCGATGAACAGGCTCATCGTGAAGCCGATGCCGCACAGGATCGAGACGCCCCATACCTCAGGCCAGGAACATCCCGGCGGCATCTTCACGATGCCTAGCTTAACCGATGCCCACACGGTGCTGAATATGCCCACCTGCTTCCCGATCACGAGACCGGCGGCAATGGCCAGCGGCAGCGGATCGAGCAGGTTTTCAAGGCCCAGCCCTTCCATGCTGACACCGGCATTTGCAAAACCGAAAATGGGCACGACCAGGTAGGCGCTCCACGGCACGAGCGAATGCTCAACATTTTCGAGCATCGAGTAGCCGTCCTTCGTTTGCAACGGGATGGTGAAGGCAGCCAGCACGCCGGCAATCGTTGCGTGGACGCCGGAGTTCAGCACGCAGTACCACAGCACGATGGTGCCGATGACGAACAGTGAAAGGTGGCGCACCTTGGCACGGTTCATCGCCAGCATCACGAGGAAGACACCCAGCGAGATCAGCAGCCACATGATCTTCGGGTCGCTGTAGAAGATGGCGATGATGGCAACCGCGCCGATATCGTCCACGATGGCAACGGTCAGCAGGAACAGGCGCAATGATTTGGGCACGCGGGTTCCCAACAGGCCGATCACGCCCATGGCAAAGGCGATATCGGTCGCCGCCGGGATCGCCATGCCATTCCTGTATTCGGCCACTCCGCCAGTAACGAGCAGGAAGACCCCGATGGGCGCTGCCATGCCCGCTGCTGCTGCAAGGATGGGAAGGGTGCGCTGCTTGGGATCGGATAGATTTCCACAGATCAGTTCGCGCTTCACTTCCAGGCCGACCACGAAGAAGAAGATCACCATCAACCCGTCGTTGATCCACAGGTGTAGCGTGTTCAGGTAGAAAGTGTTCTTGGGCCAGAGATAGCCGTTGAACAGGTCGAAATAAGCAGGCGCTACGCCTGAATTGGCCACCACCAGTGCCACAACGGCCACGGCGATAAGCAAAATGCCCTCGAAAGCGTCGGCCTTGAACAGGGCCTTGAAGTTGCGGACGGCGGATCTGATGATGTTGGGTTCTGACATGGCAAAAGCCCTTCTCCAATATCGACGGTTTATGCAAGCCTGCAAAATGGCCGTGTCCGTGGTCCGCGAGGACTTATTGCCTTTTGCGCCGCAAAGTTTATCCACCAGTGCAAATACTTATCGACGGGGCGTGGGGATGGGCGATAACGCCGCGATGGTGCTGCACTGGCTGGCACTGATCGAACATGAGTTGCTGCTGTTTGCAGGTTTTTTCTTCCTGCTCGGCGCGCTCGATGAACTGTCGATGGATTTCACCTGGTTTTGGCTGCGTCTCACAGGGCGTGCGCATACGCCTGTCATCAGCCGACGCGATATCCGTCACAGGCAGCTGTCCGGCCGCGCTGCAGTGCTGGTGCCGACATGGCAGGAGGCGCGGGTTATTGCCGATACGCTGACCCACGCACTGTCCGTCTGGCCGCAGGACAATTTGCGCATTTACGTTGGCGTCTATCGCAATGATCCCGAAACGCTGGAAGCGGCCGCTCGCGCGGCGCAGGGCGATAGGCGCGTGCGTATTGTCGTGCACGACCGTGACGGTCCATCCACCAAGGCGGACTGCCTGAATTGTCTGTACGTGGCGATGCAGCAGGACGAACTGCGCGAGGGGCGCAAAGCACGCATGGTGCTGCTGCACGATGCGGAAGACATGGTGGACGCAGCCGCGCTTTCCTTGCTGGATCACGCGATAGGCAAGGCCCAGTTCGTGCAGCTTCCGGTTTTGCCCATGCCACGGGGAGATGCGCGCTGGATTGGAAGCCACTATTGCGAGGAATTTGCCGAAGCCCATGGCAAGTCGATGGTGGTTCGCAATGCCCTGGGCACAAGCCTGCCTGCTGCCGGTGTCGGTTGCGCGTTCGAACGGCGCATCCTTTCCGATATAGCGCAAAGGTCCGGTCGCAATATTCCGTTCGACGAGGATTCGCTGACGGAAGATTACGAACTCGGCATCAAGGTGGCGGCGATGGGCGGTACCTCGCGTTTCCTGCGGGTGCGTGGGGGAGACGGGCACCTGGTTGCGACCCGCGCCTATTTTCCGGACCAGCTTGGCCACGCCGTTCGCCAGAAAGCCCGCTGGATGCACGGCATCGCCTTGCAGGGGTGGGATCGGCTCGGCTGGACGGGCGGACCCGGCGAATGGTGGATGCGCCTGCGCGATCGTCGCGGTCCGCTCTCCGCTGTCGTGCTGTTCACAGGTTATACGCTGATGGTGCTGGCCCTGCTGCTGGCCGGAATGAAAGCCGGCGGCCTCGCCGTACCCTGGCAACCCAGCGGATTGCTGACGGCGCTGCTGGCCTTCAATCTAGCCAGCTTCGCATGGCGCGCTTTCATGCGGTTCAACTTTACCAAGGCCGAGTATGGCTGGCGGGAAGGGCTTCGCGCGGTCCTGCGGATTCCAGTGGCCAATGTTATCAGCATCATGGCAGGATATCGCGCGCTATTCGCCTATGGCAGGTCATTGCGCGGTGAAGCGCTGCAGTGGGAGAAGACTGCACATGATATCCATCCCGCGCGCGCAGTTGTGGTTGAACCGGCGCAATGAAGGCTGGCAAGTCCGGCAGTCGCGGTTGGCCGCTCGTGTCTTTGGGCCTCGTGCTCGGCGGCTGGGTTCTGCTGCGCGCGGCACTGTGGGAGGCGCCGTTCCCGCCGGTGATCGCGGCCATCGCGGAAGAAGTGCAGGGTTCGCCTTCGTCCGCTGGCGAGACAGCCGTAAACGGGCAGCCCGGTCCGGCATTGGTGAGCGATGCTTCGTCGGCGTTGCAACTGATGCCGCATGACCATGATCCGCTGGCGCGTCCGGGCTTCGATAGTCTGTCGGCGCGGGGTGGTTCTGCCGACGGTCCTGCTGGCTCCGGCGGTACGGAGCGAATCGCCACCCCTGCGGCGCAGTTGATCGGTGCATCGGGCGGCGATAAACAGCGTGAGCGGCAGACGGCGCTACGCTCCGGTGTCACACCGATCGCGCCGGGCGTAACGAATGCACCCGAAGCGACGAGCGAATTGGCGCAAGGCCCCGGCACCAGACGATGGTCGGGCGATTTCTGGGCGCTCTGGCGAGAGGATACGACCACTGCCCTGACGTCAGGCCGGCCCAGCTATGGGCGCAGCCAGGCAGGCGCGATCCTGCGCTACCACCTCGATCCTCCAAGCGACCTCGCGCCGCGATTGTACCTTCGCGCGACCCGCGCATTGGAGGGCGAACGCGAAACCGACCTGGCGATGGGCGCATCGGCGCGCCCGATACCTGCCGTCCCCGTGCGCCTTGCAGCAGAAGCGCGGGTAAGCGAAACCGACAGGGGCACTGAAATGCGCGGCGCCGTGTATGCGGTTACCGAACTGCCTCCGGTTGCGCTTCCCGCAGGACTGACGGCGGAGGCCTATGTGCAGGGTGGCTACGTGACGGGTGAGTTTGCGACGCCTTTTGTTGACGGACAGGCGCGGGTGACGCGCGAACTGGCTGGAACGCAGGATTTGCGGCTCATGGCAGGCGCCGCCGCCTGGGGCGGGGCGCAGGACGATGCGCAGCGGCTGGATATCGGACCCAGCGTGGGAGTCGGCTTTCGCATCGGTCGTGCACGCGGAAGGGTAGCGGCAGACTATCGCATTCGTATCGCCGGCGATGCAGAGCCATCTAGTGGCCCTGCGCTCACACTCACGGCAGGATTTTAGGCAAAGCACGCATTCAACTTCAATCGACCGCGCCTTTGCACTAGGCGCAAGTCATGGATGTCTATCTCCCCATTGCCAATCTTGCTGTCGACGGTCTCGTGATTGTCGCGCTGGGCGTGGCGACGGGCATTCTCTCCGGCGTTTTCGGAGTCGGTGGCGGCTTTCTCACTACGCCGCTGCTGATCTTCTACGGCATACCGCCCACGGTTGCCGCCGCATCAGCTGCAACGCAGGTGACGGGCGCCAGCGTATCGGGTGTGTTCGCCCACAGTCGCAAGCAGGGCGTGGATTACCAGATGGGCGCCGTCACCGTGGCGGGCGGCATGATAGGCGCGTTGCTGGGGGCGGTGATATTCAACCTGCTGCGTTCGGCGGGCCAGATCGATGTGGTGATCAACGTGCTGTATGTGGTGATGTTGGGCGCGATAGGTGGTTTGATGGCGCGCGAAAGTATCGATGCGCTACGTAACAGAGCTACTAAGTCCGGCCAGCATCCGGCGAAACGGCGCCACCACCCGATGATCGCCAGCTTGCCCTATCGCTGGCGCTTCTACCGCTCCGGCTTGTATATATCGCCGCTGGGGCCGCTGATACTGGGTTTGGTGGTTGGCATCCTGACCATGTTGATGGGCGTTGGCGGCGGGTTTTTCATGGTACCTGCCATGCTCTATATCCTCGGCATGAGCGCCAAGGTCGTTGTTGGCACCAGCCTGTTCAACGTCCTTTTCATCACCATGTTGGTGACGATGGTGCATGCCTTCACCACCCGCGCGGTCGATATCGTGCTGGCGGGCCTGCTCCTGGTCGGCTCCGTAACCGGAGCGCAACTGGGCACCAAGATCGCCAGCTTTGCCAAGCCCGAGCATCTGCGGCTGGTGCTGGCCATGGTCGTGCTGGCCATTGCCATGCGCATGGCGTTCAACCTCGGCGTGCGGCCTGACGAGGTCTATACGGTGGTGCCGCTATGAGGTGGCTTGTCACCCTCCTGCTGGCTCTCGCTATCGCCCCGGCTGCGCTTTCCTCGGTTGCGATGGCGCAGGATCGCGATCCGATACTGGTGCCCGAAATCTCGCAGCACGATATCGTCCTCCGCCAGGGCTTCACCGGCGCGACCCTGCTGCTTTACGGTGCGGTCCTCAATCCCGACGATCGTGATATCGAGTATGATATCGTGGTTGTGCTGAAAGGCCCGACGCAGCCCATCCAGGTGCGAGAGAAGGAACGGGTCTTCGGAATCTGGATCAATTCCGAAACGACCTCCTATCGCTCCGTCCCTTCTTTCTACGCCATGGCCAGTTCGCGCCCGGTGCTCGATATCGTGGATGAGCGGACCGCAGCCATTTACGAACTGGGCCTGAGTTATCTGCAGCTATCTCCGTCGGGCTCGATCAATCCTGTCGAACAGCGGCGTTTTTCGGAAGGCCTGGTCGACCTGCGGCAGCGCCAGGGGCTTTACGCACAGTATGACGAGGGCGTGCATATTTCCGAAGGCGTCCTGTACCGCGCGGATATTCCCATCCCATCCAATGTGATTTCCGGGCGCTACGTGGCTGAAACCTTCGCCATCACCGATGGCCGCGTAATTTCCTCCGCCACTTCGGAAGTGCAGGTTTTCAAGGAAGGGTTCGAACTGGGTGTGGAGGAAGCGGCGAACGACTATTCCTTTTTCTACGGGTTGTTCGCGGTTGGCCTCTCGGTATTCATGGGCTGGGCCGCAGGCAGGCTGTTCGCCATGGTCTGATGGACTTGATGAGGTTGCCCCGCGCGCAATTTATGCGATTTTAACCTCGTCTGGCTATCGCAGGCCAGTATCAACCTGGCTGCGAGAAACCCTTATCATGAACGAAATGCCCGGACGACTGTCGAGCTTCAACTCCGTTCCCGCCGCGGGTGCGGGCATGCAGCGAGAGCCGCAGCAAACCCAACCGGCATCACAACCAGCGCCTGCGCCGCAGCCCAAAGCCGACCATGCCGATGACGAAGCGGCGGACCTTGCCCGCCAGCCCATCGGCGTGGTGCTGGATGTCGCAGGTTCGGGATCGCAGATCGCGCTGGACCTGGAGCGGTTGAACGAATGCATGGATCACGATGATCCTTCGATCGCGCTGGCAGGCCAGGTGGGCAGCCAGATCAAGATCCGCACCCGCGACGGCTGGCTGCTGGCCTCGGTACGCAACCAGAAGCAGGATCGCCGCGGGGCAGGCAATTCTGTGGTCGCCAATATCGATTTCATGGGCGAGGGCATGGAAGAGAAGCTTACCGGCAAGATCCACAGCTTCCGCCGCGGTGTTACCCGCTATCCAATTCCCGGCGCGCTGGTCTATCCTGCAACGACAGAGGATTTGCGCCAGATCTATTCCAGCGACGGTCGCAGCGCCATCCAGATCGGCACCGTCTATCCCACCAGCGACATTCGGGCAGGCATGTATATCGATGCCATGCTGGGCAAGCATTTCGCCCTGCTCGGCTCCACCGGCACGGGTAAATCCACCAGCGCCGCGCTGATTTTGCACCGCATTTGCGAGGCTGCGCCGCAGGGCCACGTCTTGATGATCGATCCGCACGGTGAATATTCCGCCGCGTTCAAGAACTACGGGATGATTTTCGACGTATCCAACCTGCAAATGCCCTACTGGCTGATGAACTTCGAGGAGCATTGCGAAGTACTGCTGAAGAGCAGCGGCAACGATCTGCAGAACGACAAGGATATCCTCGCCAAGTGCCTGCTGGCTGCGCGTAGCAAGAACCGGCTGGCACAGAGCATGGGCAAGATCACCGTCGATTCGCCCATTCCCTACCTGCTCTCCGACCTCACCAATTTCGTGCAGGACGAGATGGGCAAGCTGGACAAGGCGACCAACACCGCGCCCTACATGCGGATCAAGACCAAGATCGAGGAACTGAAGGCCGATCCGCGCTACCAGTTCATGTTCTCCGGCATGCTGGTGGGCGATACGATGGGCGATTTTCTGTCCAAGATCTTCCGCATGCCGGGCGGCGGAAAGCCGATTTCCATTGTCGACGTATCGGGCGTGCCATCCGATATCACCAGCACAGTGGTAGCCGTGCTTAGCCGCCTTGTGTTTGACTTTGCCATCTGGGGCCGCAACGAGAAGACCCATCCGATCCTCCTCGTCTGCGAAGAAGCGCACCGCTACGTGCCCAGCGAGAAGAATGCCGATGGCAATTCGGTGGGCAGGGTGCTGTCGCGTATCGCCAAGGAAGGTCGTAAGTACGGCATCTCGCTTGGCCTGATCACGCAGCGCCCGTCCGACCTTGCAGAAGGCGTGCTGTCGCAATGCGGTACGATCATCTCGATGCGCCTCAACAACGACCGGGATCAGGCTTTCGTGAAAGCCGCCATGCCCGAAGGCGCGCGCGGCTTCCTCGATTCCATCCCGGCATTGCGCAATCGCGAATGCATTATCTGCGGCGAGGGTGTGTCGATTCCGATCCGTGTCTCCTTCGATAACCTGGAAGAAGCGAAACGGCCTGCGTCCGAAGACCCGAGCTTCGTCGAGCTATGGAACGAGGGCGGCGGCGAGGAAGACGCCGTTTATCGCACCGTGCAACGCTGGCGCGCGCAGGGGACTTGATTTGCTTTTCGAAGCCGCCTCCGCGGCTTCGTCCTCGCTAGTCGCGCAGCAAGCTGCGCCCGCTGCGGGCGGCCAATAGGCCTTGCGGTCCGCTGAGCGCGGACCGTTTCCCGTGTTTTTTGCGGAGCTGGCATTTGTTCGGTCGCGCCAGCGACCGCAAGCGCGAATGCGCGCCCGAGCTTTTGCGAGGTGAGCCAAGCAGCGCGAACGCGCTGCGCCCGGCGCTTGAGGGCCAAACAGATCACGTCCCCCGTGTGTCACCGAACAGATGGATGTGCAGGCGGTCCGAAAGGCGCAATCCGTGTTTCAAACAAAGCGGTACCAGCCATTCCATGCGGCTGCGCAGGGTCTCGCTATCGGTCCCCTCGGGCATCAGGAAGATGCGGCTGGCGGGGATCAGGTGAGTGTTGGCCAAGCCAAGCACTTCCTCTATATCTGACGGCTGGGCCAGAACGAATTTGAAGAAGGCACGCTCATCGGTCGCCCAGCGGTCCAGCATCTCGGGCTTCAGCGCCAGTTCCGCCGGATTGCCGCTATGTGCCAGCTTGGGGCTGACGTTGTACTGATCAACCCGCACATCCAGCCGTGCAGGAGGCTCGACCGTGCCGTTGGTTTCGATCTCGACCTGCATATCGGGCAGGTATTCCAGCATTTCGGCCAGCTTGCCGCCCTGCATCAGCGGCTCACCGCCCGTGATGACAAGGCGGTTCTGACCTGTCGCAGCAACCAGCGCAGCAACGTCGGCCTCGTCCAGCTCGATCTGGTTGGGCCTGCGTTCGTATGTCGTATCGTCACGATGCGGGCGATTGTCGCCTTCGAAATGCCAGGTGTAGGCCGTATCGCACCACAGGCAGGCAAGGTTGCAACGTGACAGGCGCAGGAAGACGACGGGCATTCCGGCAGACGGCCCTTCACCCTGCACACTGGCGAAAATCTCCGGTTCGCCGGGGTCTTGCGTGGCGAGGACGAGCGCCAATTATCCAAGCCGTTCCAGCGCCGCTTCCAGCCGGGCGGCCTCGGCCTGGTGGAAGGTAAGGTCGGCCTTGGCCTTCTCCACCGCCTCGGGCTTGGCGCGCTCGACGAAGTTGGCATTGCCCAGCCGACCTTCGAGCGACTTTGCCTCTTTTTGCGACGTCGCCAGCGCCTTTTGCAGTCGGGTGCGCTCGGCTGCGATATCGATTACGCCTTCCAGCGGCACGATGAATACGTCGTTGCCGGTCCCTACTTGCATGGCCGCGCCACCGGGCGCTTCGCCCACGGTGATGGGGGAGAGGCGGGCAAGCCGTTCGATGGCAGCGCTGCTGCGATCGATCACGCTTTGTGCCAGCGTGGAAGGCTGCGCGATGAAGGCGGGCAGTTTCTCGCCGGGAGAAATCCCCAGTTCGTTACGCGCGCCGCGCGTGGCGGTGGTAAGCGCGATCACCCAGTCGATGGCGTCGGTCGCATCCTTGCTCACCTCGGCACGCGGGTTCGGCCATTTGGCGTGGATGAGATCATAGGCGCGGTCCCCCTGGGCATGCCACAATTCCTCTGTCACGAAGGGCATGAAGGGGTGCAGCATCACCATGATCTGATCCAGCGCCCAGCCGGCAACGGCCTTTGTCTCGGCTTGGATCGGTCCATCTTCGTCGGATTGTAGAACGGGCTTGATCAGTTCCAGATACCAGTCGCAAAACCTGTCCCACGTAAAGTGGTAGACAAGGTTGGCAGCGGCATCGAAACGCAGTTCGCCCATCGCCTTGTCGAGCGCCTCCACCGTCTGCTGCACTTCGCCGATGATCCACTGGTTGGCGGCAAGGCGAGCGGCAGGCGCGGCGATGGTGTCCGACGCGCCGATGCCGTAGGACTGGCAGAACCGCGTCGCATTCCACAGCTTCGTGGCGAAGTTGCGATACCCCTCCACCCGCTTTTCATCCATCTTGATGTCGCGGCCCTGGCTTTCCATCGCCGCCATGAAGAAGCGCAGCGCGTCGGCGCCGTACTGGTCGATCAGGCCCAGCGGATCGACGACGTTGCCCTTGGACTTGCTCATCTTGGAGCCGTCCGCCGCGCGCACCAGTCCGTGCAGGTACAGCTTCTCCCACGGACGCTGGTCCATCTTGTAGTAGCCCATCATCATCATGCGGGCATCCCAGAAGAAGAGGATGTCGAAGCCGCTGATGAGCAGGCTGTTGGGATAATGTTTTTCGAGGAGCGAGTGGCCCACCCCGCTGCGACTAGCCTCGCCTTCGGCTTGGCAAGTCTCGCTCCCCTCCCGCTTGCGGGAGGGGTTGGGGGTGGGATTGTCCCCCGGCCAGCCTAACGTGGCGAAAGGCCAGAGAGCGGAGGAGAACCACGTGTCGAGAACGTCTTCGTCGCGGAAGAAAGGGATCTTGTTCGCGTCTTGAGCGCGCAAATCATCGTCACGCCAACGCTGCATCCACCAGTCTCGAAGTTCGGCCCAGTCTTTTAGTTCGACGAACTCAGAACCTTCGCCGTAAAATGCACGTGCCTCAGAGAAGAAAGCATTTTCATCCCTGTCTCTTATACACATCTGACGCTGCCGACGAAGAGGATAGTGTAGAT
>CAJXTZ010000067.1 GCA_913061345.1 uncultured Erythrobacter sp.
TATCCTCTTCGTCGGCAGCGTCAGATGTGTATAAGAGACAGCCCGATGGCGGCAAGTTGCTGTCCAACTTTGCGCGCCACGTATGCGGCCTTGCCGGTGACTGGACCATGGCCGAATTTCGCGCCACCAAGATTGCCGAAATCCGTGAGCAGGTGGGTGATGGCAAGGTGATCTGCGGCCTTTCCGGCGGTGTCGATTCCGCCGTTGCAGCCGTGTTGATCCACGAAGCCATAGGCGAACAGCTGACCTGTGTTTTCGTCGACCACGGCCTGATGCGACAGGGCGAGGCCGAACAGGTCGTCAGCCTGTTCAAGGGGCACTACAATATCCCGCTGGTGCACGTGGATGCAGAGGAGATGTTCCTCTCCGGTCTGAAAGGCGAGACCGACCCCGAGAAAAAGCGCAAGTTCATCGGCAAGACCTTTATCGACGTGTTCGAGGAAGAGGCGAGGCGGATCGGCGGTGCGGATTTCCTGGCGCAGGGCACGCTCTATCCTGACGTGATCGAAAGCGTTTCCTTCACCGGCGGGCCATCGGTCACGATCAAGAGCCATCATAATGTGGGCGGCCTGCCCGAACGCATGAACATGCAACTGGTAGAGCCCTTGCGCGAGCTGTTCAAGGACGAGGTGCGGGATCTGGGGCGTGAACTGGGCCTGCCGGAGGCGTTCGTCGGGCGGCATCCGTTCCCCGGTCCCGGCCTCGCAATCCGCATCCCGGGCGAAGTGACGAAAGAGCGCTGTGATATCCTGCGCAAGGCCGACGCGATCTACCTCGAGGAAATTCGCAACGCAGGGCTGTATGACGCGATTTGGCAAGCCTTTGCCGTGCTGCTTCCGGTGAAGACCGTGGGCGTGATGGGCGATAGCCGCACCTACGACAGCGTATGCGGCCTGCGCGCTGTGACCAGCACGGATGGCATGACGGCGGACGTCTACCCCTTCGATGCCAGTTTCCTGACCCAGTGCGCGACACGCATCGTGAACGAAGTGCAGGGCATCAACCGCGTGGTTTACGACTACACATCGAAACCGCCCGGAACGATCGAATGGGAATAGGTCGCGCGCGCTGACACCTCGGCGGAACAAGCGATGCTGAGCATTCGTTGAGCTGGCAACAAATCAATTTGTCAGAGGACCTTCGTCATGCTTCTTCGCACCGTCACCATCAGCGCCGCCGCCCTTTCGCTAGGTGCCTGCGAAACCGTGCAACAGACGTATACGGAAGCCATCTCATCCACCTACGATGCGGAACTGCGCGGGCCCAACGAGGTCGGGCCGGGCGATCCCGATGGCTATGGGACGGCGGAAATCAGTTTTTCCGACGAATTGACCCGTGTGTGCTGGGACTTGAACGACCTGCAGAACCTTGGTCCTATAACAGGGGCGCATATCCATCGCGGCGCTGCGGGAGAGGATGGGCCCGTGGTTTTGCCTTTCACCCGTTCTACCGAAGGCGCCTGGCGCGGGTGCAGTACCGATACGGACTGGGTGCAGCGCGCCTTCTCCGAAGGGCTGTCCAATTACTACGTGAATGTCCACACGGCGGAATATCCCAACGGAGCTATTCGCGGGCAGTTGCGCCAGTAGTCTGACCGCTCGACGCGTGACGACGTTGCGGCAGCGGCGGCAACGCACTATTCTGATTGGCCAAAGAAAATCTGGCTACCGCCGCAGATCTTCTGCGGGGCGAAGCGGAACGGCGATGCCCACCTGTCCGTTAACGGCGCGAAACGCATCGAACGATTGCAAAGGACAACCTATGGCTCGCGATAACAACCCCACCCATAACGCCGCCCTGCTCAACCCCGTGACGGCTGGCGACATCACTTTTCCCAACCGTGTATGGATGGCTCCGCTCACGCGCAGCCGCTCCACGGCGGGGGACAATGAGCAGACCCCACTGCACGCGCTGTATTATGCGCAGCGCGCGGGCGCTGGCCTGATCGTCTCCGAGGCCACGCAGATCAGCCAGCAGGCTCAGGGTTATGCCTGGACGCCGGGGATTCATTCCGACGAGCAGGTGGAAAGCTGGAAGCTTGTAACCGGTGCAGTGCACAATGCAGGTGGCCGGATATTCTGCCAGCTATGGCATGTCGGCGCTATCAGTCACCCTGTGTTCCAGCCCGATGGAGGAGCGCCGGTATCCTCCAGCGCCTGGACGCCCGAAGGCGAGGCGTTCGTCGGCGATCGCCACTCCGATGGTCCTACCGTGCCGCACGAACAGGCGCGGGCACTGTCGCGTGACGAGATCGACGCGGTAATCGAGGACTACCGCCATGCCGCCCGCCAGGCTGCAAAGGCGGGCTTCGATGGCGTGGAGTTGCACGCAGCCAACGGTTACCTGATCGACCAGTTCATGCGCTCCGGCGTGAACGCGCGGGACGACGAGTTCGGCGGCAGCCTGGAGAACCGTCTGCGCCTTCTGGGCATGGCAATCGACGCGCTTACCGAAGAACTGCCTGCGGGGCGTGTGGGCGTGCGCCTTACCCCTATCGGCGGAGCCGGTGGCAGCCACGATGAGAAGCCGGAAGAGACCTATCCCGCCGCGGCAAAGATGCTGTCGGGGCGAGGGCTTGCCTATCTGCACGTGGTGCGCGCCACCGATCACGGCGGCGCTGACGACAACCAGTCGCGCGGCGATGCAGTCCTGAAGGCCATGCGTGAGAATTTCGATGGCGTGTTTGTCGCCAACGGCAATCTCTCTCCCCAAGATGCCGTCCGCTGGTTGGAGGAGGATCGCGCCGATGCCGTGGCTTTTGGTCGCGATTTCATCGCCAATCCCGATCTGCCGCAGCGCATCGCGCAAGGCGGCCCATATAACGAGCCGGACTACGAGACGTTCTATGGTGGCAATGCCCATGGCTATGTCGATTATCCAACGCTCGATATCGTTGACGATCCACTGCCCGGTGGATGATCGCATGGCAGCGCGCACGCTGAAAAACGATGCTGGATAAAGCGCATGTGGAGGAGGTTTACCGCCGCCTTTCCCGAGCCATGCCGGGCCGGACCTCCGACGCGAAAGGGCCCAAGGGTCAACCCGATGCCTTCCGCTCCTGCCTATCCTGTATGCTTTCGGCCCAGTCGCTGGACCGCAACACCGCGGCTGCGGCGGAGGCGCTGTTCGCGCTGGCGACCACGCCGGAAGATATGCTGGCGTTATCGGACGATCAGGTGGCGCGGGCAATAAAGCCGTGCGGCCTTTACAACATGAAGACGCGCAACATCCGCAATTTCTGCACAGCGTTGCTGGAGACGCACGGCGGCGTAGTACCGGACACGCGCGCGGGATTGTTGAGCCTTCCTGGGATAGGACGCAAATGCGCCGACATCGTGCTGAGCTTCACCTTCGGTAAGGACGTGATTGCGGTAGACACGCATGTGCACCGCGTGTGCAACCGTATCGGACTGACAGAGGCGAAAACGGCAGACAGGACCGCGCAGCAACTGGAGGCACGGTCGCCAGACTGGGCTTTGCGCGACGGTCACTTCTGGCTTATCCAGTTCGGTAAGCAGGTTTGCCGCGCACGTGCTCCACATTGCGAGACGTGTGCGGTAGGTGATCTGTGCGAGTATTACGCCGCCATGGCCGGGGAGCAGATATGAGTTGGGATGACTATTTCGCCGAGGATGCGGGGGCTGCCGAAGCCGAAGGGCGCGGCAAGTCGCGCACGCTGACGGTAGGGTGGACGGTGAAATGGGATGCGACGGGAGGCGCGATCTGGGCACCCCCCAAGGCCTTCAGCCGCTCCGACCCCAAATCCAGTAGCGCAAAATCAATCCAGGCCTGTCCGGCCGCGATTGATTTTGATCGCCGGCATTTCGTCATTCCCTGCCCGGTGGACCTGGAACTGGCCTTTGTTCGCAATGCGCAAGGGCAGCTGCAACTGGTGGATAGCAAGGGCGAACAGTCAGGCATGAGGCCGCAGGGCCGCGCCAACCTGTTCATCGTGCAGCCCAGCAGCGAGTGGCGGCATCCGGAGCGTCCGGTTATCCAGTTTACCGCGCCCTATGTCTTCGTGGCGGACGAGCCGTGCTGGGTGGTGCAGACCGCACCGCACCTGCACTGGTTTCCACAGCCGCGCCCCGGCGTACAGATGGGCGGGCGTTACCCCGTGCATATCTGGCCGCGTCCGATGGCCTGGGCGTTCGAGTGGTATGACATTTCCAAGCCGCTGAAGCTGACGCGGGGTGAGCCGTGGTTCTACGTCCATTTCGAGACCGAGAACCCCGGCGCGCGTGTGCGACTGGTGGAACAGGAAATGACCGAAGACCTGGAGACCTATCTCGGTTCGATCATCGACGTATCCAACTACGTCAACCGCACCTACGGCCTGTTTGCAGATGCGCAGAAATCGCGGCCCGCAAAACTGGTGAAGCCAAAGTAGCTACCATGCAAAACCTGCATCGACCGCCCGCTTCTCAGCAGGCGTCGATCGACGGTTCAGAACCTTGTTGCGATGCGGATATCTGCCGAATTGCGCGATCATGCGCGCATGGCTGCGAGCGAATGGCAGGTTCGCGCCGCCATTGATTTGAGCGAACAGGCGCAGGCTTTGCAGATGATCTGCCAGACTCTCGCTATGCATGAGCGGCATGACGAGGAACTGGCGTTGGCGACGTTTTAGCCGGGCCAGAAACCCACGTTGCAGCGCGCCGTAGGTGATGGCGCGCGCCAGCGGATCGGTCGCAAAGGCTCGCGGTGTACCGCGAAACACATTGCGCGGCACCTGGTCGAACAGGAGCACAGCCGCCAGGGCGGTCTGCGGATCGGTAAGAAAACGCGTAGACCGACAAACACAAAGCGCCTCCAGCCGATGCCGGAAGCGCTTTGCCATTTTTGTGTCGAGTTCGTCAGAACCACCCCACCAATCGCGCGGGGTCAGCTCGTGGAACCAGAAATGCAGCAGCTCGGCGGCCCAGGGTCTTTGCACCAGGGTCACCGCGCCGATCAGCCCTCGGCTTCGTCCAGCGTGTAAGGCACAAAGTCCTCGAGGAACAGAACACCGCTGAACATGCCGGACGACCTGTCGATCGTGCGGGTAACGTCATGGGTGCACAGCTGCGATCCATAGCGTTCGATCACCGGCACATCCCATTGGTCCAGGCTGCGCGGATTGGTGGTACGGGCCACCCAGATCGTGTCCCCACGCTCGTAAACGAGGCCGACATGCTCCTCCACCCGCAGGCGGTTGGACTGGAATGTGGATATGCAGTTCGTCGCTTCACCGGCCGTGCGGCCTTCCACCAGTTCGGCAAATGCCGTCTGGGCGCGTTCTTCACGGTCTTGCGCGTGACGGTCTTGCGCGTGCGCGGGCGCGGCCATTGCCATCGCGGCGACTGCAACAGAAATACCAAAGGCTTTCATCATCTTGCGTCTCCTATGGTGACGTTTTACACCTTCGATGATGAACCGGCAATGACCGCCTTTTGTTCCGCTTCAGACGCCGGTTCCGTCGGGTGCGGCATCCATCACTGAATCGGGCTTGCCAGCCGGTTCCGAAACAGGACTTGCCGAATCGGGTACATTACCATCGTCGGCCACGCCGCCCTCCAGAATGAAGCGTCGATCGCAGTAGCCGCAATCGACGTAGCCCTTCTCGTCGATCTGCATGTAGACACGCGGATGGCCGAGGCTGACGGGAAGGTAGTTCTCTCCGCCGCGAATGTCGCCTGCGCCATCGCACCAGACGCGTGGCGTATCGACGATAGTGGTTTCGGGTATGTGATCCATGATGCAAGAGCTCCTATCGCTTTACGCGGGGATCGAAAAGCCCCTAAGGGCTGCAACTATGGCCGAAGCAGCAATCGAAATCCGCGATCTGGTGAAGGAATATGCAGGTTCGGGCGACGAACCGCCCAAGCTTGCGCTGAAAGGCGTCAGCTTCGATGTGCCTGAAGGCAGCGTTTTTGGCCTGCTGGGCCCCAACGGTGCGGGCAAGTCCACGCTGATCAATATCATGGCGGGCCTGGTCAACAAGACCGGGGGGCAGGTAAAGATCTGGGGTCATGATATCGATACCGATCACCGCAACGCAAAGCTGAACATCGGCATCGTGCCGCAGGAAATCGTGTTCGATCCTTTCTTCACTCCGTTCGAGGTGCTGGAGAACCAGGGCGGCTTCTACGGCATATCGAAGGCACTGCGCCGGTCGGAGGAATTGCTGAAGGCGGTGCGACTGGAAGACAAGCGCAATGCCTATGCCCGGACATTGTCGGGCGGGATGAAGCGGCGGCTGCTGATCGCCAAGGCCATGGTCCATTCCCCGCCGATCCTGGTGCTGGACGAGCCGACCGCCGGCGTGGACGTGGAACTGCGCAAGCAGTTGTGGGATTTGGTGAACGATCTCAATGCGGAAGGGGTGACCGTGGTGCTGACCACGCATTACCTGGAAGAGGCGGAGGAGCTGTGCGAGCAGATCGCCATCATCAATCATGGCGAACTGATCGCCAACAAGCCCACGCGCGAACTGGTGGGCATGATGGGCGAGAAGATTGTCGCCGTGACAGTCGACGCGGATATCGACGGGCTGCCTTCGGACCCGCGCTTTCACAAGTGCGAGAAGGTGGGCGAACGGGTGATGGAGATCACCTTCGACAAGAGTGAGACGACCGCGGGGCAGGTGCTGGCGCAGGTGCAGCAGCAAGGCTTCGTGATCGACGATGTATCTACTCGCGAAGCCGATCTGGAGGATGTCTTCGTCCAGTTGACTTCGCAGGATGACGCCTTGCAATAGTCGCGTGGTGTTTTCTATCAGCCGGTGCCTTGCGCAATGCCGTGGCTAATCAGGCGCTTCCACATCGCGCCGCCACTTGTGCTTGCCCACGCGTTTTATCGATTTGTTGCAATGCGCGCAGCGGCTGACGAACGTTTCGCCATTCCAATCGGCACGGCGACCGAACGGTTTGTGCCGGTCGAACAGACAAAGAAATTGCGAGAGCATCCATCACCCTTCCCGACTGATGTTCATGGTCGCATCGCCCCTGTTGCGATGTTTTGCTGCAGTGCAGAATAACACTACGTAACATCCCTTGGCAATCGCGCCGTGCAGCATGCGAACTTCGCATTCCTGGCATCCGGCCTTGCGGCTGCTGGGGACTGCGGGCAAGGGTTTGCGCGATGAGCAAGAAATCGACCGAATATGATGTGCTGATCATCGGTTCCGGCGCGGCGGGGCTGACGGCGGCGCTGACGCTGGCGACGCGGCTGCGGGTGCTGGTGCTGGCCAAGGGCAAGCTGACCAGCGGCTCCACCGCGTGGGCACAGGGCGGGATCGCCGCCGTGCTGGATGCTGGCGACACGTTTGACGATCACATCAGGGATACGATGGTCGCGGGCGCGGGTCTGAACGACCGCGAAACCGTGGAGTTCGTGATCGAGCGCGCACCTGCCGCAATCGATCGTCTGTGCGAGCTGGGCGTGCCTTTTAACCGCGCAAGCGGAGACTTGCATCTTACCCGCGAGGGCGGCCATTCGCACCGCCGCATCGTGCATGTAAACGATGCCACGGGCTGGGCAGTGCAAGCGGCGCTGTTGAAGGCGGCGGAGGAAAATCCCAATATCACCCTGCTTCCCGATCGCAGTTGCATCGACCTCATCACCGGGCGCCACGAAACGAAATATTCGGGCAGCGGGCGCGTGTGGGGTGCCTATGCGCTGGATACCGCGACGGGAAAGGTGGAGGCCTATACTGCGCGCGCCACGATCATGGCGGCGGGCGGGGCGGGGCGCGTCTACCAGTTCTCCACCGCGCCGCGCGGGGCGACGGGCGATGGCATCGCTATGGCATGGCGCGCAGGCGCACGCGTCTCCAACATGGAGATGATGCAGTTCCACCCCACCTGCCTCTATAACCTGGAAGTGAAGAACTTCCTGATCACAGAGGCCGTGCGCGGGGAGGGCGGGCGTCTGTTCCATCCCGAGACCGGGCACCGCTTCATGCAGGATTACGATGCCGAGCGGATGGAACTGGCCCCGCGCGATGTCGTGGCCCGCGCCATCGACGATCAGATCAAGCGTTTCGGCCTGGACTACGTGCACCTCGATATCAGTCACCAATCGCCCGAATTCGTGCGCGAGCATTTCCCCACCATTTACGAAAAGCTGCTGGGCCTGGGCATCGATATGACGACAGCCCCCATCCCCGTGGTGCCGGCGCAACACTATACCTGCGGCGGGGTGATGATAGACCTGAATGGCCGTACCGATCTGCCGGGCCTTTACGCTGCGGGCGAATGTACCGAGAGCGGTCTGCACGGGGCCAATCGCCTTGCTTCCAATTCGCTGCTCGAATGCTTCGTTTTCGGAGAAGCCGCTGCGCGCGACGTGCTGACGCACTGGGATGGCTTCGAGGCCACGCCCGCCATTCGGGAATGGGACGAAAGCCGCGTGACCGATTCCGACGAGGAAGTGGTTATCAAGCAGAACTGGACCGAGATCCGGAGGATGATGTGGAACTATGTCGGCATCGTGCGCACCACCAAACGGCTGGAGCGTGCAAAGAACCGTATCGACATGTTGACGGGCGAGATCGAGGATTACTACGGCAATTTCCGCGTCACCACCGACCTGATCGAACTCAGAAACCTGCACCAGTGCGCAGACCTGATCGTGCAGAGCGCCCTGCGCCGCCACGAAAGCCGCGGGCTGCACTACACGCTGAATTATCCTCATACGGATGATGAGGTGAGAGATACCGTCCTGGTGCCCTGACGACGCATTATGCCTTTCAGCCCGATAACCACCCCGTTCATCTTGCGGACTGCCTTTTTTTGGCCTTTTTTGAAACCATCCCCGTTACTGGCCGTTGTTGGGGGCAAGACTGAAAATAATGGCGGCAGCGCAGTTGTCGTGAACACGGATGGAGAACACGAATGAAAAAGCTTATTCTTATTGCCACGGCTCCCGCGCTTGCTCTCGCTGCCTGCGGTGAAGACAGTGCAGTCGAAGAACGCGGCGACATGCTGGAAGAACAGGCTGACGCAGTCGAGAACGTTGGCGATGATCGCGCCGGTCAGCTTGAGGAAATGGCTGACGAAGCCGATACCGATGCCCGCGAAGACATGCTGAACGAGCGTGCCGAGGAAATCGACGACATTGGCGACGACGCGGCAGACGCTCTGAACGAGCGCGCCGACGAGATGGAATAGCGCATATACGACCGATCAAACGGTCATTTGCAGGATGGCCCTCGCCAGCACGGCGGGGGCCTTTCGCGTTTCAGGGTGAGTTTGCCGGCATTGTTTGCGCCGTGCCAACTGGAATGGCGGTGTCTCAGTCCATCATCAGCAGGATGGCAAAGGTGAGGCCCGTTGCGGCGAGGAAAAGCCGCCAGCTCCAGAACAGGGTGAAGTCTGCGCCGACCTCCGGCACGATCACGTCGAACGGGAAAACCACCAGCGCCCCTCCGGTCGATCCGCCCGAGCCGATAAACAGCGCCACCAGCAGGGTCAGAAAGATTCCGAATGGTATCGCCTTGAGCATTGCGGTCATGAGTGAACTCCCGTCCTCGCTGAAACTGCGATGTGTTTGCGCCATGCAATTGGTGTCGCGCGATATGGCTCCTGCCTACCTCGGTTTGGTTAAGACTGGCTTTAGTTGATGCAATGTCGCGCATCGCGATGCGATTGTTTTGAGGCCTGCGACCCTGACAGGATTTTTTTCCGCAGAATGATTTTGCCTCTTGCACTGTTCGCGAGGTGAGGATGGACCACGCGTCGCGCCGTATTGGCGGCGTGGTACACCCGGCAGTCGGATTTGGTACGGCTGTTAATCGGCGTTAATCCCCTTGCGTGCTCGCCTCGCCTGATTCACAAGGGGTGGTGGTTGTCTTGCCATAGCGACCTACTAGACCTAGCTTTACGAAGCAGCGCGACACGTTTCGCGACACAGCTTTCGAGTCGGTCCGGTAGGCGCAAATGGCCAGCTTCCAACAGAGGCGCGGGAGATAAGTAATCGCCCGCCGATGCATGAGCGAAGGTGTGCTGGCAGCTTGCCAGCTTCGAATCGGATCATGCGGATCGAATAGGGGCAAGGGACATCGAAACGATGTCGTTTGACTACATTGAACGGGGAACAGGGCCAGATGGAATTCCGGAACGGAGACGATACAGCGATGGGGCTGGACGAACACACTACGGACGAGGCCGAAACCAACCTGGCAAAACAGGGGCGGGCAACGAAGCCTGCCGACAAGAAAGCGGTAAGTATGGAAAAGAACGACATGGGCAGCGAAGAACTGGTGAGTGAAGCGGCGGCCGGGGTGCTGGCCGAGGCCACCAAGGCTGCCCTCAAGCCCCAGAGCGATTCAAAGACGGTGAACCCGCGCCGTTTCACCATCACAACCGATCCCGCGCGCGATGCCAACCTGACCGAATTCGGCAAGGAAACGCTGACCGATCGCTATCTGCTGCCGAACGAGAGCTATCAGGACCTGTTCGCCCGCGTGGCCGATGCCTATGCCGATGACCAAGAGCACGCGCAGCGGCTGTACGACTACATTTCCAACCTCTGGTTCATGCCCGCAACGCCCGTCCTCTCCAACGGCGGCACCGGGCGCGGCCTGCCGATCTCGTGCTATCTCAATTCAGTGTCGGACAGCCTCGATGGCATCGTCAACACCTGGAACGAGAACGTCTGGCTGGCCTCCAAGGGCGGCGGCATCGGCACCTATTGGGGCAATGTGCGCGGTATCGGA
>CAJXTZ010000068.1 GCA_913061345.1 uncultured Erythrobacter sp.
ACGAGATCATGCCTAGTCTCGTGGGCTCGGAGATGTGTATAAGAGACAGGTGGAACCCTGGCCGTGGGGGCGGAGCGTACTGACGGCCAGGCCGAAATCGCCATTCGCGCAAGCGGCCCGCGCATCGCCTTCGATGCCAATATCGGCAAGGCGCTGGATGGAACGCTGGCGCCGGACGAACTTTCCGGCAGGACTGCACCTGCGCATCTCATTCGCCTGATCGTGGAGCGGGACGGCGGCGCGGTGCAATATCATCACGGCAAGGATGCGCTGGTGCTGGGCGCCATGCTGCCAGAGCCAGAGGGCATGATCGGTTGACCGATCCGCTGGTTCACAGGGACGTAAGTTCGCCGAATTTCGACGAGCGCACGCTGCCCATCTCGATGGTGGTGCTGCACTACACCGAGATGAAACCGGTAGAAAACGCGCTCGACAAGATGTGCAATCCCGAGGCCAAGGTCAGCGCGCACTATTGCATCACCGAAGATGGCGAGGTCATCCAGCTGGTGCCCGAGGAAAAGCGCGCCTGGCATGCTGGCGTGTCCTACTGGCGCGGCCATCGCGACGTGAATTCCGCCAGCATCGGAATTGAGCTGGACCATCCCGGCCACGCGGGCGGCTATCGCCCATTTGCCGACGCACAGTTCGCTGCGCTGGTTCCGTTGCTGAACCGGATGGTGAAACGGCACGACATTCCCCGTGCGAACGTGGTTGGCCATTCCGACGTCGCTCCGGGGCGCAAGATCGATCCGGGCGAGTTGTTTCCGTGGGACAGGTTGGCCGAATGCGGTCTGTGCCTGCCGCGACCGGACAAGCTTTCCCCGAACGACCCCTTCGACAATGACGCCAGCTTCTACCTCGCGCTCGAACGGTTCGGCTATGACATTACCGACGGCCACGATGCGGTCGAGGCCTTTCAGCGCCGATGGCGCCCGGAACGGATCGACGGCATGATCGACGGCGAAGTGCGAGCAATCCTGTTCCAGCTGCTGCTGGATCGTGACCGAGGTCGCACGAGGTAATCGCGCAGAAGCAATTCACGCCTTCCCTACGGCCTAACTTGCGCATATATGCGCCTTGCCGGGGAGCCGGGCAGCCGCGTCATCTTTGCGCTTCTGGCGCAAGGGTGTCGAGGAAAGTCCGGGCTCCACGAAACAAGGGTGGCGGGTAACGCCCGCCGTGACAGGGATTTCGGTCCTTGGCACAGGGAAAGTGCCACAGAGAGCAAACCGCCGATGGCCCGTTAAACGGCACAGGCAAGGGTGAAAGGGTGCGGCAAGAGCGCACCGGGGGGCCGGTAACGGTTCCCGTCATGGCAAACCCCACCCGGAGCAAGACCGCATAGGGGTCTCGCGCCACTGGTTGGCAGGAGTGTTTCGCTCCGAGAGACCCGGGTTGGTTGCTTGAGCTACGGAGCAATCCGTCGCCGAGATGAATGGCTGCCCCCGCAGCGCTGATGTGTCAGCATATCGGCCGCGGGACAGAACCCGGCTTACAGGCTCCCCGGCATTTTATTCTGCGGGCTGGTCGGAAGTAACGCTGATATCGCCCTCATCATCGGCGATGGCGGTGATATATCGCCGAGATGTGCCTTCCAGTACCAGGGCAGTCAGGCGCCCAGTGCTGTAAGCGCCGGTGTCGATACCGATTCGGTTGCCCTGATCGACCGGCGCATCGGTGATCGTATGTCCGTGCACCACGACACCATCGTGGGGGTCGAGGCAACTGAGGAACGGCTCCCTGATCCAGCGCAGCTTCGATTCGCTCTGTTCGGTCAGCGGAAGGCCCGGCTCAATCCCGGCATGGACGAAGATATAGTCGCCGATGCTCACGATATTTTCGAACCCGGCAATGAATTCCCGGTCGGCCTGGGGGACAAGCGCCGGCATCATCTCCATGATCTCTTCAAGCGAAGACCTGACGAACTGCCGCTGGCTCAGGCCGTAGCTGAACAAAGTCTCCCGCCCGCCGTGACGCAGGAAATGGCGCAGCAGTTCCGGGTCCTCGAAGCTGCGCAGAAACATTTCCTCGTGATTGCCGGCAAGGATGCGAACCTCGCGAAATTTCTGCCATTCCCGGGCCAGCGCCAGCACGTTCACGCTATCGGGACCACGGTCGATCAGGTCGCCCAGCAGGACAACCGTCGTCGCGGCATCGCCCTGTTCGCGGTTGTCGATCTCGATTGCCTCGATGAGCGCGATCAAGAGGTCGCTTCGACCGTGAACATCGCCGACAGCATACACGCGCTGACCGTCGGGCACGCTGGCCTCGATCTCGGGGAGCTCGGGCTCCGTCTTCTTGAATCGGAATAAGTCAAACATGTTCAATTGATCTGGTCCACATAGTCATTACGCACGAGCGCGCAATCGGTTGGTACCCACGCCTCCTCTGACACTGATTTCATGTCGGACCGCTGAATGTGGTGCAAATTAAACACACTTGTCAGTGACCATAAAGCAAGTGCACAATTTTTCTTGTGCATTGCACAATGCCTGGGCAAGATAGCACGGCTTTCGCGGCGAATTGGCGCAACAAAAGATGCCAACACGCGGATGCGCAGGTGGGACGAAGCATCAGTTCACACAAGCAATTGAGGAAAAATTGCCCATGCTTACGTCCATCCGCAGCCTTACGGCTGCTTCTATTTTCGCCCTTTCCACTGCCTTTGCGGCCCCTGCCATGGCGCAGGTGGCTAATCCTGCCGACGAGGTGGATGACGGTGGTATCGGTGTCGAGGTTTCGGCCAACGTCGCGCTCGTCAGCGAATATCGCTTCCGCGGTGTCGACCTGTCCGGCGGCGAATTTGCCATTCAGGGCGGTGTCGATGTCGGCCTTCCCGCCGGGTTCTACGTCGGCACCTGGGCATCTTCGCTCGATGAACAGATCGTCGGTTACGGTAGTACAGAGCTTGATATCTATGGCGGTTGGGCCGGGGAGTTCGGCAATCTCTCCACCGATGTCGGCGTAATCATGTACATCTATCCTGATGCTGGCGCGGGTGACTTCGATTATGTCGAATTCTACGGTTCGGTCGGCGCGGCACTTGGCCCTGCGGAAGTGACCGTCGGCATTGCCTACGCCCCCGATCAGGATTCGCTCGGCGGCACCGACAATTTCTACGTGTACTCGGATGTGGGTGTCGGCCTCCCCGGCACCCCGATCAGCCTGACCGGACATGTCGGCTACACCGATGGGTTCCTTACCTACACCACTGACAGCGAAGCATTCGATTATTCGATCGGTGCCGAAATGGCCGTGCCCGGCACGCCGCTGGCTGTTGGCGCGGCCTACGTGGGCGTCGAAGGTGATGGCATTATCGATCCGGGCGGCACATTCACCAGCGACGGCTTTGTCGTTACGCTGGGCGCCAGTTTCTAGGTCTATCGCGCAAAGCGAGGAACGGGAGGGCCTGCACCGACATTGGTGCAGGCCCTTTCGTTTGCGTCGAGCCGGTCGAAACCGTAGTGGGAGCGACCTGCATCGCGCTTGTCTGTTCGTAGTAACGGGCGCCCTTTGTCTAGCTAAGGAATGGAGCTTCTCAACCTATGGTCCACTACCTCCACACCATGATTCGGGTAGCCGACGCCGAGGCGACCCTGGAATTCTTCAAGCTGATCGGCCTCGAAGAAGTGCGCCGCAAGGATGTACCCCAGGGGCGTTTTACGCTGATATTCCTGGCCGCGCCGGGGCAGGAAGATGTCGCAGAGCTGGAACTTACCTACAACTGGCCGCCCGAGGATGGCAGCGCTCCGGAAACCTACGACGGGGGCCGCAATTTCGGTCACCTCGCATACCGGGTCGAGAACATCTACGACACCTGCCAACGGCTGATGGATGCCGGCGTCACGATCAACCGTCCACCGCGCGATGGCCACATGGCATTCGTGCGATCACCCGATGGCATCAGCGTCGAACTGCTTCAGGACGGCTCGCTCGAACCGCAAGAGCCGTGGGCGAGCATGGAGAATACGGGAAGCTGGTAAGTATCGGCAGGGGCATCGCCTCTTGCTATTCCGGCCCGCGCCCGCCACCTGCGCTCGATGAAAACCCGCAAGCTCCCCCAGGTGGTCATCATTGGCCGCCCCAATGTCGGCAAGTCCACCCTGTTCAACAGGCTGGTTGGCAAGCGACTGGCGCTGGTCGACGATCAGCCCGGCGTCACGCGCGACCGACGGATGGGCCTGGCAGGCCTGTCGGGCTTGGAGTTCGAAGCCGTCGACACCGCAGGCTGGGAAGACGAGGACGAGAAATCCCTGCCCGGCCGTATGCTGGCGCAGACGCAGGTTTCGCTGAAGGACGCCGATGCCGCGCTTTTCGTGATCGATTCGCGCGCCGGTCTCACCCCGCTCGACGAGGAAATCGGCCGCTGGTTGCGCCAGCAGGAAGTGCCGGTGGTGCTGATCGCCAACAAGGCGGAGGGCAATTCTGGTGAAAGCGGTATTCTGGAAGCCTATTCGCTGGGCCTTGGCGAGCCTATTCCGGTAAGCGCCGAACATGGCGAAGGCGTGGCCGATCTGTATTCGGCCCTGATTCCTCTCATCGACGAAAAAGCCGACCAGATGCAGCTGGAGGCGGAGGCCGAAGCGGCAATCGCAGCCGACAAGGCTCGCGCCGCTGCCGAGGCGGGGGACGAACTTGAAGAAGTCGATCCCGCCTCTCCGCTCAGCCTGGCAATCGTGGGACGCCCCAATGCTGGCAAATCTACGCTGGTGAACCGGCTTCTCGATGAAGATCGCATGCTGACCGGGCCGGAAGCCGGAATTACCCGCGATTCCATTGCGATCGATTGGGAATGGACGGATCCCAAGAGCGGCGAGGACCGCGTTATCAAGTTGATCGATACCGCCGGAATGCGCAAGCGCGCCAAGGTGGTAGACAAGCTGGAGCGCCTTTCGGTGCAGGATGGCATGCGCGCCGTCGACTATGCCGAAGTCGTGGTGCTGCTCCTGGATGCGACACGCGGCCTCGAAGTGCAGGATCTCAAGATCGCCAGCCAGGTGATCGATGAAGGCCGCGCGTTGATGGTCGCCATCAACAAATGGGATATCGCCGAAGACCCCAGCGGGCTTTTCAATGGTATTCGCGGCGCGCTGGAAGAAGGGCTGTCACAATTGAAGGGCGTGCCGCTGTTTGCGGTTTCCGCCATGACGGGCAAGGGCCTGGATACCATGCTGGGCGCGGCTTTCGAACTGCGCGAAGCGTGGAGCCGCCGCGTTCCCACCGCCGCGCTGAACCGCTGGTTCGACGATGCGCTGGCCAAGAACCCGCCGCCTGCACCCGGCGGACGACGGATAAAGCTGCGCTACATCACCCAGGTTGGCACGCGACCACCGCGTTTCGTGATCTTCGGAACGCGGCTGGATGATCTTCCGACAAGCTACGAAAGATACCTGCTCAACGATATTCGCAAGAAGCTGGGCTTTGGTGCGGTGCCTGTCCGCCTGACCTTGAAAAGTCCCAAGAATCCCTACGATTCCAATCGCGGTGGCGGAGGAAAGTTCAGCGGCGGACAGGGCCGGGACTAGCAGGCCACAATGCTTGAAATCCTTTCCCTTACCGGCGAACTGATCGAACGCACCTCCAGCACGATCCGTGTGCAGGAAATGGTGCAGCTGAGTCTCGCGCCTGTATTCCTGCTAGCCGGTATCGGCGCGATGCTGAATGTCATGAACCTGCGGCTGACATGGCTGTTCGATCGCATCGAGATGATTGAGCGCATGCAGGAAACGGGCGAGGACTATCGCGAATCCGAGGAATTGCCAGCGCTCATTCAGCGGCAGCGATTTGCACAGATCGCCGTCAAGCTTTCCACGCTGGCCGCGCTGACGATATGCATAGTCATTGCGATCCTGTTCATCAGCGCCTTCATCGAGCCGCGAATTGGAACGCTCGTCGCCATATTTTGGATCGCGACCATGGCGCAACTCTCGGTCGCGCTGGCGTTGTTCTTTCGTGAAACCAGTCTGGCGGCAGCCACTGCGAAAGAGCGCCGGAAGCGCAGCCGCGAGATACTCGCGCGCCATCGCGGAAGCGATAGCCTGGACTGATACCCGGCGTATCAATCTTACCGGTTTCCTGCATATAAGTGGCCGAAACGATTGATTTTTCAGACCGGTTGCCCGGACCTATCCCAATTTTGACACATTGTTACGCCAGATGGGTGTCAAACGCATCCGTCGAAGAGGTATCAGGCATGCAACGCTATGAATTGAGGATTGACCGCAGGGGCGCGGCCCAGGCGATTTCGCTCGACGTGCCGGACCTCGCCACCGCACTGATCGTTGCCGATATCAACATCGGATGCGGAGCGGCTCACATAATGGATGGCGAGAGGATAGTCGCCACGATCGAAAAGCAAAGCCCCGCGCAATCCCCATACTGGCGCGTCGCCTAGGCTTGTGAGGCGGCGCCTGCGTCGTTCTCTCCCTCACCTGCAGCCTTGCTGTTGAGCTGGACGTAATTGTGGATGCCCATGCGTTCGATCATGTCGAACTGAGTCTCCAGGAAATCGACGTGATCTTCTTCGCTGGCGAGTATCTTTTCGAACAGCGCGCCAGACGTGAAATCCTTCGCCTCCTGGCAGTAGTCTGCGGCTTCACGCAGTAGCGGGATGGCCTCATGCTCCAGTGCAAGATCGGCCTTGAGGATTTCCTCTACCGTTTCACCCACCTTCAACTTGTGGATAGCCTGAAAATTGGGCAGCCCGTTCAGAAACAGGATGCGGTCGGCCAGCCAGTCGGCGTGCTTCATCTCATCGATGCTCTCGTGCCGCTCGTATTCAGCCAGCTTGTAAACGCCCCAGTCGTTGAGGACACGGTAATGCAACCAGTACTGGTTGATCGCCGTCAGCTCGTTCGTGAGCGCCTTGTTGAGATAATCGATGACCTTTTCGTCGCCCTGCATGGACTGCCTCCTGAAACGGTGTTGCGCGACGCAGGATGGTCAGGAATGCAGGTGTATTGCAAGGAAAAGACGTCAGGAATCAGCCAGAAAACCGTAGAAAATTGCGCTAATGCGAATGCGTTTCAGATAAAATCAGGCTGCCACCTTGGGCTCTGCCAAGGCTTCGCGCTCTTCCGCGATAACGTGCTGCGCCTCTTCCAAACACTGTCCGCAATTTGGTCGCTTACCCAGCTTGGCGTAGACGCTCTCTGCACCGCCCCGGTGTTGCCGCGCAGCCTTGCGCAGGTCAGCTTCCTTGATGGCGTTGCAGATGCAGGTGTACATGCGCGGGCGAATCTCTCTTGGCTACCCGGCTTTAATAATGCGAATGGCTTGCATTAGCAAGCGTCTTGAGAGTTATTCGCAAGATGACTGCAGTCGTTATCTGCGCAGGGGAAAGATCCTGCCATATGTCAGGCAACGCCACAGCCATTCCAGCGGACCATAGTGGAACTTTGTCAGCCAGGGCTTCGACCATGCCAGCATGACCGCCCAGCCAAGGGCCACTACGAGGTAGAGTTCCGGTCGCGTCAACTCGCCCCACAAGCCTCCGGCCCACGGGTGGAAAATCAGCATCATCAGCACCGAGGTGCCAATATAATTGGTGAAGGCTGCGCGCCCTGCGGCAGAAAGCCTTTCAGCGAGCCATCCCGACGCGATGTTGCCATAAAGCGCCAATAACAGTGCAAGGCCCAGAATCATCGGCAGGCGCGGCAGCATCGAAAAGGCCATCATCGCAGAAAGCGTACCCCAGTAGGTAAAGCCGCCGTCCTTCACCCACAATGCCAGGAGCAGATTGAGGACAGCGCCCGATAACAGCAGCGCCCATCCCCAGAACCGGCGCTTGCCAGATGAATGGCCGGGGCTGAACCAGCCATACCGATAGAACGCCATGCCGATCAGCATCAGCGGGACCGTTTCGAAGAGCAAAAGAAGCAGGGACGTCAGCGGATCTGCGGCATGCGCGCTGAAATTGTGAGACACGAAATCGGCATAGCTGCCATCTGTCATGATCGGGATCTCTATCGCGTCGTCGGCGATGGCATCCTGTTTGGCCGCGTCGATGGAGAGTTGCGCGTCTTCCATGCCCTCGGCCTGGCCGAAAGTAGTTTCGGTGACGAAATAGGCAGATCCGATCGCCAGCGCGTAGAACAGCGCGCCAACTACATAGCCGATCAGCCCCAGCGTCAGCAGCTTGCCTGCCGTCATGCGCAGGAACAGCATGGTGACAAACCCGGCCGCCGAATAGAGGACGAGGATATCCCCGCGCCAGATGAAGAAGAAATGCACGAGGCCGAACACCAGCAGGATCGCCAGTCGCCTGGCCTGCAGACCCCACCCTTTGCCGCGCGCCCACGCGCGCTCCATGAATAGCGCCATCCCCGCTCCGAATAGCAGGGTGAACAATCCGCGCATTTTTCCGTCGAACAGGACGAACTGCGCAACCCATAGCCAATCGGATGTCTTATCATGTCCGGTAAGGAAAGCGTCGGGCCAGCTATAGGCAGTCCATGGCATGCCGAAGGCCACGATGTTCGCTGCCAGGATACCCAAAACCGCAATGCCGCGAATCAGATCGAGACTGGCGATGCGCTCTGCCGATGTCGCTGGGGATGCGACATCGTGCTGGCCGTCAGGTGTTGCCTGATTCTCTGTCGTCATTCCATGCCCCATCGTTCATCCAGCACAGACTATGGCTGAAGGATGATGGTTATGGAAGCAGGTGAGTTAGCGGTGCCGGAACCTAATTACGGGTCACAAGGCATTCCTGTCCGGCACGCTGGAGGGCCGAACAGGCAGACTGCGCTTGTGCCCTCGTGGCGAAACCAGCGGCCTGAAGGCGGGTGACACGACCAGTTGGAAGCAGCAATCGTTCCCGGCCAGCCAGCTCCGGCCGACTCGAAAGCCTGTCCCACAGCCGTTCCGCGTTGCCGGGAACGCCAAACGCGCCCAGCTGTACGCGCCACGGCCCACCGGTGTCTGCAGCTGCCTGCGGGGTAGCGGGCTGCGCGCTTGTAGGCTGCGGGGACGGGGTGGGCACGGCCGCAACTTCCTCAGGCCGTGACCGGGGCGCCGGTGCAGCCGCTGCGCCGCGCGCATAGCTTGCCCCTGCCTGCGCGGGGTCCGCAGTGCCGGTCGCCTCGCGCGCTTGCGCAACCGCATCGCGCGCTGCCGCAACCGATGGCGATACCGCTGCCGATTGAACATGCTGCGAAACGGCTGGTGTTACGGTCTGACGTTCCGAGGCCATGACCTCTTGCTGTGTGGGCACCGTGTCGGGCGCCGAAAGGTCGGCAGCGGTCAACTGCACCGAACGCGCCTCCTCCGCCTGCAGTTCGATCTGCCGGGATAGCGCAACCGCGGCCTGACGCTGTTCAAGCGGAATGTGTGCGTCCATCTGCTGGATTGCCGGTCCCGCCTGTGGCAGTCCCGCACCGTTAGCCAGAGAAAGTAGAGCATAGGCTCGCTCCCAGTCATGCTCCACCAGGTCACCATTGAAATGGGCAATGCCAATCAGATATTGCGCGCGCGGATCTCCCCGGCGCGAAGCGGCCTGCACATAGGGTAGCGCTTCCGTGCGGCGACCGTCCTGAAACAACATGAGCCCATAGGTATCGGCCGCCTGCACATGGCCCGCCTGCGCAGCTGCGAGATAGAATTGCTCTGCCCGTTCCATATCCTCCGGCACCCCGCGACCCAGGCGGTATGCCTGCCCCATGTTGAACAAGGCATCGGGATCGCCCTGTGCCGCCGGCCCCTGCCATTCGGCAACCGCGGCGGCATAATCGCCGCGCGACCACGCATCCACACCGTCGCGCACCGTCGCGCCAAGGGGAACGGCAAAAGTCAGCATGGCGAGCAAGCCTGCGGTCTTCGTAATTACGGAGTTCTTGCGGTAAGCCATCGTTACACTCACGTTTCCTGTTAAGCCCGGTGCACGATGCCATAGTAAACAAGCCATTAGCAAAGCGTTTATCGGTGGCCCTTATTTCGCACCATAGCAGGGCCGGCATTGCGGCGCCCGCCGGGACCGGGGGGCATCGACCCTGCGCATTGCGTTGAGAAAAGTGGCGCCGACCCAAACCTGAATTAACTCAAAATAAAGGGTAGTCTGCGAAGTCCTTAGGCGAAGGCCCGTATTTGAGACTTGCTCGGGTCGCTTGCTTTAGGGGGAATAGCCTTGCGCGTTTTAGCATTGGCATCGCAGAAGGGTGGTTCTGGAAAGACCACCCTATCCGGACACCTCGCTGTCCAGGCGCAGCGCGCTGGCGCCGGCCCGGTTGTGCTTATCGATATCGATCCGCAAGGATCGCTTGCAGACTGGTGGAACGAGCGTGAGGCAGAATTTCCCGCTTTCGCCCAGACTACCGTTGCCCGTCTAGCGAATGACCTCGCGATACTGCGGCAGCAGGGGTTCAAGCTGGCCGTTATCGATACGCCACCGGCCATTACCATGGCTATCCAATCGGTAATCTCGGTAGCGGAACTGATGGTTGTGCCCACCCTGTCTCTTATACACATCTGACGCTGCCGACGAAGAGG
>CAJXTZ010000069.1 GCA_913061345.1 uncultured Erythrobacter sp.
ACGCGCGGGTTTGGGGACGCACTGCGGATCGGCAACCAGGCGCGGCCCGAAATCTTCGCGCGCCATATCGTGCTGCCCGAAGTGGGCGGTGCGGGGCAGGCGGCGATCTCCCGTTCGCACGTGGTCCTGCTGGGGCTTGGCGGAATTGGGGCCCCGGCCCTGCAATATCTTGCCGGCGCGGGCGTGGGACATCTGACCCTGATCGACGATGACAAGGTATCTGCCAGTAACTTGCAACGCCAGACTATCTACACGACCCGCGATATCGGCCATGGCAAGGCCGTGTCCGCGCGCCGCTGGCTGGCAAATTTCGATGAGAAGCTGGACGTCACAATTCACGACCGGCGCATCATGCCGGACAATGCCGGTTCGATGATCGAAGGCGCGGACCTGGTGATCGACGGAACCGACAATTTCGCCACCCGCCTTGCGGTATCGGATGCCTGTGTAGCTGCGGGCGTGCCGCTGCTCTCCGCCGCCGTAGGCCGTTTTCAGGGTCAGGTCGGTGCCTTCGCGGGACATCGCGAGGACCAGCCGTGCTATCGCTGCTTCGTGGGCGATGCCTTCGATGCGGAGGATTGCGATACCTGCGCAGAAGACGGTGTGCTGGGCGCGATGGTAGGCTGGGTCGGCACCTTTGCCGCAATGCAGTCGATCCGCGCTCTGATCCATGCCACCGGTGGAATGGGCGATCCGCAGTGGGGACAATTGCACCTGATGGACGGGCTGAAACCGGGCATGCGAACCCTCAGCATCGCCAAGGATCCCGCGTGTAGCGGATGCAGCCTGGGCTAGCACAATAGCTCTGGTCGGCTCGTTGCCCGCGCCCGGCGCCCTTGGTGCCGATTTGCCGCCCGCGTCACAATTGACTCCGTATCCTTTCAGGCAGACACTCTGCCTCGCAAAAGGGCAATTCAAGCATGGGTTGCATGGGTCGCTCGTCCTTTTGGAAAAGGGTGCCATACCGGCGCACTTACTCTTTCAAAGGGGACATCCATGTCTAGATTTCTGTTTGGTAGCCTTGCCGCCGCATTCGCCATGGCCACGGTTTCAGCGCCTGCCGCAGCGCAGCTGAACGAGTTCGAGGATTACGAATATTCCGACACGGTGTTGGAGCTGACCACGGTCCGCGTCGAGCCGGGACAGATGGATACCTATCTGGAAGGCCTGCGCCAGACCTGGGTCGCCAGCAACGAGGTCGCCAAGGGCCTCGGCCATATCACCGACTACGCCATTTATGCGAACATGGCACCGGGCGGCGATGCGTTTCACCTGCTGCTGATGATCGAATTTCCGGGCGAGAACATGCAACCTTCGCGCGAAAGGTATGACGCCTTTATCGAAGCATGGGGCGAAGCCAACATGGACCGGTCGAACGAGACTGTCGTGAACGTCTACAACGAAATTCGCGAGATTACAGGCACCTACCTGACCCGCGAAATCGAAATGAAGATGGACTGACCGCCAAGTGAGGCCGCCGGTGCGCGACCGGCGGCCTTTCTTCGCAGTTATCCGCCCAGCACTTCGGTCACCCACGCAGGCACAAGCTCGCTGGCCGAACCCAGCCGCGTTTCATCGAAATTGCCGCTGCCAAGGCTTTCTTCCAAATTGAGTTCGAGCGTGCGCGCGCCGTGCGCCGCGGCCTGCTGCACGAAACCTGCCGCCGGATAGACAGCGCCGCTGGTGCCGATGGAAACGAACAGGTCGGCATTGGCCAACGCATCGAAAATCCGGTCCATCTGGTACGGCATCTCTCCGAACCAGACGATATCGGGCCGCAGGGCCGCCTCTCCGCACGAAGGGCACGGCGGGCTATCGCGCAGCGGATCTTGCCAGCGGTGCCGCGCATCGCAGGCAAGGCACCAGGCGGATAGCGATTCGCCGTGCATGTGCAGAACGCGCAATGCCCCGCCGCGTTCGTGCAGGTCGTCTATATTCTGCGTCACGATCAGCAGCTCGCCGCCAAATTCGCGGTCGAGCTGCCCCAGCGCCAGATGCGCCAGGTTGGGCTGCGCGCCGCGAACCTGCGCGCGGCGCTCGTCGTAAAAGCGCTGGACGAGGTCGGCGTCGCGGGCAAAACCCTCGGGCGTGGCGACCTCTTCCACCGGATGATTTTCCCACAGGCCATCTTCTGCGCGGAAAGTCTTCAAACCGCTTTCAGCGGATATCCCCGCCCCTGTTAGGATGACGATATTACCGCTCAAAGACCCGCACTCCCCACTTCTGCTCGCCCTGCGCTTGTCGAAGGGCTGCTGTTGGCTTTAGTGGGTGGATTGAAGGAAAAGCGATCCTTCGACAAGCGCAGCATGGGCGGGGAGTTATTGTGGCACGTATCGGGATCATTGGCAGCCAGGGCCGTATGGGGCAGGCAATCGCTGCCGTGCTGACAGACAGCGAGCATGAATGCTCCGGCGGCGTCGACAAGGGCGAGAATCCCGCAAGCCTTGCCGACGATAGCGATGCACTGGTGGATTTCTCCTCCCCTGCTGCGCTGAAGGATAATCTGCATGCCGCCATCGGCGCCGGTATCCCGATCCTGATCGGCACAACGGGGCTGGACGAAACGCATTCCGCCGCGTTGGACAATGCCGCAGGCGCCATCCCCATACTGCAGACGGGCAATACCTCGCTAGGCGTCACCCTGCTGGCACACCTGGTGAAAGAAACCGCCGCTCGGCTGGGCAAGGATTGGGATATCGAGGTGCTGGAAATGCACCACCGCATGAAGGTTGATGCGCCATCCGGCACAGCCCTGCTGCTGGGTGAGGCGGCAGCGAAGGCGCGCGGCATCGACTTGGCCGATAGCAGCGAGAGTGGGCGTGACGGCCATACCGGGCAACGAGCAGAGGGTGCCATCGGCTTCGCAGCCCTGCGCGGCGGCACCGTGGCGGGTGAGCACTCGGTCATCTTTGCCGGAGAGCAGGAACGCATCACGCTCAGCCACTCGGCAGAGAACCGCAACATCTTTGCGCGCGGCGCGATCAGGGGGGCGACCTGGCTTATCGGAAAGGCGCCCGGACGCTACACGATGAATGACGTGCTGGGGCTGAGCTAACCCAGCGGCGGGAAGGGATACCATGACACCAAAGCACGCTGCTGGCGAGGCGCGATGATCGGGACGCTACGCCGCCGCACCTATCTGCAACTGTTCGCTTCTGCCCGTGATGACGGCAAGCTGACGATCACCAATCGCCTAATCATCGCGGTAATCCTTGCTTCGGTCGTAATGGCGGTGCTGGGTACGGAAGCCGCGCTGGCCAGCGAATACCGCAGCTTCTTCATTCTTGCCGAAATGGCGTTCGGCGCGATGTTCCTTGTGGAATATCTGGGTCGCGTGTGGTCGAGCGTCGAAGCTGAAGGCAGCACGCCTGCATGGCGCAAGCGGCTGGCTTTCATCATCTCGCCCTTCGGTCTGCTGGACCTTGCCGTGGTTGTCGCGTCGCTGTTTCCCCTGCTGGTAACAGGCGCGCCGCTCTTTCGCCTGCTGCGCCTTCTCCGGCTGGCTGCACTCATGAAGTTCGGGCGGTTCAGTCTTGCCTTGCGAGAACTGGCGGGTGCCATTGCGGAGCGGCGATACGATCTGTTCGTCACGTTGGCGCTGGCTGCCGCACTTCTGCTGTTCGGCGCTGCTGCATTGCACTGGGCGGAAGGGCCAGTCCAGCCCGAAGCCTTCGGCTCCATCCCGCGCGCGATGTGGTGGTCGATCATCACGCTCACCACGGTGGGTTATGGTGATGTATCGCCCGTTACTCCGCTCGGCAAGTTTCTGGCCGCGCTGGTGGCATTGGGCGGTATCGGCCTTGTGGCCATGCCCACAGGCATTATTGCCGCCGCTTTCTCCGATGCCATGCAGCGCCATCGCCGGCAGGCCGAAGCCTTGCGCCAAACCCACGATCATCAGGATTAGGCTCGATCGTATGACCAAGGACCAGATTTTCGAATTCTTCCGGCGGCTGGCAGAGGATAATCCGGAGCCGGAAACGGAACTGGAATACACCAATGCCTATCAACTCGTCGTGGCGGTGGCTCTCTCCGCGCAGGCCACCGATGTGGGCGTGAACAAGGCAACGCGCGCATTGTTTGCCAAGGTTGAAACGCCGCAACAGATGCTCGATCTCGGCCTCGATTCCCTTGTCGAACACATCAGGACCATCGGGCTGTTCAATTCCAAGGCGAAGAACGTCATCGCACTGAGCCAGTTGCTGGTGGACGAATATGGCGGCGAAGTGCCCGATACCCGCGAAGACCTTGTCCGTCTGCCGGGCGTTGGTCGCAAGACGGCAAACGTCGTGCTGAACTGCTGGTTCAGGCAGGAGACCTTCGCCGTCGATACCCATATCCTGCGCGTGGGCAATCGCACGGGCCTCGCCAAGGGAAAGACGCCCGAACAGGTGGAGGCAAAGCTGGAAAAGCGCGTGCCGCAACCGTTTCGTCTACATGCTCACCACTGGCTGATCCTGCACGGGCGCTACACCTGCAAGGCGCGTAGGCCCGAATGCTGGCGTTGCCCCGTGGTGGACCTGTGCAGCTATCGGAAAAAGGTAATGAAGAAGCCAAAAGGGCGGTAGTCTATGCCGGGTCTGGTCCACGCGCCCGGCGTTGCGGCAAGGTCAGGCGTGGAAGCCGCCAGCTTTCCACCCGGCCCGCGACATACCAGATCGGCACCACCAGCATCGCGGACACCAATGCATCCAGCGCGTAGTGCCAGCCGAGATGGACAGAGGCGACGAACACGATCCCTTCAAACGCAACCGCCAGCCACAGCTGCCAGCCGTTGCCGAAGCGATCGTATACCATCCAGATCAAGAGCAGGTAGAGCGCGTTGTGCATGGACGGCATGGCGCTGATACCCTTGCCAAATCCAGGCTCGCCGTAATTTTGCAGCAGGTAGGCCTGCGTCTGCGTAGCAGTGAGGTCCGGTGGCAGCGCCAGCAGAAGATCGGCAAAGCGCGCGTTGCCGTAGAAATGCTCCATGTAGATCGGCCCGGCAGAAGACAACGCCAGCGCCGCCCAATTGCCGATGATGAACCAGCACATCGTGATGGCCAGCACCGATCGCCTGCTGAAAGCCCGGTCTTTCGCGAAACAGGCCCACAGCGTCATACCCGCCGTCACGATCAGGCAGGGGGTGACATAGAACCAGTCGAGGAAACGCGTTGCCCCCTCCCCGAAGACAGCGTGAGTGATGCGCCACGGATCCTGGCCCAGCAGCATGGCATCAAGGTCTGCCAGTACGGGATCGGCGTAGAAGGGCACGAATTGCGGAATGGCGACTTTCAGGATCATGTAGACCTGCATCATCGCCGCCAGCGCCACCAGGAACACCGCGCCTTCCGCATAATGTTTTCGCCGCGACCGCAGGACGCGCAGCATCACTTTCGATGGGCTCGCCACCCGCTTCATGGCGACTTGTACGAACAACAGCACAAGTGCGATCAGCACCAGCCACACCAGCAACAACGATTGTAGCCAGACCGCGCGCAACGCCGCTCCGACATCGGAAACCGGCATGGCCACTGCAAGCAGCATGTGCACCGCCAGAAACAGGCCAAGGAAAATGCGCGCATCCATAGCCTGCGCGTAGCAGTAGAATGGTTAATTCGCGGTTGCGCAACTGCCTATCGGACTAGACGTCATCCGCGCTGATCATCTCTGCCCTGTCGATATTGTCGGTCAGGCTGGCAACGGTGGTGGCTACGGCCGCATCGCCAGAGACGTTGGTGGTGGTGCGCATCATATCCATGATCCGGTCCACGCCAGCGACAAAGGCAATCGTTTCCAATGGAACGCCAACAGCGCCGAACACCAGCGCCATCATGATAAGGCCTGCCCCCGGAATGCCCGCCGCGCCCACGGCGCCAAGCGTGCCGAGGATCGAGATCAGGAAATAGTCGCTCCAGCTCAGATCCACGCCGAAAACCTGCGCCCCGAACAACGTGGCGAGGCCCAGGTACATCGCCGTGCCGTTCATATTGATTGTCGCGCCCAGCGCGATAACGAAGCTGGCGACAGAATTGCTGATACCAAGGTTCCGCTCCGCGCAGCGCAGGGTAACGGGCAGCGTGGCATTGGAACTGGCCGTGGAATAGCTCACCGCGATGGCATCCACGATACCGCGGAAAAAATCCCGCACCGGCAGGCGCGCGATAAACTTGATCATGGACGAATAGATGACGAAAATGATCAGCAGGCAGCCAAGGTAGTTGAGGAACACCAGCTTGCCCAGCGCTGCCAACGCATCGAAGCCCAGTGTGCCCGCCACCCATGCCATCAGGGCAAAAACGCCGAACGGTGTCAGTTCCATGATGACCATGGTCACTTTTTGCATCACCACGGCGCCGCTATCGAAAATCTTGAGAACGGGCCCGCCCTCTTCCTTTGCCATCAAGATGCCGATGCCCAGCAAGACGGAAAAGATGATCAGTGGCAAAACGTTTACGTCGGCCATGACCTGCACCGGGCTTTGCGGCACCATGCCCAGCAACATCTCGCGCCACGTGGTGTTATTGGGTTCGGGCACCGCTCCCATGTCGATGGAGGATGTATCCACGCCCGCGCCCGGCGCGATGACCGTGCCGAGAAAAAGGCCCAGCCATACGGCGATCTGGCCTGTAACGACGAACAGCAGCAAGGCTCGCCAGCCGATCCGGCCCAGCTTGCGCAGATCGCCGATGGAAGCAACACCCGCCACCAGGCTGAAGAAGATCAGCGGCACCACCAGCATCTTGATGAAGGCGACGAAGATGTCGCCCACGATCTTGATGCTTTCCGCACCCGGCCCCCACAGCCGCCCGGCGATGATGCCCAGGGCGAGCGCAACGAGAACCCGCTGCCATAGCGGAATGGCCAACCAGCGTTTCATGAAAATCCCTTTCTAGGCGACCTGCCCCTCATTGGGAGAGGGCGGCTATTGCGATCCGGCGGTAGATTGCCGTCAGCTTGGCAAGGTCGTCAACCGCTACGGCCTCGTCTGTCTTGTGCATGGTGGCGTTGACCAGCCCGAATTCGATCACCGGGCACAGGTCTTTCAGGAAACGCGCATCGGACGTGCCGCCGGTGGTGGAGGCTTCGGGTGCGGTCCCGGTCTCCGCCTCGACCGCATCGGCGATCATCCGAGAGAAGATGCCGGGCGGTGTCAGAAATGGTTCTCCGCTGATAACAGCATGCGCGGTGCCGCCATGCCTCTCGGCAATCGCGAGGATCTTTTCCGAAAGCGAAGCGCCCGAATGCTGATCGTTGAAACGGATGGATATGCGGGCGGTGGCCTTGCCGGGGATCACGTTGTGAGCGCGATTGGGGACGTTGAACTCGGTGATCTGCAGACTGCTTGGCTGGAACCAGTCATTCCCCTCGTCCAGTACCAGCGCATCCAGTTCGGCAAGAATGGCCACCAGCTTCGGCATCGGGTTGTCGGCCAGATGGGGATAGGCAACGTGGCCTTGCGTGCCCACCACCTCCAGCCAGATATTAACCGAACCGCGCCGCCCGATTTTCATCATGTCGCCAAGCCGGTTCACGCTGGTCGGCTCTCCCACAAGGCACATGTCGGGAATGTCCGCGCGCTCCCGCATTCGGTCGATCAGCGCGCGCGTTCCGTAAAGCGCGGGGCCTTCCTCATCGCCGGTGATAATAAAGCTGAGCGTGCCAGCCTCGGCAGGAATATCGGCCACGGCGGCCACCATGCAGGCAATCGCGCCCTTCATGTCAACCGCGCCGCGTCCATACAGCAGGTCGCCGCCCGGTTCACTGCGCACTTCCGGCGCGTACGGCTCGCTCGACCATCCATCACCTGCAGGCACCACATCGACGTGGCCCGCGAAGGCAAAATGCTGCGATCCTGTCGGCCCGCGGCGAATGGCGAACAGGTTCTCGACCGGCTCCTCGTCGCTGCCTTCCGGCCCCTCGCCACGCGTGAAGCGATCGGTTTCGAAACCGAGACCGACCAGCATTTCCTCCAGCATGTCGAACACGGCGCCGCGCGCCGGCGTCACGCTTTCACAGGCGATCAGGTGTCGCGCGTTGGCAAGAGGATCGGCGCTCACGCCTGTTCACCGGTTTCGAATTGCGAGATGGTCCATTCTTCCGCCATGGCAGCTTCTACCCATTGCTGCATCCAGTCGTGTTCCCACAAGGCCTGGATATAGGCCTGCGCAAAGCCGGGCACGCCAATGCCATAGCTCAGGAAGCGGCTACAGATGGGGGCGTAGAAAATGTCCGCCGCGCTGAATGTGCCGAACAGGAAGGGTCCGCCCTTGCCAAAGCGTGCGCGTGCCTCGGCCCACAGCCCCAGGATGCGCACGATATCGCCTTTCGTCTCGTCTGAAAGGTTCACCGAAACGCGGGCGCGAATGTTCATCGGGCATTGCCGCCGCAAAGCGAGGTAGGAAGAATGCATTTCCGCCACCATCGCCCGCGCCATACCGCGCGCGGCATCGTCCTTCGGCCAGAAGCGGTCACGCCCCACCTTGTCGGCCAGATATTCGAGGATAGCGAGACTGTCCCACACCACGACATCGCCATCCCACAGGACCGGAACCTTGCCCGCAGAAGGCTGGAACTCGCCGTCAGTTTGTTTCATGACCTGCCAGTCGTCACCGTCGATATGAACGGTCAATTCGTCGAACGAAAGGCCGCTCTGCTTCGCCGCCAGCCAGCCCCGCAACGACCAGCTGGAGTAGTTCTTGTTACCGATAATCAGCTTCATGGTGCCGTTAATCCCTGTTTGCGCCCGACCTAACGGTTAAGCCTGAAGGTGTCGAGCATGAACGGGCGCGGCGGACCTACCAGTGTCGCTTAGTCCCTCACGGTGTCGATGTTGCCGCTTTGTTAACCATCCTGTGCCATTCCATTTCAAGCAAGAGAATATGCGGTCGCGATGAAAGGTGAAGAGTGGTCGATCAGACATCGACATCAACGAGAAGAGTCAAATGGCTCGAACGCGTCCGTCACGTGGCGTGGTCGGGCCTGATTGCGCTTTGTCTGGCTATTCCGGCAATGCTCCATCCTGTCGACCAGATCGGCTGGTTGATCGAGGCAAACCTCGTATCGAAGCCCGCTTCCGGAGAAGTCGTATTCGTCGGCGCGACTGATGATCTAGCCGACCCCCGAACGCCGCAAGCACGGCAACAACTGGCGACCTTGATCATGCGGCTCGACGAAGCCGGCGCCGAGGAAGTCTATGTCAATGTCGTCTTCGATCAGCCATCCAGCGCAGAAGCGGATGGGGCATTGAATGCAGCTTTAAGAAATTTTTCGGGTAATGCGTTTCTTGTGCGGTATCTCGACACGAGCCTGAACGTGGAAAAGGTCTTGCGCGAAAATTGTTCGCAGATCGCGGATGAGGTACCCCAGGTGGCCCTCGACGCGCTGCGAAACTATCTCGGCTACATCTGGTACATGCCCTTCGCAGTCGAGGATGGTGCCGAGACCCTTCCCAACCTTCCCGCCAGTATCGCCGGAATATCGGGTTCCGCGAAGGACGATTTCCCGGTCGTCTACAGCTTTGACCTCGCATCAGTGCCTACATATCGGCTTTCGAATCTGATGGACGAAAATGCTGAACTGACCAATTTGCACGGCAAGAAGGTCATTATCGGGCAAAGTGTAAGTCTTCGCCGCGACGCTCCAAGTTTACCCGGACAAGGAGCGGTCTCGGATTCTATCGTATCGATCTTCGCGGCAGAAACGTTGATGTCCGGGCATCCGCGTTATATCAGCGGACTGCTTACGCTTCTGGCAACACTTGCATTGCTGCTGCTGATCTGTCCTATCAAGGACAGGGCCTACCGGTCTGCGGCATTCGGCGCGGTCACGATGATGGTACTGTTGATGCCACTGGTCGGCCCCCAGGCCGGCCTTCGCATCAGTTTTGCCTATGCGCTTGCGGCATTGATCTTTTACGGATTGCTCAGGCTTCGCACCAAGTGGGCCCGCGACCTCCTATTAATCGACCCTGAGACGGACCTGCCGACCTTTGCTGCCCTCGAAGGCGACGAAGATGTGGCTAGCCATGTACCCTCTATAGTCGTGGCGCGTATTCACCGCTTCGAAGAAGTGCGCCGTTCGCTGCCGGTTGAACTTCACGGCGATTACCTGCTTGCCATTACCGCACGCCTGAAGGCCGCCACGCAAGACGCCAAAATCTATCTGGGCCCCGGCCATCTGATTGCCTGGACCATGCCGGAAAAGGATCCGGCCCTTCTGCGAGAACATCTGGAGGGCTTGCGGGCTCTCTTCGCCTCGCCTCTGGTTGTGGGCCAGGAGCAGGTCGACGTCGGCATCACGTTCGGGGTCGATATCACCCCCAGCCCATATGTGGCGCCTGTCTCTTATACACATCTGACGCTGCCGACGA
>CAJXTZ010000070.1 GCA_913061345.1 uncultured Erythrobacter sp.
AGAGCTTCATGCGTCACGCCTTCGCCGCCAACACTGTTCTCATGACCGCGGGCTTCATGCTTGTCGGCTACCAGCTCGTCGGCTTCGCCGCAGCCTGATCACATTTTTCCAGGAGCAATAGATATGTTCAATTCACAGCGTCCCTCCTCCAGCGACCTTCCCACCAACCGCCAGCTCGTCAAGGCGACCGCGTTCGCCGTGGTGACCGCGACCGTCCTTCTGGTCACCGTGGTTCTACCCGCAGAATATGCGATCGATCCGACCGGAGCGGGCCGTCTTCTAGGGTATTCCGAGATGGGCGAGATCAAGCAGCAGCTAGCCGCGGAAGCGGCCGCCGACGAACAGAACACAGCCGTCGAGGAAGTTCCCACACTCGCCGATACAAGCGGGAGCGGCTCCGAGCGCACCGATGTGACCGAATTAACGCTCGCGCCCGGTGAGGGTGCCGAAGTCAAGGCGATCATGGCCGAAGGCGCCAGCCTCCAATACGAATGGTCGGTGCAAGACGGCCATGTCAACTTCGATACGCATGCCGATGCGCCGGGCATCTCTTATCACGGATATGACAAGGGCCGCGAATCTACTGGAGAGGCGGGCACGCTGGTCGCCGCCTTCGATGGCAGCCATGGGTGGTTCTGGCGCAATCGTTCAGGTGCAACCGTCACCGTGACCCTCAAGACCGACGGCAGCTACTCCGAAATCAAGCGCGTGGTTTAGGTCAAGCTTTGCCTCAAGGAAGACATCGCCATGCTCTCCGTTCTGACCAATCGCACGTATCGTCACCTGTTTCTTGCGCAGGTCATCGCGCTTGTCGGAACGGGGCTGGCGACGGTCGCTCTTGGCTTGCTGGCCTATGATCTCGCCGGTGCCGACGCCGGCGCGGTCCTGGGTACGGCACTTGCCATCAAAATGGTCGCTTATGTCGGCATCGCTCCCCTGGCGGGCGCTTATGCCGACAGATTACCCCGCAAACGCCTGCTTGTGGGAATGGACATCATCCGTGCCAGCGTAGTGCTTCTGCTCCCTTTCGTCGATTCGGTTTGGCAAATCTATCTGCTCATTTTCCTGCTGCAGTCGGCATCGGCCGTGTTCACGCCTACCTTCCAAGCCACCATACCCGACATCCTGCCGGACGAAGAGGAGTACACGAATGCTCTTTCCCTGTCCCGACTGGCCTATGATCTCGAAAGCCTCATCAGTCCGGTCCTAGCCGCCGCGCTACTGGTTATCATAAATTTCCATTGGCTATTCGCAGGAACAGCTATCGGTTTCGTGGTTTCTGCGCTTCTCGTAATGAGCGCGGCTCTGCCGTACAGGAAACCGGTCGCAAAGCGCGTCGAGAGCGTATGGCGCAAGACCACGCGGGGCATGCGGGTTTATCTAAAGACACCCAGACTTGTCGGCGTGCTGGCGGTAACCCTGGCAGCGGCAGCCGGCAGCGCCATGGTCATCGTCAATACGGTAGTTATCGTGAAGAACATGGGACGGACGGAGGGCGACGTTGCGCTGGCTCTGGCGGCTTACGGAGCGGGCTCGATGCTGGCTGCGCTCGCCCTCCCGCGCATCCTGACGCGAATTAACGATCGCACGATCATGATCGCTGGCGGCGGCCTCTTGCTGGTCACGCTGGCAACTTTAGGACTGGTGTTCGGACAGGCGGGGATACAAACCCTCTGGGCGGCTTTGCTCGTCGGTTGGCTCGCGATGGGTATCGGGTATTCGCTTTGCGTCACGCCGAACGGGAGATTGCTCAAACGATCGTCGGCGGATGAGGACCGCTCGGCATTGTTCGCTGCCCAATTCGCGCTCAGCCATGTTTGCTGGCTCGTCGCATATCCCATGGCCGGACAAATCGGCGCACAGTTTGGCATGATGCCAGCCTTCTTGGTTCTCGCTGGCCTGGCCGTCTTGGGTGTTGGTCTTGCCCTGTGGCTTTGGCCCCGCAACGATCCCCCGATGTTGTTGCATTCGCATCCCGACCTGCCATCCGATCATCCGCATTTGGAAGAGCACGGAGGAAGTAGTCACCAGCATCATTTTGTCATTGACGATCTGCACACCGGGTGGCCGGGCAAGGTGTGAAGCAAGAAAGGCGGCCCGCTCACGTCAGAGCGGGCCGCCTGCCGAGTGGCTGTGACCTGTCAGGAGGAGTCAGGCAGCCTGCTCGGCGATCTCTTCGCTATTGCCATCACCGGACTCGTGATCAGTGATCTGATCGTGCGCATCGCGCGCTGTGAAACGCATGATGTCGGGAACCCAGGCCAGCGCGCGCTCCTTGGTGCCCGCCTCACCGATGAAATCGCCCGAGAAGATACGTTCGGCAGCGCTGGCAAGTTCGGCCTTCTTGGAAGCCGAATAGCGACTGACCAGTTCGGGTCCGCCTGCCGCGTCAAGCGCTTCGAGCGTCTTTGCTTTGGCCACACGGTCGAAATAATTCGCCGCGGTAGGCCGCCACCAATGTGCGGTCTCAATGTCAAGCAAACCGCCGATTGCCTCGTGGAGAGGTACCGAGCGCTCACCCTCGCAGGCCAGACTGGCGACGAGCGTGCGAGACACGATATGGCCGAGCCATGCTGAGCGCGCTTCATCGGAAAGTACCCGGAACGCTTCGAACCGTTCGACATCGGTTTCGCCGGCGCGCCAGCTTTCATCGAGCGATCCCGCGAACTCAGCAAGTGCTGCACTGGCTGGTGCATCCTTGGCCTCAAAGCCGGCCACAGGGCCGGATGCAACCGAGCCCGTAATCGTCGACGCCTTCTTTGCGCGCCAATCATGACCGTCGGCATCGGCCAGATTGAATACCAGGAAGTCGAGCGCCAGTGCGGGGTCGTTGGCGAGGTGGATGGCCAGTATGTCGCGGCGCTGCATGGCCAGCTCATCGAGCAGTCGCTGCGAGAGCGAACTGCCTTTGGGCTTGGTCTCGGTGCTCCCATCGACCGGCTCGACCACACCGTCGTCCGAAACCACTTCGATTTCGGTATAGAATTGCGGGACAAGTGCGGGCTCGCCATGGCGCGAAAGAACGAGGAAGGCGCCTGCGTCTGCTTTGAGATCATCGGCAAGCACCGGTGGCCGATCGTTGAGCGCGCGCATCGCACGATCGATTGCAACCAGTTCTTCCTCAGCTTTGGCGACCTCGGCTTCGTCGCTATCCTCATCTTCGAGAATCGCGGCAGTACGATCATAGTCAGCTTCGAGTTCGGTCAGCTCCTGCGCTTCCTGCTCGTTCAAGGGAGCCGGTTCGCATGGCAGCCGGCTGAGACCCTCAACAAGGTCGTGACTAACATAGCAATCAAGCGTCGGCCGTACCCAGGCAAGACCATGCTCTTGGGCACTATTCGATGCCGCTTCATCCATCGCCTTGTGAGCGAGATCTTCAAGCAGCGCGATATCGATCCAGCTTTCGCTGGCATCGTCATCGAACAGTTCGCGTTCTATCCGGCCACCAGCGGCGATATAAGCCTCACGCCCGACGAGCACAGCGCGCGGATCGGACCCGCGCACGGTAGCATCGAGCACCATGCGGCGGATCGTGTCGGGCGTAATCTGGTACCAGGCGTCCTGCAGTTCGGCATAGACATGCGCCTGACGGTCGATGTCAGAAATCGCGCCATAGGCCTTGGCCATGTCGAGCGTTATTGCCCCTTCCGCAAGCGCTTCGAACACGCAAGGAGCAAGTGCGGCCAGACGCAAGCGGCCTTCCACGAAGCGGACAGTCAGGCCAAACCGACGCGCCACGTCCTCCACGCAGCCACCAGCCTCGATAATGGCAGAGAATGCCTGCGCTTCATCGGCCGGGTTCATGGCAAGACGCTGCAAATTTTCGGCAAGGCTTGCTTCGCGCACCTCGCTTTCCTCGCCCTCGATGACCAGGCAGGTCACTTCGTGAGTTTTGGCCAGCGTACCGTCTTCGGCAAGCGCCTGAAGCGCTGCGAGGCGGCGACCTCCGGCCTCGACCTCGAATTTGCCGCGCTTCGCCTTGCGCACGACAAGGTTCTGCAACAGACCTCGTGCTTCGATATCGGCTTTCAATTGTTCGTCGGCAGCGGGGTCGCTGGTTTTGCGCACATTGCGTGGGCTCGGTACAAGCTTTTTCAAGGAAATTGACTGAATCATGGGTAGTCTCCTGATGGGAAAGGAGCCATGCGGCATGCATGGTCCGACAAGCCCAAAGGCACCCTCCCCTCTCCTGCATCGCGATGCGGCAGTCAGAAGGTTCAGACGGCCAGCACAGGTAGAATGATCGATGCCTTGGAGACTGGCACGAACAGCCTTGTGCGGTAGCGTATAATCTCGGTGAAGCAGCCCTTGGCCTTGTACCAGTCGAGCCGGTCGGGCGAGAAATCTGTCAGCTCCAGGCGCTGCTCGCCGCCGACCAGAGACCGCTTGATGGTCAGCGCATCATGGCTTGAAACGGGATGGGGCGTGCCGCTTGCGAGCACAAGTGCCCCGAGTTCGCTGGCGGCGGGCCCGGTGATCCCCGAAAGCCCGAAAGTTTCTGCGAGCTTGGCCAAATCGATATCGGCAACCTCACGGCCAATGATCGACGCTCCGTCGTCGGCAACGAGCCGGGTGACACACACGTGATCGCCCGGCAGGCGCTTCCAGACCGGCAGCAGCAGCCCGGTTGCAAGATGGAGGCGCTCGGTCACTGGCGAGGCGGCAGCCTCATCTTCCTCCGCGCGCCAGGCCTTGGTGAATTCGGTAACCCCGATCTCTTCCCAGAGGCTTTCGCCGAGCGCTTCGATGGTCCAGTTGGCTGATTTGAGTGGACGCAGCAGGCGACGGCGTTCGACCACCGCTCCGTCGTCGGCAATAAGCCGCCGCGCTGGAACCGAGAGGGCAACCTTGCCCGAACGCGCGTTGCGCAAGGGTACAGCGTAACGCGACCCGACCTCGTGCATTCTGACAAGCCTCTTTAATCGAAGCGGTCGCAAGTGCCGCTTCACTTCCAGCGAAACGAGCCGGGTCTCGGCCCCGGACATCGGGTCGGTCCGCAGCAATTCATCGGCGGTAATCTGGAAGCTGTCGACCTTGATTGTTTCAAGCCCCAGATCGAGCGTTCCAGCTTCTCGCGCGGTTTCGATGCGCGCTTCGACAAGCCCTTGATACTCGTCAAAGATGGCGTTCTGGAGTGCAATCGGTAGTGCGAGGATGCGGTTAAGCCACCGCTGGATCGTCGGGAGATTATCGCTCAGGCCGCCGTCTGGACTTTCAAGGCGGAGGCCTGTGCGCAGGGCGAAGTCGCCAAAGCTTGTGGCCTCAAGCTTGCCGTCATAGAGCAGATGGAACCAGCGATTGAGGGCATCCTTGGCATAATCGCTTTCGAGATTGTCAGCCGGGTCAAACAGGTTCTGCCCGCCGGTCTGCCGCTGGCCGCGCGTGAGAGCGCCGAGCGCGTCGAGCCTCCTGGCGATGGTCGATATGAACCGGCGTTCGCCCTTCACATCGGTGGTCACCGGACGAAATAGCGGGGCCGAGGCCTGGTTGGTGCGGTTGGTACGGCCAAGGCCCTGTATCGCGTTGTCCGCACGCCAGCCCGGTTCAAGCAGGAAATGCACGCGGCGCTGCTGGTTCCGGCAGTCGAGATCGGCATGATAGGAACGTCCCGTGCCGCCCGCATCGGAAAAGACGAGGATGAGCTTGGTCCCTTCCATGAAGCATTGCGCTTCGGCGACATTGGCGCTGGGGCTTCGTCGTTCGAGATGCTGCTGTCCGTCCCTGCCGATGACCAGTCTGCGCGTGCGCCCTGTTACTTCTGCCACGGCTTCGGTCCCGAAATGCTCGATAATCGCATCGAGTGCGGTGGCAATCGGAGGCAAGGCGCAAAGCTGTTCGATCAGCGTGTCGCGCGCGGCCATGGCCCTCGCGCACATGACAGGCTTGCCCTCGTCGTCGCTCATCGCTTCGGACCGCAAATTGCCGTCCTCATCGGTGAAAATCTGCATCAGCCGAACCGGGAAACTGCCCGCAAGATAGTCGATGACATATTCGCGCGGGGACAAGTCGATATCGAGCGCTTCGCGTTCTTCGTCGGAGAGGGCGGCGAGACGGCGACCCAGCATGGCTTCGGCGGTCGAGACCAGTTGCACAACCACCGAACGCTCCTCGCCAAGCGCCTCTTCCATGGCGGGGATCAGGCTCGGCAATTTCATCGAGAGAAGCAGCTGCGCGAAGAAGCGCTGTTTGGTCCCTTCGAAAATCGACAGCGCCGCAGCCTTGGCATTGCGATTGAGCGTGTCGCCGCTGTCCTCATCGACAATGCGGGTAGCTTCGAGCGCAGCCTCGAGATTGCGGTGGATGATCGCCCAGGCGTCTGCATAGGCGTCGTAGATCCGGATCTGCGCTTCGGTGAGGCAATGCTCGAGGATGTCGTATTCGACACCCGCAAAAGACAAAGCGCGGGAAAGGTATAGACCCTGTGCCTTGAGATCACGGGCTACCAGTTCCATCGCCGCCACACCTCCAGCGCGTATGTCGGTCAAGAAGGCTTCATGGCTAGGGAAGGCGGTCTCCGGTCCCCACAGGCCAAGCCGGGCGGCATAGCCAAGATTGGCGATGTCCGATGCGCCAGTTGCCGAAGCGTAGAGCACGCGGGCGCGCGGCAAATGGTTCTGCAGCCGCAGTCCCGCCAAGCCCTGCTCTGACCCCTTGACCTTGCCGCGCGGGCTCGAAGAACCCAGCGCATTGGCCATGGCATGGGATTCGTCGAAGGCGATAACACCGTCGAAAATCTCTTCTGCCCAGGCCAGAATCTGATCGAAACGCGTGTCTTCGGCGCGGCCCGAGCGAAGCGTTGGATAAGTGACGAAGAGAATGCCTTCGGAAAAAGTGATCGGGCGCCCCAGCTTCCAGCGCGATAACGGTTGGATATCAAGCGCCATTCCGCCGAGCGCCTCCCAGTCGCGTCGCGCATCTTCCAGCAGAGCTTCATTCTTGGTGATCCAGATGTGACGGCGCTCGCCTGCTAGCCAGCGATCCATCATGACGGCGGCGATTTGGCGACCCTTCCCGGTACCCGTCCCATCACCAAGGAAGAAGCCTTGACGATAGACCAGTCCCTCCTCGCCTAGCTCGAGCATCGTGCCTTGCTGAGTCGGCCGAAACCGTCCGGGCAGATCGCGCGCGAATGCCTGGCAGGCGTAGACGAGTGTCTCGCATTGCGCAGCAGAAAGCAGACGGTCCGCCTTCCAGCCCGACGGAAGCAGCGGGCGCACTTCTGGCTGAGGGGCCGCGACCGAACCCATCGCAACCGATTCCACAAGCGGTGTTGGATGCGCCGGAGCGTCGACAAAATCGATGCGGCTAGGCCGATAGGGAAGATAGATGCCTGCTTGTTCAGGCAAGGGTGCAGGATCGGAAAGCACAGCATAGCTTAGCTCCGCTGCCTCGGTTCCGAGGTCCGGCTTGGTGGCAAACGGCGCGGAAGGTCGGTGCGGCGCGCGATCCTTTGGCGGGCTTGGCATCGTTCGCGCTTGCAAGCGGTGAACGCTGGCGGCGACCTGCGCGCGAGGCGGGAGCTTAGAGAGCAGGGCATGGAGCTCGGCCAACTCGGACGTATCACCTTTTATCGCTGGATTGGCCGCAGGCGGGATCTTGTCGAACACGACAATGCGAACAGAGATCCCTGTGCCAGCCCGGGTAAACATCCGCTCCAATCGGATATTGAGACGGAGCGAAATGTCGCTCTGAGCCTTCGTAAAGGCCGAAGCGTCGAAGCCTTTGGGCATCACCGCCACAATCCTGCCGCTGCGGGCCGAAGCTCGGATCGCACTGCGCAGATGGCGCTGCGCGGTATCGCCGTCCTTCCCGCGCTCCTGACTGCGGGCGAAGGGCGGGTTCATCAGAACAACCGAGGGGACAGGGCCGCGATACAGGTCGGCGATCAGTTCGCCATCGTTGGCGCTGACGATGGCTTCGGGAAAAATATGCCTCAAGTTATCCCGCCTTGCGGCATCGATTTCATTGAGAACCAGCGACTTCATTTGCGCGCTGGACCACAACGCGAAAGCGCCATTGCCTGCAGACGGCTCAAGCAGCCTGTCCTGGGCAGAGATGGCTGTGGCCTTCGCTATCAACCAGGCCAGCATCGGCGGCGTCGAAAATTGCTGAAGTTCGACTTGTGCCTCGCTGCGGACATGGCGAGGCGGGAGCGCAGCCTCCAGCCAATCGAACCGGGCTTGTGCTTCATGAAACTTCGTCGCCGGATCGATCCTCGATGATCCACGCAGCCATAACAGCCCGCCAATCTCGACTGCGTTGTTGTAATCGTCGATCGACCAAGCGCTACCCCAATCGGTCGCACCCGTTTCTTCGGCGAACATCGATGCGATGTCGGAGCGGCTGAGATGGCGCCCGTCGGCAAGACAGTCGGCAATGCGCTCTCCGATTTTGAAGGCCAGCGGAACCGTGTGGTGCTGGCGAGTGACAGGGAAAAAGTCTGATTGAAGCATGGCTGATTGTCCTCCTGATTAAGGCATCGGGACATGCGCCCTCTGCCGGATCAGAAATTCAAAAAGCCCTCTCTCCTCTAGCTTCGCGCCTTGCGACGAAGCCATGACTGGAGCTCGTCGTTCCAGTCGGTGCCGGGCAATGACGGCTTCCTGATACGGATGATCCGTCCGTTGGATGCATAGGCGTCTGATCCACGAGCAGCAGCGAGATTGCCCCCGGCATCATGGTCGACGAAGAGATGAAGCTCGTTCACGCTTTCAGGAATGTTGACGAGGCCAAACCGCTCATTGCCCAAACTTGCCCAGGCCGGGATGCCGGTGAGAGCATAGGCCGACATCGCGCTCTCAATCCCCTCGGCAAGGCCAAGCTTGCCATTGGCCGGAGCGAAGAGACGAACAGCACCTTCAGTCAGCGAGCCGAGCGCGCGCTTGGGCTTGTCGAAACCAGCCTTCGTGCAGAAATCTTGCGACAGAAATGTGCGGTGGATAGCGATCGGCCCCTCATCAAGACTGACCGCCGCAATTATGGCTGGCAGAAAGCGGGTGCGCCCCTTTGGGCCGAGCGGTGTGCGTGGATGAAACCGAAGAGCAGAAGAGGCCGCAAGAATACCGCGACTTTCGAGATAGGCCTTGCCCGGGCCGGGTCGCAAAGGATGCGCTTCGCGCCAGATCCTCAACGCTGTTGCCGAAGGTGTGCGCTTTTGATCTGGCTCGAAATGGTCTGCTGACGAAGAGCCCGAGAACAGGGTGGAAGCGTCTAAGCCTTCGCGGACCAGCGCAGCGAGCACTGCCTGCTGATCGCAACCGGCAAAGCAGTGAAAAAGGATGGCTTTGCGACCGAGCGTCACGCCCA
>CAJXTZ010000071.1 GCA_913061345.1 uncultured Erythrobacter sp.
ATACGATATCATGCCTAGTCTCGTGGGCTCGGAGATGTGTATAAGAGACAGGTCCCATGGCGTGTAATCGAATGAGGCATTCGATCCGCTTTCCCGCTCTATCGCTTCGAACTCGGCGCAAATGCGGTCGCGCAGGGATTCGAACCAGCTGCGGGCGGTTTGGGTTTGATCGGTCCAGTTCATGCAAATCCTCTTGCCAAAGCGTGTCGCGGGCGGCAAGTGGAACCCGTGGTTCCCGTTTCGTTCGCCTTCCCCTTTTGCGGAGACGAGTTCGTGCTGACAAAGTCGCGCGCGCTCTTCTGGCCGCGCGAAAACGCTCTCCTGGTGGCGGACCTGCACCTGGAAAAGGCCAGCTTCTTCGCGCGTCACGGCCAGTTGCTGCCGCCCTACGACAGCCGCGAAACGCTGGAACGGCTGGCAGAGGCGGTTCGCGAAACCGGCGCGCGGCGCGTTTATACATTGGGCGACAATTTCCACGATTCGCACGGCTCGCAGACGCTGGGCGATCATGAACGCGGGATGCTGGCCGCCCTCACCCGCGCCACCGACTGGGTGTGGATCACCGGCAATCATGACCCTGCGATGGAAGCCAGCAGCGGCGGTACGATCGCCGTGGAACTGGAGCTCGCGGGCATGGTGCTGCGGCACATGGCAAAGAAAGGTGAGACGCGGCCAGAACTTTCCGGCCACTTCCACCCGCGCATGCAGGTGAAAATTCACCACCGCCACATCCGCCGACCCTGCGCGGTGGTGAGCCACAACGGTCCGGATGTTGCAGGGGCAATCTGTGGGCGAATGATCCTTCCCGCTTTCGGATCGCTTACCGGCGGAATGGATGCTGCGGACCCGGCGATCCTGAAGGCCTTGCAGCCTGCCAGTGCGATCGATGCAGTTGTGCCTGCAGGAAAGCGACTGGCGCGTTTCCCCTTGTGGCGCGAGAGCGTGTGAACCTCTGGCGTTCGGGCACGTTACGCACTACATAGACCGCTTAACAACAACCATTACAGGAGTGATTCCATAGCCCGTCCACCCCGCCGCAGTATGGCACCGCCGGTGAAATCCGGCCCGAAATACGACAATTTCATACAATCCGAGAAAGTTCGCGTCATCGATGGTGAAGGCGAAAACCTTGGCGTGATGTACACGAACGAGGCCATCGAGCAGGCAGCCGATGCCGGCCTGAACCTCGTTGAGGTTTCGCCCAATGCGAACCCGCCGGTGTGCAAGTTCCTCGATGTCGGCAAATACCGCTACGAAGCCCAGAAAAAGGCTAATGCGGCGCGCAAGACGCAGAAAACGCAAGACATCAAGGAAGTGAAGATGCGCCCCAACATCGACACGCATGATTACGATGTGAAGATGCGCAACGTGAACAAGTTTATCGACAACGGCGACAAGGTGAAAGTCACCCTGCGTTTCCGTGGCCGCGAAATGGCGCACCAGCATCTGGGCATGGACCTGCTGAAGCGGGTGCAGGACGATATGGCCGAGACCGCCAAGATCGAGGCCTATCCACGGCTGGAAGGCCGCCAGATGCTGATGGTGCTGTCACCGAAATAGGGTTGCTCCGTCAGAAGGAATTCGAAAAGGCGCGCCAGACGGTGCGCCTTTTTCTGTCGACCCTTACTTGTCTGTCACGTCGCGAGGGTAACTCTTTCCACGCGGTTTGAAGATGACGACTTCCTCGAACATGACGCGGGCCACTTCCCTCCCTATCTCGTCGTCGATCGCGATGTAGCTACGAAGATCGACCGTCTTGCCTTCCGCGATATCCGCGCACAGCAAGGACCGCGCCTCCTCGACCGCAATCTCCAGCGCCTGCGGAAGACCATCGAGTTCGCGGCCTTCGCGATCATGCGTCCAGCCGGTGCTGTTGTTCAGATGGAAAAAAATCTCATCGGCATACCTCCGCTTTATGAGCTGACGCGGGCGTCGAGGTGAAGGTAGCGGTCAACGAAGTCTGCGTAATCGCACAGTCGTTCCCAATCAGGAAAACCGATAGAGCGCTTCTCTCGCGTAATCAGCCCTTCTTCCGACAACAGCTTCAGCGTGCGATTGACGTGGACCGGGGTCAGGCCCACGGCATCGCCCAGCTCTTCCTGCGTCATCGGCAATTCGTAACGGTATTCGCCCGTTAGCCCCATGGATTTTAGTCGCGCGCCAAGTTCACACAGGACGTGGGCGATCCGTTCGGGTGCCTTGCGCCTGCCTACGTTCACAACCCATTCCCGCAGGATGGACGCTTCGATCAGCGTCTTCACGAAAAAGGCCTCGGCAATCTTCCTCGACGAGAAGGACAGTTCCTGCATATCCTTGCCTTTTACGAAGGCCACTTCACCGCGGGTCAGCATCTGCACGTTGTGATCTGCAACATCCAGAAACAGGTTCTGAAAATCGAGAGCATCGCCCGGCGTATGGATGGCGACGATCTGGCGCTTCCCCTCCGCCGTCATCTTCTGGCGATAGGCAAATCCCGATACCAGGATGGGGCACTTGTCCGGCTTTTCGCCTTCACGCACGAGATAGCTGAGAGAATCGAGGGTGCGCAGGGTGTGGGGAAGCGCGAGGACGGCGTCGCGATCTTCGCGCGATAACACAGTCTGAAGTTCGAGACTTCGAACCAGCAATTCCAAAGGATGTCCGAACTTCATTCGCCGTTTCCCGTCGTTTGGGGCGGGAGCACGATTTAACTCTCAGTCGCCAGACACCCGAATTATCGTTCCAGCAATATTGACGACATAACATAGTACGCGCCTGTACGGGCTGTTAATTGTTGGGCGCACAATAACAAACATGGATTCCAGCCATGGTTCGATACTTCGACGGACCAGGCCCCGGACGTAGGCGACCGAGAGGCAGATGCGCTTTTGCCCCGATTGCACAAAGCGTTCAGTCCCTTAGGCTTTCTTTCACCTGCGCAAAAACTCCACGATCTTGTATTCCGGGATGCGATTCTATCGATTAAAAAACGCGAGAGACGAATAGAATGGACTCGGCTAATTTCGTAATAAACGCCAAGCAATAAGTTGCGCTTTGAACGAGCCGACCCCAATAAATATTAACCTAGTTAACAAAATTGATTTCGAACTGAGTTACGGATCGCCAGAATGCCTTTCCGATTGAAGGGCGAAACATGGCTAGATTCGATTCGACGTATTCTGGTGGCGGGGGTCTCGCCATGGGCATCCACGACTACCGGCTTGCAATCGCCGCGTGGAACGATCAGCCCGCGAAAGACATAAGGTTCAAAGCCACTGATGCTCACGAGGCGCTGGTTATCGCCCACATGGAAGCGAACGAGCGCCTTGCGGAATTATGGCGGGACGACAGGCTCCTTTGCCGAATTGCAGAAGCTAGCGATTGCGTATGGCTGGTAATGCCCGCCACGCCTGCCTAGCCGTCCTGGCCCAAGCGGCAGCCTAGATGACATTAGCCGCTCACGCAGGCTCCCACAGCTCCAGTGGATTGCCGTCGGGGTCGTGGATGCGCGCAAACCTGCCGACGCCCTCCATTTCTTCACGGTGGCTTACGATGATGCCGGCTTGTTCGAGTTTGAGCACGAGAGGATCAAGACCCTCTACGCGCAGGTTCAGCATGACCTGGCGATCATCTGACCAGTAATCCGTTTCGGCCCGGAAACCTGCAAATACCGTAGGCCCAGCCTCCTGCAACCATACCCATTCGCCATCCGGCGTGGGCTTGCCGCTTTCGGTGGCCGCGATACCCAAGTGATCGCGGTACCATGCCGCCAGCGCCGCCGGATCGGGCGAACGGATGAATAATCCACCAATTCCCAGTACCCTGCCTTGTGTCATCGCAGTTCTCCTTGCCGAAACCCAATTGCCATCGCCCTCTTGCAGTCGCCCTCTTGCAGTCGCTGGGCGAACCCCTAGGGTCGTAAGCCTACGGGGACGGGAGGACAATCGCCTAACATGAAGGCAAGGGACATCGGTTTCTGGCTGGGCCCTGCGCTGTTCGCCGCCAGCGTGCTGCTCCCTGCGCCCGCCGGGATGGCACAAGAGGCGTGGCGCGTGGCCGGCCTTGTCGGTTGGATGGCCTGCTGGTGGATGACACAGGCCGTGCCGCTTACCGTCACAGGGCTGCTGCCGTTCATTGTGCTGCCATTCAGCGGCGGCGGCACCGCGGGTGACGTGGCTGGCGACTATTACTCTCCTATCATATTCCTCTTGCTGGGCGGTGCATTCCTCGCCCTCGCCATCGAGCGAACCGGCTTGCACAAGAGACTGGCAACCTTCATCCTTGATCGCATCGGCGGGCGTGGCGGCACGTTCGGACTGCTTCTGGGGTTCATGATTGCCGCCGCGATCCTTTCCAACATCATTTCCAACACCTCCACCGCGCTTATCATGATGCCGATGGCGCTCGCGGTGCTGGACGGCGGACGGGTCGCGCAGGCTGACGGCACAGTACCCCAGGACGGGATTTATGGCGCACTGCCGATGGGTCTGGCCTTCGCCGCCAGCGTGGGTGGACTGGGCACGATCATCGGATCGCCCACCAATGCCATCAGCGTGGCACTGCTGCGCGATATTTCGGGCCTCGACATTACCTTTGCCATGTGGGCCACATTCGGCGTGCCGATCGTCATTCTAGGCATACCGCTGGCCGCCTGGATCATCGCAAGGGTTCAGAAGGTGAGCAAGCATCCCTTCGACATTGCCGCCGCGCGCGTATCCATCGATCCGCACGGGCCCTGGACGCAGGCACAACGGCGGCTGGTGCCGGTAATCGCTATCACCTTTGTCGCATGGATGCTGCGCGGATGGATCGCGCCATTCTTGCCTGAAGGATCGCTGACGGATGGCACCATTGCCATCGGTGCCAGTCTCGCCCTGTTCGTGCTGCCCGACGGCACGGGCCGACGGCTGCTGGAATGGCACGAGGCCGATCGCGCACCCTGGGGCGTGCTGCTGATGTTCGGTGGCGGTCTGGCTCTGGCGGGCGGCATGATGCGCACGGGGCTTGCAGACTGGCTGGGTGATGCGCTGCTGCCGCTTTCCGCGGTGCCCGTGTTCGTAGTGGCGTTGGCGCTGGTGGCGATGGTGGTTCTGATTACCGAGTTCGCCAGCAACGTGGCAACCGCCAGCGGTATCATGCCCGTCGTGGCCGCGCTGGCCGTCGCGATGGGCGGTGATCCCCTGCTCCTGGCAATGCCCGTGGCGCTGGCGGCAAGCTGGGGCTTCATCCTGCCGGCAGGCACCGGGCCCAACGCCATCGCCTGGGCTACCGGACGGATCGCCCTGCCTCGCCTTATCAAGGCCGGTTTCATGCTGGATATTGCAGGGATATTCCTGATCGTAAGCGTGGTTTTCGCCCTGGTGCCGCTGGTAACGTGAGTTGCTAGCGGACCGGTTCGATACCCGGGTTCAAGGCCAGCGCGCTATCCACGTCGACAGCGGTGACGCAACGGAGGGGAATGCTGCGCTGCAAACCTGCGCGCCGGACGTAGGCACCGACGGTTTCGTCCGATCCCCCGCCCCCTGCAACAACGCGCGTTCCGTCACGAAGATATACTCGTGATGCAGGATCGTATACGTAGGCGCCTTCGTGATCTGCACCGACCTGCGTCCCAGTTTCGAAAACCGGCAGCACGATCTTTCCATCCGTCCGCTCGAACAGCACGCAGTCGTCGGAAATGACGACGCGACCCGGAATCTGCGCTGTGAGATAGATACGGTTTTGACGTTCTGGCACGAGCTCACGAACGGCTAGATAAGGAACGGCGTCACTCCTGCCGAGAGGTTCCTCAAGTATGGCGCAGCCGCACGACATTCCGAGCAGGCAGGCGGCGAACAGAAAGCGGACCATGCTGTCTTAACCCGGCGATGCGATAATCTTTCCTGCGGACGACTTGATCTTGCGAATACGGCGCTGCAAAGGTAATTACAGATGAAACCGGATAACGGGCAGATGCGTTCCTGCGGAGGTTAGGATCGGGCGGCTCGGAACTCTCAGCGTCTCCCTGCCTTCCTAGGGATGAGACTTGAGGAAGGAGCCTCTCCATGGCCGACCATAAAGACGATCCCGTGCAAGATCCAATGGGTGCAGTGGACACCCCCACCCCGCGCCGCAAGCCTAAGCCCGAAGTTACGACTATCGGCGGGCGCGAGCTGAAGCCCTCCACCTTGATGATGGGCCACGGCTTCGATCCAAGCCTGTCCGAAGGCTCGCTCAAACCGCCAATCTTTCTCACCAGCACGTTCGCCTTTGAAAGCGCGTCAGCGGGCAAGCGGCATTTCGAAGGCATTACGGGCAAGCGCGAAGGCGGCGCTGAAGGGCTCGTCTATTCGCGCTTCAACGGGCCGAACCAGGAAATCCTCGAAGATCGTCTTGCTATCTGGGACGGGGCGGAAGATGCCCTTTGCTTTTCCAGCGGCATGACTGCGATCGCCGTGCTGATCCTGGCGGCCTGCAATGCGGGCGACGTGATCGTGCACTCCGGCCCGCTATATGCCGCATCCGAAGGTTTCGTTGCCAAAGTGATGGCGAAATACGGCGTTACCTACATCGCCTTCCCGGCTGGTGCCAGCCGCGAGAAGCTGGACGAGGTGATGCGCGAGGCCAAGGCGAAGGCTGAGAAACAGGGCGGCGAAGTACCGCTGATCTACCTCGAAAGCCCCGGCAACCCCACCAATGCGCTGGTGGATATCGAAGCAGTGAAGGAAGCGCGCGATGCGCATTTCGATCCCGAACGCTGCCCTATCGCCATCGACAACACCTTCCTCGGTCCGCTGTGGCAACGTCCGCTGGATCAAGGGGCGGACCTGGTGATTTACTCGCTCACCAAATATGTTGGCGGCCATTCGGATCTGGTGGCGGGCAGCGTTTCCGGACGCAAGAAGTGGATCGATGCCATTCGCGCTCTGCGCAACACCATGGGTGGTATTGCCGATCCCAATACTGCGTGGATGTTGCTGCGCAGTCTGGAAACCGTGGAACTGCGCATGCAGCGCGCTGGCGAGAACGCGGCCAAGGTTTGCGCCATGTTGAAGAAGCATCCCAAGGTGGAAGGGCTTGGCTACCTCGGCATGATCGAGGACGAGCGGCAGCAGGATATCTACGATCGCCACTGCCTTGGCGCTGGCTCCACCTTCTCCGTTTTCATCAAGGGCGGAGAGGCAGAATGCTTCCGCTTCCTGGATGCGTTGAAAGTGGCCAAGCTGGCCGTCAGTCTCGGTGGGACCGAGACGCTGGCCAGTCACCCCGCCAGCATGACGCACCTATCCGTCGCCGAAGGCCGCCGCGCGGAATTGGGCATTTCCGACAATCTCGTGCGCATCTCCATCGGCATAGAGGATGCGGATGACCTGATCGCCGATTTCGAACAGGCGCTGGAAGAAGTCTGACGCTGCTGAATACGCCCTGCGCCACTGCCTTGCCAAATGGGTGGTGGCGCAGGATCGTATTTTAGGCTGAGCCTCCAGCAGGCGTCGGGAGCAGAGACGCGGGCCTCAACCCTTCCACTCGCGCCGTTCCTCGGCTGCTTTCAGAATCTCATAGGCCAACTGCAGTTTCTGGAATTCGTCTGCGGCCTCGGCGTCACCGGGCTTCACGTCGGGATGCACTTTCTTTGCGCGAGCACGCCATTCGCGTTTGATCGCCTGAAAATCGGCGTCCGCTTCAAGATCGAACACTTCGAGCGCGCGCATTTCGTCGGCGCTGCGAGAACCATCGCCGCTGCCACTCCAGCCGTAATGCTGCGATTCGGCGTAACCGGCGCTCTCCGCCTGCTCGGCCTTGGCGCGGTTTGCTGCCTCTTCCTTGTCCAGGCCCTGAAAATAGTCCCATCCCCTGTTGTATTCGCCCGCGTGCTTCTCGCAGAAATACCAGCGGTCGGGGCTGTTGGGGCTTTTGGGTGCAGGGCAGTTGCCTGCCTGATCGCAGCCATGACGGTCGCAGATGCGCACCTGCACGGCTTCGCGTCCGTCCTCGTAACCGCGCCAGCGGGGGAATCCCCAATCGTTCGATCGGCCTGAACGGGCCATCAGCATAAAATCCGGAAAGAAACCATCCGGCCCATATAGGGCGCGATTCCCCGCGCGTGAACCGATTGCTTCAAATCGGCCGAAACGCGGGTAAATTCACTTGATTGATACATTCTCGTGCAATTTGCTGCATTGCACCATCGCAGCGAATGACTATGTGGGTCGCTATTAGAAATCGAAGCAGGACAGTCATGAGCAAACCGCTCTCCATCTCCGTCGCCCTTTCCGTGCTTGCCATGGCAGCCTTCACGCTGCTTGCGACGCCGACTGCGGATTATGACCCTGCCTCGACGCAAACGGGCGCGACGACCCAGGTCGCCGCGCCCGCAGTTGACCGGTTTCTCCCGATCCTGTCTGGCCTGATCCGCTAGATCAGTTCTGGATCATCACCGTCACGGCGCGGCGATTGCGCGCCCAGGCGGATTCGCTCGATCCCGTGGCAACCGGACGTTCCTCACCATAGCTGACCGTGCGCAGGCGAGTCTCGGGCACACCCAGGCTGACGAGATAGTTCTTCGCCGAATTTGCGCGGCGCTCTCCCAGTGCAAGGTTGTAATCGCGCGTGCCGCGCTCGTCGGCATGCCCTTCAACCGTGGCGCGGGCATTGGTGTATTGCAGCAGGTATTCAGCCTGGCGGCGCAGGGCGGCTTGGTCTTCAGCATCGATGTTGTAGCCATCGGTATCGAAATAGATCGTATCCGCGCCAGACATCGCCGTGGCGAAGTGCGACTGCGAACCGGGCTGCGCGGCCATGGGCGTTTGCGCAGGCGTTGGCGTGGGTGTGGGCATGGTGTTCTGCGGTGGAGGCGGCGCCATCTCGGGCGGCTCCTTCTTGCAGGCACCAAGTGCCAGTGCGCTCGAGAGGGTTACAGCGATAATCAGGCGATTCATAATATGGCTCTCCTTGAACCAGAGTGACGAACGGGTTGCTTTCTTGCGGCCCTGATGGGGAACTAACGCACTTACGGCAAAACCGGTCCCCAGGCCGGGTCTGACGCTCCGACCGGCGTACGCAGGCGGCGTTCGTTCTCACCGGTAAGATCTACCTGCCAGATCGACGTATCGCCGCTGCCACGTTCGGTGCGGAAAAACTGCTGTCTCTTATACACATCTGA
>CAJXTZ010000072.1 GCA_913061345.1 uncultured Erythrobacter sp.
GATCTACACTATCCTCTTCGTCGGCAGCGTCAGATGTGTATAAGAGACAGACACATGGAGACCACCACGTATCGGGCCCCACGACGCTTGCCTTCGATAAGCGCGTGACCAACCAGCCGGGAACCCGTCATTGCGAAGGGGTGGCCAATGGCAATGGCGCCGCCGTTAACGTTGAGTTTTTCAGGATCGATGCCGAGCTTTCGCTGGCAGTACAATGCCTGGCTGGCAAAGGCTTCGTTGATCTCGAAAAGGTCGACATCCTCGATCCGCACTCCCGCCTTGTCGAGCAGTTTCGGAATGGCGAAGACCGGGCCAATGCCCATCTCTTCGGGCTCGCAACCGGCGACCTGGAAGCCGCGATAGACGCCCAGCACGGGCAGACCTTCTTTCTGCGCGGCCTCGAGGTCCATCATCACCTGCGCCGCCGCGCCGTCGGACAGCTGGCTGGCATTCCCGGCTGTCACGTACTGGCCGTTCTCCACGATCATCCCGTCCTTGTGAACCGGCTTGAGCGTCTGCAGCTTTTCGAAGGTCGTTCCAGCCCGGATGCCCTCGTCCCGATCAAGATTTACCTCTTGCGAGCCGGTGGGCTTACCCTCCTGATCGAAGACCGTCTTGCTTACGGTGATGGGCGTGATTTCTTGCGCGAAACGTCCGTCATCCTGCGCGGTTGCTGCGCGCTGCTGGCTTTGAGCGGCGAAGCGATCCTGATCCTCACGGCTGATCTCGTAACGTTCGGCCACGATTTCCGCAGTCTCGATCATGGCGATATAGGTGTATGGATCCTGTTCCTTCACGAATTCGGAGCGATTGCGAAAACTTGGATAGTGCTTGTTCAGGGTGAGCGAGACGTTCTCCGTTCCGCCAGCCAGAGACGCTTCGACCTCGCCGGTCATGATACCGCGCGCGGCAAAGGCAATAGCGTTCAGGCCGGAAGAGCACTTGCGATCCATCGCAAACCCGCTCGTCGTATTCGGCAGTACTGAACCATGAACGGCCAGCCTTCCGAGATTGTAGCTCTGCGTGTTCCACTGGTTCGCGCAGCCCAGGTAAACATCGTCGATCCGCGCGGGATCGATACCTGCGCGTTCGACAGCCGCGTTGATGACATGGGCCGCCATGACAGGCGCCTCGGTATCGTTGAAGGCGCCCTTGTAGGCCTTCCCGACGCCTGTACGGGCGGTAGAGACGATGGCTGCTTCACGCATGTTGGTTCATTCCTGTTCAAGACCGTGCATGTTTTCCGGGCCCCAATAGGCCCGCATTTCGACGACTTTTGAGTCTTCGTTGAATTGAAAGGTATCGATCACGTCGATGCGCGCGTCTGCGCCATCCATCGAGAGGTGCACTGAAAACGCAAAAGCCGCGTAATCCTGCGCCAGGCGGACTGGTCCATCCAGGCTCAGCTTGGCTCCGATCTTCATCGATTCACGATAGAAACCCTCGATCGCAGCCTTGCCGACGTGTTTGGGAGTGCCGATCGGGTCCTCGACCGTGGCATCTTGTGCAAACAGGTTGGCGATCCGGCCGGCATCGCCTGCGTCGAAAGCAGCTACATATTCGTGCACGGCGGCTTCCATACGCTTTGTATCTGGCATGGTGCTGGGATCAGGCATTACGATTTACTCCGGATAATAGCGGCTGATGGTATCGAGGACACACGCCGGCTTGTCTGCCGGTTCGCCATTGCCCTCGTCGATTTCGATGGAAACGCGCACAATGCTCTGGATCGCGCCCTTGATCTCTTGTGCCGCGACAATTTCACCGACCGCGCGTATGCGACTGCCAACCTTTACCGGAGTGAGAAACCGCAGCCGGTCTGCCCCCACGTTCACCGCATGGGCAAATCCCCCAACGTCGATAAGCTGGGGAAGGAACTGGTTCACCAGGCTGAGAACGAGGTATCCGTGCGCAATTGTTCCGCCGAATGGCCCTTCACTAGCTCGCTCGACATCGACATGAATCCATTGCCGATCGCCGGTCACATCGGCGAACCCGTCGACCCTTTGCTGATCGATAGTCAGCCATTGCGTGGGACCAAGCTTGGTCCCCTCTTGCCCGAGAAGGTCCGTTGGGTGGTTGAATATTTTCGGCATCGTCACGCTCGCTGACTGGAGACAGGCACGACTTCGCCGGTCATGTAGCTGGACAGGTCCGAAGCCAGGAAGATCATCACGTTGGCCACTTCCCACACTTCGGCAGGGCGGCCGTAAGCCTCCTTTTTCACCAGTTCGGCCAGCATTTCCTCGGTTGTGACCTTGGCGAGGAACGAATGCATCGCAAGGCTTGGTGCAACCGCATTGATGCGTACGCCATGCTCGGCAGCTTCCGCAGCGGAGCAGCGCGTGAAGGCCATCACCCCGGCCTTGGCAGCGGCATAATGAGCCTGTCCCTTCTGGGCGCGCCAACCAAGAACGGAAGCGTTGTTGACCATCACACCTGACTTCGCGCCGAACATCACCGGCAGGAAGGCGCGCGTCATGCGAAACAGGCTGGTCAGGGTGACTTCCAGCACACGGTCCCACTGCTCGTCGGTCATGTCGACGATATTCGCTTCTCCACCCAGCCCGGCGTTATTGATCAGCACGTCGACCTGTCCGAACTGCGCTACGGCAGTATCGCGCAACCCGTCGATATGGCTCTGCTGGGTCACGTCACAGACGAAGGTCGTGGGTCTTTCGCATCCCACTTCTTGGGCGATCCGGTCTGCCGCTTCGCCCAGGCGCCGTTCGTGGAAATCGCTGATCAGAACGCGCGCGCCCTCTTCCGCCGCGCGTTTGGCCACTGCGTAGCCAATGCCGGTTCCTGCTGCGGCAGTTACCACCACGCTCTTTTCTTTCAGAAGGTCGCGTGGTTCGGGGTAGGGGGGAACGGGAACGGTCATGTGTCACCTCTGGGTTCACGCGGCAGGCCAAGACCTCGTTCCGCGATGAGGTTGCGCTGGATCTGGTTCGTTCCGCCATAGATCGTATCGGCCCGGCTGAAGAGGAACAGGTTGGTCAGCATGTCCCAGTCGTATTCCTCGCCCTCGGTCACCTGACCGTCCAGTCCCTGCACGTCCATTGCGAGTTCACCCAGATCGCGCCTCCACGTAGCCCATTGAATTTTATAGGTGAGCGCGGCCCCTTCGATCGCCGAGTGGTCTGTGTTGGAAAGCATGCGTAAGGCGCTGTAGCGCATCAGCCGCAAACCAATCTCGGCCTTGGCGATACGTTGCCTGATCAGCGGGTTGGCGGCGCGGCCCGTGGCCTTGGCCGCCTCGATCACGCAATCCAGCTCGTTGCGAAACGCCATCTGCTGACCAAGTGTCGAGACACCGCGTTCGAAGGCCAGTAGCCCCATGGCGATTTTCCACCCGTCGCCCGGCGCGCCGATGATGCTGTCGAACGGACAGGTTGCATCGGTGAAGAAGGTTTCGTTGAATTCCGCATCGCCATTCATCTGCACGATCGGGCGGATTTCGATCCCCTGCTGATCCATCGGCATCATCAGGAACGTCAGGCCACGTGGACCCTTCGTCCCCTCCCCAGTGCGGGCGAGCACGAATATCCAGTCGGAAATATGCGCCAGGCTGGTCCAGATTTTCTGCCCTTCCACAACCCAGGCACCGTCTTCTTGGCGAGCCTTCGTGCGCACATTGGCAAGGTCGGACCCTGCGCCCGGTTCCGAGAATCCCTGGCACCATATCGTCTTGCCCGCGGCGATATCTGGCAGGAACCGCTCCTTCTGCTTCTCGGTTCCGAAGGCCAGGATCGTCGGACCGGCAAGTTCGATACCGATATGATTGATCCGTCCCGGCGCTCCGGACCGCGTATATTCCTCCGCGAAGATAACCTGCTGCGCCAAGGTGGCGTCGCGTCCTCCCCACTGCTTGGGCCAGCCAATGCAGGACCAACGGTGCGCGGCAAGCTGCTGCTCCCATTCCTTTCGTCGACCTGGCTTGCTGGTAAGTTCGTAGATCCCGCGAATATCGGCAAATTCGCCGTGCATCTGATCGTTCAGCCAGCTGGCGCATTCGTCACGAAATGCTTCCTCTTCGGGAGAAAGGCCCAGTTTCATGCCGCATCTCCTAAAACGATTTGCGCTATGCGCTCGCGGTATTCCTCACCCGTTCCCAGCAAGGACTGCACGGCGCGGGCGCGCTTGAAGAACAGGTGGGCATCGTGCTCCCACGTGAAACCGATCCCGCCGTGAAGCTGGATCATGTCTCCAGCGCAGCGGAAATAGGTATCCGCGCAAAGCGATTTCGCCGCATAAAGGGCAAAGTCGGCAGTCGGATCGTTTTCATCCATTGCACATGCGGCCCAGTAAACCGCCGAGCGCGCCTGTTCGATTTCGACCAACATGTCCGCGAGGCGATGCTTGTAGGCCTGGAAAGACCCGATCGGCCGGCCGAACTGCACGCGCTCCTGCGAATAGGCCACCGTGCGATCGAGCGTTTCCTGCGCGCCGCCCAGCGCTTCTGCGGAAAGCACGATTAAACCAGCTCTCATCGCTGCATCCTTCGCCGAATGGGTCTCCCCAAGCGGTTCGCAAAACGCTCCATCCAGTACGACTGTGGCGAGTGGCCGGGTCTGGTCCATGGTTACCGGGCGTTTGAACGTCACCCCGCTTCCATCCAGCGGAACGAGCCAACTACGGCTCTTCCCCAGCACGACAAGTAGATCGGCCGCAGCACCGTGAGGCGTGTGGGTTACCAAACCAGTCAGCTTGCCATCGTCTTCCAAGGCATCATCGCTGGACGCGACCGTGCAGATCGTATCGCCCGACGCGATGCTGCCGAGCCACTTTTGTTTCTGTTCGTCAGTGGCGCCACCCATCAGTGCTCCGGTAGCCATTGCCTGCCCCAGAAGCGGGATCGCGGAAACCTGGCTACCCGCCGCCTCCGCAATGATTGCAAGCTCCACCATGCCCAGCCCGGCACCGCCAAACTCTTCGGGGTTCACCGCACCGGCAAGGCCCAGCTCGGTGCAGAACGATGTCCACAGGGGCCGGTCCACGCCATCATCGGCCATCGCCTTGCGAGTGCTGGCGCTTGTCGCGTGCTTGCGAAAGAATTCGCGCGCGGTGTCCGCGATCATCTTCTGTTCGTCGGTAAACGCAAAGTCCATGGTCAGTTCGCTCCGTATACTGGCTTTGCCGGTTCACGTTTCTTGAGCAGATCGCGCACGATCGCATCCACTTCTCCGGCGTCCAGACGCTCGCCCTTGTCGAACGCGGCGCTGTCGGTCCAACCTTGCGAAAGGAACAGCCTGCCGCCCTTCAGTTCAAACATCTGGCCCGTCACATCGCGTGACTGTTCGCTGACCAGATACGCGACGACAGGTGCCATGTTCTCAGGTGCGAATTCATCGAACTTGCCTTCGTCGACATCCATGTCGAACGCGCCGGTATCGGTCATCCGGGTGCGGGCCGTCGGCACCAGGGCATTTGCCGTCACACCGTACCGCCCCAGTTCCGCTGCCTGAACAAGCGTAAGCGACGCGATGCCACCCTTTGCCGTAGAGTAGGCCGACTGGCCAACCGATCCCTGCAGACCGGCACCGCTGGTCGTATTGATGATGCGGCCATCAATCGCCTTGCCTGCCTTGCTTTGCGCACGCCAGTATTCGGCCGCATGTCGGCTGGTGCAGAAATGCCCGCGTAAGTGCACGCGGATGACGGCGTCCCACTCCTCCGGCGAGCAGGTGAAGAACATGCGATCGCGCACGAAGCCGGCGTTGTTGACGACGGCGTGAAAGTCGCCAAAGGTATCGAGAGCCGCCTCGACCATCCGCTTGCCCGCGTCCCACTCGGCGACATCGTCGGTGTTCGCAATGGCCTCTCCGCCGTTCGCCCGAATTTCCTCGACCACACGATCCGCAGCGCCCCTTGTTTCACCTTCCTCGCCGTGTGTTCCAACGCCAAGATCGTTCACCACGACCTTGCATCCCTGTTCCGCCAGACCGAGAGCGTAGGCCTTGCCCAAACCGTTGCCGGCACCGGTGACGATCGCCACGCGTCCTTCACAAATCTTCATAGCCAAATCCTGTTATGTTGACGCGCGACCCGTAGGGATCGCACCCGCTTCTCGTTTTCCGTTTCCATCACAATCGTGGTTCATCGGTATCGCGTGCCAGGTGCACATGCTTCGCGTCGCTTTGCGGACGAGGGCGAACGCGCCGGGGCCGATCTTCTGGAAGGAGTAAAAAGGCACGCCCATTCCCCTACAGGCGTTCGATGATCGTGACGTTCGCCTGTCCGCCGCCCTCGCACATGGTCTGCAGGCCGTAGCGGCCTCCTGTGCGTTCCAGTGCGTTCAACAGCGTGGTCATCAGCCGTGCGCCGGTGGCTCCTATGGGATGCCCCAGCGCGATGGCGCCGCCCCGCACGTTCACCTTGTCGTGCGGAATGCCCAACTCCTTCATCCAGGCCATGGGAATGCTGGCGAACGCCTCGTTGCATTCGAACAGGTCTATCTCGTCGAGGGTCATGCCCGATTTCTGCATGGCATAGCGTGTCGCCACTATGGGACCGGTAAGCATCCAGACGGGGTTCGCCGCCCGCACCGAAAGGTGATGGATACGCGCCCGAGGCTTCAGGTTGTGATCCTTCACCGCCTGCTCGCTGGCGACTAGCATGGCAGCGGAAGCATCGCAGTTCTGGCTCGATACTCCGGCGGTGACGATACCACCATCGCGCACCGGCTTGAGATCGGCGAGGCCTTCCAGCGTAGTGTTGGGACGGATGGTCTCGTCGCGGTACAGCCCTTCGATCGGCACAACCTCGTGGTCGAACCAGCCCGCGTTCCACGCCGCTTGCGCGCGTTCGTGGCTGGCAAGGGCAAACTCTTCCATTTCCTCACGGCTGATCTGCCATTTCTCGGCAATCATCTCAGCCGAACGGATCTGGTTTACCTCCTCGTCGCCGTATCGCGAGTCCCATCCCTTTGCGCCGATAAAGGGTCCGTTTTCAAACCCGAACTGAGTGCCCACTGTCATTGCGGACATGATGGGAATCCGGTTCATCGCCTGGCTTCCGCCGGCCACCACCATGTCCTGCGTCCCGCTCATCACGCCCTGGGCAGCAAAATGAAGCGATTGCTGGCTGGAACCGCATTGCCGGTCGATAGTCACGCCGGGCACTTCCTCCGGAAGGCCCGCCACCAGCCAGGCCGTGCGCCCGATGTCACCGGCCTGTCCACCGATGGTTTCGGTGCAGCCCCATACGACATCGTCCACTCCCAGCGGATCGATGCCTGTGCGGTCGACTAGCTGGCGTATCGAATGCGCCGCAAGGTCCGCCGGATGAACGTGCGCCAGGCTGCCCTTCTTGCGCCCCACCGGCGTGCGGACCGCGTCGATCAGATAGGCTTCAGGCATCTTGTGGTTCCCTGTCGAATGTGTGTGATGGCCCCATCGGACATGTCGCCATGCGCCTGGCGATACGTTGACGGTGGAAATACGGGGTGCCCCAACTGTTGGTGAGGGCGAGCGCACGCTTCAGAAAAAGGTGCACGTCCACCTCCCAACTGTAACCCATCGCCCCGTGGACCTGGATGGCGGCGCGCGCCGCGTTGTCGGCCGCCTCGAGAGCGACGATCTTGGCGTGGCTGATCAACGATTGCGCGACTAGGTCGCGGTCTCCTATCCGTGCTGCGGCAGCCAGAACCACCGGTCGTACGAATTCGATGGCAGTCTGTGCCGAGGCCAGACGATGCTTCACCGCCTGGTAGGTGCCTATGGGCTTGCCGAACTGTTGGCGCTCCTTCGCGTAGGCTACGGCAAGATCCACGCAGCGCTGGGCAATGCCAAGGCCCTGCGCGGCCGCGAACAAGGCACCTCGATCCAGCGCCAGATCCCAGTCCGCCTGGCCAAGTTCTGTCGCCCGCTGTTTGTCCCATTCGACATCGAAAAGGCGGCGGAAGGGATCGATGCTTTCGCGACGGGAAAGCCCTACCTGATCAGGCCGCGCCAGATATGCGGTTCCCCCGTCATGCAGAATGATCGCTGCGCTGATGTCTGCATCAGCGACCGCAGCGTTGGCGGGATGCTGGATAGAGATACTGGCCTCAGGGTGGGCCAACAGATCGTGTCCGGGGGCAAGCTGCGCCAGCATAGGTGCCGCGACACCGGCACTCTCTACCAGCGGATCCGGAAGCGCGGCATAGCCGGCCTGCTCTGCCACCAGTGCAAAGTCCAGTTCACTCAGGCCCAGGCCACCCTCGTCTTCGGGCAGAAGCAGCATGGTGAACCCGTTTTCCGCTATCGCGTTCCAGCGCGCCTCCATGCGGGCTTCTCCGCTTGTCATCTGTTCACGCCATTGGTCGGGGCCGCTCTTGTCCGCGAACAGTTGCCGGGCGGTTTCGGCGAACATCTGCTGTTCTTCGCTGAGGGAAAAATCCATCCGTCGCCCCTACTTTCTCGGCAGGCCAAGCATGCGCTCGGCGATGATGTTGCGCTGGATTTCGTTCGATCCGGCATAGATGGGGCCGGCAAGTGCGAAGATGTAATCGTCGATCCAGTCGTGCGCACCGGGTTCGCTCAGGAACTCCACCTCAGGACCAAGCAGAGCAAGGGCAGTGCGGTGCAAATGGATATCCAGTTCGGACCAGAATATCTTGTTCGTGGATGCCTCCGGCCCGATGGTCGCTCCGCCGATAAGCATGCTGGCGGTTCGATAGATCGATAGCGCGTAGGCCTCTGCATTCATGAAAGCGCGAACAACGTCGGCCTCCAATGCAGGATCGACCGAAGGATCGTCCTTTCTGCGTTCCCACAATTTGGCCAGTTCCTCCGCCGCGAGCTGGTAGCGCGCCGGACTGCGCAGCATCAGGCCTCTCTCGAAACCGGCAGTGGCCATGCAAATCTTCCAGCCCTCGCCTTCGCCACCCAGGCGATTGAATTCAGGAACCCGAACATTTTCGAGGAGAATTTCGGCAAACCCGACATGGCCGTTTATCTTCTTGATGGGATTCACTGTGACGCCTGTCTCTTATACACATCTCCGAGCCCACGAGACTAGGCATGATCTC
>CAJXTZ010000073.1 GCA_913061345.1 uncultured Erythrobacter sp.
ACCGAGATCTACACTATCCTTTCGTCGGCAGCGTCAGATGTGTATAAGAGACAGGACGGGGTAGAGAATTATGGCGGGGTCGGTTTCCTGAAGGCTGGCATGCAGATGGCGGATATCATAACCACCGTCAGCCCAAGCTACGCTGCGGAAATTCGCCAGCCTGAATTCGGCATGGGACTGGAAGGACTGGTAGCAGCGCGCGGCAGCAGGGTGCGCGGGATTCTGAACGGGATCGACCCGAAGGTCTGGAATCCCGCCGAGGACAGCGAAATCGCCGCCCGATATTCCCACCGCACCCTAACCCGCCGAAAGATCAACAAGCGCGCAGTGGAGGGGGCTTTCGGACTGGAGCAAAGCGATGGCCCGCTGTTCACAGCCATCAGTCGCCTGACCTGGCAAAAGGGCACGGATGTGCTGCTGGAGGTGCTGGATCATCTTGTGGGAATGGGCGGGCGGCTGGCCCTGCTGGGCTCCGGCGACAAGGCTATCGAGGCAGGCCTGCATGAAGCTGCCGCGCGCCATCCAGGCAGGATCGGTGTGCATATCGGATATGACGAAGGCTTGTCGCACCGCTTGCAGGCGGGCGCTGATGCCATCCTGGTGCCCAGCCGTTTCGAGCCGTGCGGACTTACCCAGCTTTACGGCCTGGCCTATGGCTGCGTGCCCGTGGTGGCGCGAACGGGTGGGCTGGCGGATACGGTGATAGACGCCAACCCCGCCGCGCTTACCGCAGGGGTCGCCACGGGCGTGCAGTTCGACGGCGTGCATTACCATGCCCTGCGCGCGGCAATCGACCGGGTCATGGCTTTATACGAACAACCCAAAAAATGGCGGCGGGTCCAGCAAAACGGGATGAAGGCAGACTTTTCCTGGGATGCCAGCGGACACGCCTACGCCAATCTCTATCGCGAACTGACCGGAAGAACCGCATGATCCACAAACATCCGACAACGCCTTTCAATGACCAGAAGCCCGGCACTTCGGGTCTGCGCAAGAAGGTACGCGACTTTGCCCAGCCCAACTATGCCGAAAACTTCATTCAGTCGGTGTTCGACGTGGTGGAGCGCGATGCGGGCGCCACTCTCGTGGTGGGTGGAGACGGACGGTATCACAACCGCACCGTGATCCAGCAGGCAATCCGCATGGCAGCCGCGAACGGCTATGGCCGCGTGCTGGTGGGACAAGGCGGCATCCTGTCCACCCCTGCTGCAAGCCATGTAATCCGCAAATACGGCACCGGTGGCGGCCTGGTGCTGTCCGCCAGCCATAATCCCGGCGGACCGGATGAGGATTTCGGAATCAAGTACAACATCGCCAATGGTGGCCCTGCCCCCGAAAGCGTGACCGGCGCAATTTATGCACGCACGCTGGAGATCGACCGTTGGCAGGCTATCGACACGCCGGACATCGATCTGGATGCGCCGGGTGAAGTTTCCGTCGGCGATATGCGCGTGGTCGTGATCGATCCGGTGACCGACTATGCCGCGCTGATGGAAGAACTGTTCGATTTCGACGCAATACGCGCAGCGGTACGTGGTGGGCTGACCATGGCCTTCGACGCGATGCACGCCGTTACCGGGCCTTACGCGCACGAGATACTGGAAAACCGCCTTGGGTTCCCTAAAGGAACCGTACGCAATGGCTCACCGCTAGAGGATTTCGGCGGCCACCACCCCGATCCCAACCTTGTCCATGCAAAATCGCTTTACGACCTGATGATGTCGCCTGACGCGCCAGACCTTGGCGCGGCATCGGATGGCGATGGTGATCGCAACCTCATCATCGGCGAGGGACGTTTCATCAACCCGTCGGATTCGCTGGCAATGCTGGCCGCCAACGCCCATCTTGCACCTGCCTATTCCGATGGATTGAAGGGCATCGCACGCTCCATGCCCACCAGCGCCGCCGCAGATCGCGTGGCGCAGGCTCTTGGCATTCCCGCCTATGAGACGCCAACCGGCTGGAAGTTCTTCGGCAACCTTCTGGATGCCGGAATGGCAACAATCTGCGGGGAGGAAAGCGCGGGCACCGGCAGCGACCATGTGCGCGAGAAGGACGGGCTCTGGGCTGTCCTGCTGTGGCTTAATATTCTCGCCGCGACAGGCAAGAGCGTGGACGCGCTGGCGAGGGATCACTGGGCGCGCTTCGGCCGCAATTACTACGCCCGGCACGATTACGCGGCGATTGCCGGCGAAAAGGCCGATGCCTTGATGACGGAACTTGCAGCCAGCCTCGCGGACCTGCCGGGGCGCAGCTTCGGCACGCTCGCAGTAGCGCAGGCAGACAGCTTCTCCTACACCGACCCGGTTGATGGTTCGGTCAGCGCGAACCAGGGTACGCGCGTGTTGTTCGAAGGCGGAAGCCGGGTAGTCTTCCGCCTCTCCGGCACCGGCACCCAAGGCGCAACCTTGCGAGTTTATCTGGAACGTTACGAAGCCGCAGACGGAAACCTGGACGCCGAAACGCCCGCAATGCTGGCCGAGATTGCCGCCGCTGCGGAACAGATAGCCGGAATTGCGCGCCATACCGGTCGCACCGCACCAGACGTGGTGACGTGAGCGACCACTGTGCTTTCGTACAGGGTGACGAGACGGCCTTCAGGGTACGCTCTCCGCTCGCTTCGGCAATGCACCTGTGCATTTTTGCAGGCGGCGAAGAACAGCGCATCGCCATGCAGCGCGAAGGTGATGACTGGATAGCCAGGGTACCCCGCAACCTTGTGGGTGCGTCCTATGGATACAGGGCGAATGGCGAGTGGCAGCCAGAGCAGGGTAAGTGGTTCGACCCGGCAAAGCTGCTGGTCGATCCCTACGCGCTGGAGCTTGATCGACGCTTCGTGCAGCACCCATCGCTTGCCGAATACGGGACGGACACCGCCGAGATCGTCCCCCGCGCGATCGTTCAGGCGGCCTTGCCCGAAGTCGATCTGCTGTCGCCGCAGTTCACGCCGGGGGGTCTGATCTACGAGCTCAACGTTGCTGGCTTTACGCGGCTGCACCCTGCAATACCAGAGGCCCATCGGGGTACCATTGCCGCGCTCGCCCATCCTACTGTCGTTGCTCACCTGAAGAAGCTCAACGTCAGCGCGGTGGAGCTGATGCCGATACCTGCCTGGATCGACGAGCGGCACCTGCCGCCGTTGGGGCTTGCCAACCATTGGGGATACAATCCGGTCGTGCCGATGGCTCTGAATCCCGGCCTGTGCCCCGGAGGGGTGACCGAACTGCGCGCGACGGTCGCAGCGCTGCATGATGCCGGTATCGGCGTGATCCTCGACCTGGTGCTGAACCACACCGGGGAAAGCGATATTTACGGAGGCGTGCTTTCCCTGCGCGGTCTCGACAATTCAGCCTATGCCCGTACCCCCGATGGCACGTTGATCAACGATACGGGCTGCGGCAACACGCTGGATTTTGCTCAGCCGCACGTGCGCGCATTGGCATTGGCGACCCTGCGGCATTTCGTCCGCCATTGCGGCGTCGACGGGTTCCGCTTCGATCTTGCACCCATTCTCGCGCGCGGCCCCGGCTTCGACAAGGCGGCGCCGATCTTCGCCGAGATTGCAGCCGATCCATGGCTGGCTGACCGCGTGATGATTGCAGAGCCCTGGGACATCGGCCCCGGCGGCTACCAACTTGGCAACTTCCCCGACAACTGGCTGGAATGGAACGACCGTTACCGCGACGATGTGCGCCGGTTTTGGCGCGGAGATGGCGCTGCCAACGTCCTGGCAACGCGGATCGCAGGCTCCTCCGACATTTTTGCGAATGAAAGCCGCAGCGTGAACTTTCTCGCTGCGCACGACGGGTTCACGTTGGCTGACACGGTCGCCTACGAACACCGGCACAACCACGCCAACGGCGAGGACAATCGCGACGGACACGGCGAGAATTTCAGCTGGAACGGCGGCGCAGAAGGGCAAAGCGACGATCCTGAAATCCTTGCCCGTCGTACTGCCGACCTGCGCGCCTTGCTGGGAACGCTGTTCGCCTCTGCGGGCACCATCATGCTGACTGCCGGAGACGAATTTGGCCGGAGCCAGCAAGGCAACAACAACGCCTATTGTCAGCCGATGCCGATCGACTGGGACGCACGCGATCTGGCGCTGGAAAATCATGTCGCCGGTCTCTCGGCAATCCGGGCGAAGCATATCGAGGCGATGACCGGGTTTCCCGAGAACGGTCGCTGGACCGACCTTGCTGGCGAACCGCTTACGGAAGCTCAATGGAACGACCAGAGCCTTTCCGCCTTTGCATTCCACCCGCCTGCACAAAGTGACAGACCGGGCTTTGCAATCGACCGAACGACGCGGAGCGTAAAACTGCTTCCGCTCGGTTGAAGCCAAGGCTCTCTTACCGCTCTACTGCACCCTCCAGCGTTTCGCCCGCCGCTAGCCATTGCGCTTCGGCCTGTTCCATTTTGTCCGTCAGCTTTGCCCGCCGGGCCAGAATATCCTCCATGCGACTGGCGTCGGATGTCGGTTGACGCGCGGCAAGATCGGCGATCTCCCGATCCATCTGCTCTGCCTGCGCGGTGAGCTTCGCCAGCGCCTTTTCCGCCTTGGCGAGTTCGGACTGCATGTATTTCAGCTTCGCGCGATCGACACCGGCAGGCGCTGGCTTCGGCTTTGCTGCGGCAGGCTTCTTCGCAGGCTTGGGCTGGTTCCGCCCCAATACGAAGTCGATATAGTCTTCCATGCTGCCAGCGTATTCGCGCGCGGTGCCGCTATCTACCAGCACCAGCCTCTCTGCCGTCAGTTCTACCATGTGTCGATCATGGCTGATGAGGATAACCGCGCCAGAATAATCATTCAGCGCCTGAATCAGCGCTTCGCGCGCGTCCACGTCGAGGTGGTTCGTAGGCTCGTCCAGGATCAGCAGGTGAGGTGCATCGCGGGTGATGAGAGCCAGCGCCAGCCGCGCCCTTTCACCGCCAGACAATCGCTCCACCTGCGTTTCTGCGCGAGAGCCGGAGAAACCGAAGCGCCCCAGTTGCCCGCGCACCGCGCCAGCCGGCTTGCCATCCATGGCCCGCGTCATCAGGCTGAGCGGTGTTTCCTCGTCGGAGAGTTCCTCCACCTGGTACTGGGTGAAATACCCCACCTTCATCTTGCCCGGCGCGTTCATTTCGCCCTCCAGCGCGTCAAGCTGCGCGGCTAGCAGACGGGCGAGCGTGGTCTTGCCGTTGCCGTTGCGCCCCAGCAGCGCGATCCTGTCGTCGGCATCGATCCGCATGTTCAATTTCTGCAACACGGGCGGTGCATCGCCGTAACCGACCGCCGCGCCATCCAGCGTGATCATCGGAGAGCGCATTTCTGCAGGATCGGGAAAATCGAAAGTAAGCGACGGGTCTTCCATCAGCGCGGCAATGGGCTGCATCCGCGCCAGCATCTTGGCCCGCGACTGCGCCTGTTTTGCAGTAGAGGCGCGGGCACTGTTGCGCGCGACGTAATCCTGCAACTTTGCCCGTTGCACATCCTGCGCTGCCTTGGCTGCGGCCAGCTGCGCGGCGCGCTCGGCACGCTGTTTCTCGAATGAATCGTAGCCGCCGGGATAAAGTGTCAATTGCCCGCCCTGCAGGTGCAGGATGTGATCGACCACATTGTTCAGCAGGTCACGTTCGTGGCTGATCACCACCAGCGTTGCCGGGTAGGACTTGAGGAAATTTTCCAGCCATAGAGTCGCTTCCAGATCGAGATGGTTGGAAGGTTCGTCCAGCAGCAGGATGTCGGGCTCCGAAAACAGCAGCGCGCCCAAAGCGATGCGCATCTTCCAGCCGCCCGAAAAGGTATCGACCGGGCGAGCCTGCATGTCCTCGTCAAAGCCCAGACCTTTCAGGATCTTGGCCGCGCGCGATGGGGCACTGTAGGCATCGATTGCCAGCAATCGCTCGTGCACTTCGCCCAGCCTGTCCGGATCAGTGCAGGTTTCGGCTTCTACCAGCAGTCGCTCACGTTCCACATCTGCGGCCAGCACGATCTCCTCCGGCGTCATCGATCCGCTGGGCGCCTGCTGCGCGATATAGCCGATCCGGGCGCGAGAAGGTTTGGAGATTTCGCCGTCGTCAGGCTCGATCTCGCCAATCAGCGTCTTCATCAGCGTGGACTTGCCTGCACCGTTGCGCCCGATCAGGCCGACGCGCGCGCCTATTGGAACTGTTGCGCTGGCGCGTTCGAGGATAGGCCGGCCACCAAGCCGGACGGTAAGGCCGTCAATCGTAAGCATGCGCGGCCCCTTAGCAGTGCATCCCCACTATCCCAACGAATTCCGTGCAGCTCTATCAAGATGCCATGTAGGGGCCAAGGCGCCGGCTGGATCGCGCATATTCACCCCCGCCGCTTGCCGATCTGTCTTCGGCTATCGGAGCAGCGTAGCCTGTGTTGGCAAATTCAAACTTTTCCGCGTACCCGTTTCATCGTACCGCCATGCTCACCAGATAACCGGGTATCATGATCAAGAACCTAGCGACTGTATCCATCCTCGCCCTTGTGGGCCTCAGCACTCCTGCGTCTGCATGGGGGCCGATCGGACACCGTGTAAGCGCGCAGATCGCAGAGGATAACATCAGCGGAAAAACCCGCGCAGAGATTGTCGTGATCCTGGGCCATGAAGGCTTGCCCGAAGCCAGCACCTGGCCCGACGAGGAACGCTCCAACCCAGTGCAGTTCTGGCAGGAAACGGCCTCGCCCTTCCATTATGTCACGTTGCCGCCGGGAGTGGGCGTGGATAGTCTTGCGCATCCGCCCGAAGGCGATGCCCTAACCGCGCTCGATGGTTTCGTCGCCACGCTGCACGACAACAGCGCGTCGCAAGAGGAGAAGGCGCTCGCTCTGCGCTTTGTCGTGCATATCGTGTCGGACCTCCACCAGCCGCTGCATGCGGGCGATGGCAGTGACCGGGGCGGCAACGATTTCATCACCGACTGGTTCGACAACACCACCAACCTGCATTGGGTGTGGGATGAAGGGATGATCCTGCGCCAGCAACTGTCGTACAGCGAATATGTCGCGCGGCTGGAGCGCAGGATCGGACCGGAAGAAACCGTCAGCTGGTGGGATGCCGATCCCGCGACATGGGTTGCCGAAAGTGCACAATTGCGCGACCGTATCTATCCGACCACAGGCGGCGAAGCAAGCGAGGGAACACCCCAAAGCCCGGCAATCATCGGCTATCGCTACCATTGGGACTGGATGCCGGTAGCAGAGGAACGCCTGGCCCAGTCGGGCATTCGACTTGCAGCCTATCTCGACCGGGTGTTCGGCGACGAGTAACTGACATTACGGGCAACCAAGGCCCGGACACACGGAGTATTTGTGACGACGACTATCGCTGAAATCGAGGGCATTCTGGACCAGCTTGAAGCAATCTCGGATGCCTCCCGTGAAAATCTCGTCAAGGCGCTGCGCAGATACGCCGAAACCCGTGTTCCGCCCGACCCGCAGAACCGCGCCAACGGCAACTTTGCCTATCCGCAACTGACCGTGCATTTTCCAAGCGACGAGGGGCTGGAACATCCAGCGCGCTCCTACGCCCGGCTGAACCAGGCGGGCACCTATTCCAGTTCCATCGCCGAACCACGGCTGTTCCGTCCCTATCTGAAGGAACAGCTGGAAGCGCTGGTCGCCGATTACGACGTGGAGATTTCCGTCAGCCGGTCGACCGACGAAATTCCCTATCAATATGTTCTGGATGGCGACAAGCTGGACCTGAAGAAAGCCGCCAGTGCCGATCTTACGCGGCATTTCCCTGCGTCAGACCTTGTCAGGATTGGTGACGAGGTCGTGGACGGCACATGGGTACAAGGCGCAGACGACAGCCGACCGCTGTCGTTGTTTGATGCGCTGCGCACCGATTTCAGCCTCGCTCGCCTGCGTCACTATTCGGGCACCCCGGCCGACCATGTCCAGCGCTATGTCCTGTTCACCAACTATATCCGCTATGTCGAGGAATTCATCGACTTTGCACTGGAACAGCTTGCCGATCCAGACAGCCGTTACGAGCGGTTTTCCGCGCCCGGTGTCGTGATCGAAGCGAATGACCTGGAAGGCGCGCGCGAGCGCGTGACCGCCGGCACCTGGCGCAAGCACCAGATGCCCGCATACCACCTTGTGGCGAAGGACAATTCGGGCATTACTCTGGTGAACATCGGCGTCGGCCCCTCCAACGCGAAGACGATCTGCGACCATATCGCCGTGCTGCGACCGGAAGTCTGGCTGATGATCGGTCATTGCGGCGGATTGCGCCCCAGCCAGACCATCGGCGACTACGTGCTGGCCCATGCCTACCTGCGCGATGACAACGTGCTGGATAGCGCCATCCCGCCGGAAATTCCCATTCCGCCGATTGCAGAAGTGCAGACCGCCATGTTCACGGCCGCGCGCCGGATCACCGGCGACAGCGACGAACAGTTGAAGAGGCGGCTTCGCACCGGCACCGTCGTGACGACCGACGATCGCAACTGGGAACTGCACTTCACCCGCTCTGCCCTGCGTTTCAACCAGAGCCGTGCGGTGGCTATCGATATGGAATCGGCCACCGTGGCCACACAAGGTTATCGCTTCCGCGTACCTTACGGCACGCTGTTGTGCGTATCGGACAAACCCCTGCACGGCGAGATCAAGCTGCCGGGACAGGCCAACGCCTTTTACGAAAGGTCGATCAGTCAGCACCTGCGGATCGGTATCGAAACACTGGACCTGCTGAGCCAGGAAAAAGGCAGCTTCCACAGCCGCAAACTGCGCAGCTTCGACGAGCCGCCGCTCCGCTAGGC
>CAJXTZ010000074.1 GCA_913061345.1 uncultured Erythrobacter sp.
TGCGCGTACATTCGATCCTGGAAGGCACAAACCAGGTGATGCGCATGATCGTGGGAAGGGATTTGCTGCGCCAATGACGCAAATTGGGAATATCGAAGACGTACACGCACACCGTCATGGCGCGGCGGGGCACATCTCCCTCAACAGGCCCAAGGCAATCCACGCGCTGACACACGAGATGTGCCTGGCAATGAGCGCCGCCCTGACGGCGTGGGCCGATGATGACTGTGTGCAGGTGGTAATGATCGACCATGCAGAAGGTCGCGGGTTCTGTTCGGGGGGCGACATCAACCTGTTGCGCAATTCTGCCATCAGCGACGACGGTGTGGCTGGCCGCCGCTTCTTTTACGATGAATATCGCCTCAACTACCAGCTGTTTGTCTATGCCAAGCCAGTGGTGGCTTTCATGGATGGTATCACCATGGGCGGAGGCGTCGGCATCAGCCAGCCCGCGAAATACCGCGTGGCGACCGAGAATACGCGCTTTGCAATGCCCGAAACGGGGATTGGCCTGTTCCCCGATGTGGGGGGAGGCTGGTATCTGTCGCGGCTGGGTGGTCGGATCGGCCAGTTTCTGGCGCTTACCGGTGCTCGATTGGACGGCGCGGAATGCCTGTGGGCCGGTCTTGCCACGCACTACCTGCCGCATGATAGGCTGGCCGAAGCCAAGGCGCGCATAGCGCAGCATCCCGATCGGATAGACGGTATTCTGGCCGAGCTTTCGACTGCCGCTCCCGAGGCGCGCCTTGCAGGCAATGCTGACCGGATCGCAAGGCATTTCGCCTCCGACCAGTTGGAAGAGGTGCTGGAAAGTCTCGAAGCGGACGACAGCGACTGGGCGGCGAAGGAACTTGCGACGCTGCGTACCAAGAGCCCCCAAGCGTGCAAGGTATCGCTGCGTGAACTGGCGCAAGCAGCCCAACTTTCCGATTTCGCCGAGAACATGGCCCAGGAATATCGCATCGCCAGCCGTGTCCTGCTACGCCCCGACTTTTCCGAGGGGGTACGCGCGCTAATCGTTGACAAGACGAACGATCCCCAATGGAACCCTGCCACGCCCGCAGCGGTCGACGATGAATTGCTCGATGCGATTTTCGCTCCGCTACCGGCAAACGAGGAATGGACCCCGCTATGAGTTACGAAAACATATTGGTTGAACAACGCGATGCCGTCACGCTGGTGACGCTCAATCGTCCGCAGGCGCTCAATGCTCTCAACACCGATGTACTGCGCGAACTGGGCGAAGCTTTCGCTGCCTATAACGCCGATGCCTCGCAGCGTTGCCTCGTGCTGACAGGATCAGGCGACAAGGCCTTTGCAGCCGGCGCCGATATCAAGCAAATGGCCGACAAGCAGGCGGTCGAATTCTACATCGATGACTTCTTCTCCGGATGGCAGACAGAGGTTGTGCATGGCACGCGCAAGCCGTGGATCGCCGCGGTAAACGGTTTTGCGCTGGGCGGCGGGTGTGAACTGGCGATGATGGCGGACTTCATCCTTGCCAGTGACAAGGCCAAATTCGGTCAACCCGAGATCAACCTGGGCGTCGCCCCCGGCATGGGCGGCAGCCAGCGCCTGACCCGTGCGGTGGGCAAATCAAAAGCTATGGAACTGTGCCTGACGGGTCGCATGATGGACGCTGCCGAAGCCGAGAGTGCAGGGCTTGTAGCGCGCGTGGTGCCGCACGATGAACTGCTTAACGATGCGTTGAAGACCGCGGCCACCATCGCCGGCAAGGCACCGATGGCCGCAATGGCCAACAAGGAAATGGTGAACGCAGCGTTCGAGACGACGCTGGAGCACGGCCTTGCTCACGAACGTCGGCTGTTCCAGATCCTGACTGCCAGCGAGGACAAGGCAGAGGGGATGAAGGCCTTCATCGAGAAACGCGAAGCCAAGTGGAAGGGACGCTGACATGAAGATCGCTTTTATCGGCCTTGGCAACATGGGCGGCGGAATGGCCGCAAACCTTGTAAAGGCGGGGCACGAGGTGCGCGCATTTGACCTGAGCGACGCGGCGTTGGAGGCCGCGCGAGGCAAGGGGTGCGCAACTTTCTCATCCGCCGCCGAAGCCTGCGAGGGCGTCGACGCGGTGGTTTCGATGCTGCCCAACGGCCAGATCGTGCTCTCCGCCTATACCTCGCAGGTGATAGACGCGGTGCCACGCGAGGCCATTCTGATCGACTGTTCTACGATCGACGTCGCTACTGCACGAGAAACGGCGGCCAAGGCGCGCGAGGCGGGGCTCGACATGGTCGATGCGCCGGTATCGGGCGGGATCGCCGCCGCCGATGCAGGAACGCTCACCTTCATGGTCGGCGGCAGCGAGGAGGCATTCCGGCGTGCCGAACCGATCCTGCAGGATATGGGCAAGGCCGTGATCCATGCTGGTGATGCGGGCAACGGGCAGGCGGCCAAGATTTGCAATAACATGCTGCTGGGCATCCAGATGATCGGTACCGCAGAAGCTTTCGCCCTGGCGCAGAAGCTGGGCCTCGATCCGCAAACCTTCTACGACATTTCCAGCGTCAGTTCCGGCCAGTGCTGGTCCATGACCAGCTATTGCCCGGTGCCGGGCGTTGGTCCCAAATCGCCCGCCGACAATGATTATCAGGGCGGTTTTGCCACCGCGCTGATGCTCAAGGATCTGAAGCTTGCGATGGATGCAGCGCAGACCGCTGGTGTCGAGATGCAGATGGGCGATCAGGCGCGCGAAATGTACGAGGCTTTCGACCGCGAGAACAATGGCAGCCGCGATTTTTCTGCGATCATACAAACGCTTCAGTAGCAACGATCCTTCGTTCGCCGACAACGCCCGAATGATGCGTCACCATGCGATCATTCACACTGGTGGCGAGCCTCTGGAGTGAATAGCCCTTCTTTGCGAAACGCGATGGCCTCAGTCGCGTTGCCGCATGGAATAGGGCACAATACCGCGATCATAAAGGTCCACCCTGATCATCTGATCGCTGGGAGGATAGGCGCGTTGATTGCATCCCGTACGGGGGCAGATACGACACGAGGCACCGATCGGGATCGCGGCATCTGCCGAAGTGACATCGATTGAATCGGCATATACGAAATCGCGGGCGTGCGCCGCCTCGCACCCAAGCGCAACCGCGTAGCGTCTTGGATTGCGGTCATAACTGCCGGATGGCTTGATCAATCCCTTGGCCATGGAAACATAGCGAACACCGTCCGGCGTCTCGGCCAGTTGCACGAGGATGCGGTCGGGGATGGCGACGGCCTCATGCACGACCCACAACGGGCAAGCCCCGCCAAAACGCGCAAATTGCAGACGCGTCGCGCTGTGGCGCTTGGTTATGTTTCCAGCCATGTCGACCCGGCAAAAGAACACTGGCAGCCCCCTGGATCCATCGCGCTGCAGCGTAGAAAGCCTGTGACAGGTCTGTTCGAAACTCGTCCGGTAAATCAACGCCAGACGATCGACATCATGGCGACTTTCCCGAGCTGTCTGCCGAAAATGCTCATAGGGCATAAGGACAGCCCCGGCGGCATAATTGGCAAGCCCGACTTTCAGAAGTTCGCGGGCAGCATCGGTTCGTAAATCTGCGTCCCGCGCGATCTGGGAAATTGTGTCGGCAAGGGACATGACGGCGACGTGATAGGCCAGTTGGAACTGGATACCCGTGGGCGGTTGTCCTGCGTCTATACGCAGGAGGCTTTTCTGTCGGTCGAACTGGCGAAGCTGACCGGAACGCTCTATACTGACGGTGATACCATGTTCTTCCGCGAGGTGCTTTTGCAGCGCTTCTGCTGAAACCAGCCCCGTCTGGCCACTGATTCCGGACGCGAGGCTTTCTGCCGATCGGTCTAGCAGATCGACGTAGTTGTTCGAGACATGGAACCAGTCCCGCACCTCTTCCCAGGGTAGCCGCGAGCCTGTGGCGTTGCCCTGCGAAATCGCCTCGTCGGCCATTTCGAGCTGCTGGGTATTGCGCCGATAAGCTTCGTGCATCTCGACATAGCGCTTCGCAAAAGCGGGGTGTTGCTGGGCGAGCTTCGCAAGAGAATCGATATCGATTGGCGGACTGAAGGAAGGATCCTCCACGGCCTCGCTCAAGGCGCTCGTCAGACGTTCTGCATCGTCCAGCGCCACATCCTGCCAATCGACAGGAAAGAGCCTGGCCAGCTTATCGGCCAGCTTTGCCGTCAAAGGCCTGTCATCGTGCTCGATCTGGCTGAGATAGGAGGCGCTGATGGAGAGAACTTCCGCCATCTTCTTTTGCGAATAGCCCTTGCTCTCCCTAATTCTTCGCAGGTGCACTCCTACGAAAAGTCTGCGATTGTATTTCATGGACGCGGGAATACTTTGCAAATCCATGATTAGCAAATTTGCAAATTTGCAATGGACGGAAAGGGGCAAGGCATCCATCCCCCGGGTCGTCGATATCAGTTTTCTCAGGGTGCCAATGTCAGCCAATATTGCCGAGATGGAACGCCGCCGCGAAGCCGCCCGCATGGGTGGGGGGCAAAAGCGCATCGATGCCCAGCACGCAAAGGGCAAACTGACCGCGCGCGAGCGGTTGGATGTGCTGCTGGATGAAGGCTCGTTCGAGGAACTGGACACCTATGTCGAGCACGATTGCGTGGATTTCGGCATGCAGGACCAGAAGATTACCGGCGATGGCGTGGTCACCGGCAGCGGCACGATCAACGGGCGGCTTGTCTATGTCTTCAGCCAAGATTTCACCGTCTTCGGCGGATCCTTGTCAAAACGCCATGCGGAGAAGATCTGCAAGGTAATGGATAACGCCATGAAGGTGGGCGCGCCTGTCATCGGTCTGAATGACAGCGGCGGCGCGCGCATCCAGGAAGGCGTGGCAAGCCTTGGCGGCTATGCCGAGGTTTTCCAACGCAATGTGCTGGCCAGCGGCGTGGTGCCGCAGCTTAGTCTCATCATGGGGCCGTGCGCGGGCGGGGCGGTCTATTCGCCTGCCATGACGGACTTCATCTTCATGGTGAAGGATAGCTCCTACATGTTCGTGACAGGGCCAGAGGTTGTGAAGACCGTCACCAACGAAGAGGTGACGCAGGAAGACCTTGGCGGCGCGGTGGTGCATACCACCAAGACCAGCGTTGCCGACCTTGCCCTGGAAAACGATATCGAGGCGCTGTTGGCTGCGCGCGAGCTGATCGGCTTCGTGCCGGAAAGCAACCGTGACCCGCTGCCGCACCTGCCGACCGACGATCCGTGGGACCGGCGCGAGGACAGCCTCGACACGCTGATTCCCGCCAGTTCCAACATGCCATACGACATGCACGAACTGATTTCGAAGGTGGTCGACGACGGCAATTTCTTCGAGATCCAGCCTGCGCACGGTGCCAATATCATAACGGGCTTTGGCCGGATCGAGGGCAACCCTGTGGGCTTCGTTGCCAATCAGCCGATGGTGCTGGCGGGTGTGCTGGATATCGACGCCAGCCGCAAGGCCGCGCGATTCGTGCGTTTCTGCGATGCCTTCAACATCCCGATCGTCACTTTCGTGGACGTGCCTGGCTTCCTTCCCGGCACGGGGCAGGAGCACAACGGCATCATAAAACACGGTGCCAAGCTATTGTTCGCCTATGCCGAGGCGACCGTGCCCAAGATTACAGTCATCACCCGCAAGGCCTATGGCGGGGCATACGATGTGATGGCATCGAAACACCTTCGCGGAGATCTGAACTATGCCTGGCCCACCGCCGAAATCGCCGTGATGGGCGCGAAGGGCGCGGTGGAAATCATCTTCCGCCAGGATCGCGACGATCCGGACAAGATCGCCGAGAAGACGAAGGAATACGAGGATCGCTTCGCCAATCCCTTCATCGCTGCAAGCCGTGGCTATATCGACGAGGTGATTTACCCCCACTCCACCCGCCGCCGCATCGCGTTGGGGCTGCGCAAACTTGCTGGCAAGCACTTGGAAAACCCGTGGAAGAAGCACGATAACCTACCGCTATGACCGATAAACCGACAAAGTCCGACTGGCAGGCGAGAGCTTCGAAGGAAGTGAAGGGCCGCGATCTAACCTGGCATACTGCTGAGGGGATCGACGTTCAGCCCGTGTATAGTGCGCAGGATGCCGAAGGTCTCGATCCCGGTCTGCCCGGTTTCGAGCCTTTTACCCGTGGCCCTTATGCCAGCATGTATACAGGGCGTCCCTGGACGATCCGGCAGTATGCGGGCTTCTCCACTGCCGAGGAATCGAACGCTTTTTACCGTCGCAACCTGGCAGCCGGGCAGAAGGGCCTGTCGGTCGCTTTCGATCTGGCTACGCACCGTGGGTACGATTCCGATCATCCGCGCGTGGTGGGCGACGTGGGCAAGGCCGGCGTCGCGATCGATACCGTGCGCGACATGGAGATCCTGTTCGATCAGATCCCGCTCGACACCATGAGCGTATCGATGACGATGAACGGTGCGGTGATCCCGGTGCTGGCGTTCTATATCGTGGCTGGCGAACGCCAGGGCGTGAGCGCGGAGAAGCTCTCTGGCACCATCCAGAACGACATTCTCAAAGAGTTCATGGTCCGCAACACCTACATCTATCCGCCAGAGCCATCGATGCGGATCGTGTCGGATATCATCGCATACACCTCGGCCAACATGCCGCGCTTCAATTCCATTTCGATCAGCGGTTATCACATGCACGAGGCGGGAGCGACCGCCGTGCAGGAGCTGGCTTTCACTATTGCCGACGGCAAGGAATACGTGAAGCGGGCGATGGAAACAGGCCTCGATATCGATGCCTTCGCGCCACGCCTGTCGTTCTTCTGGGGCATCGGCATGAACTTCTTCATGGAGATCGCCAAGATGCGCGCAGGCCGCGTATTGTGGCACGATATCATGGACGAACTCGGCGCGCAGAACCCCAAGTCGAAGATGCTGCGCACCCATTGCCAGACGAGCGGCGTGTCACTGCAGGAACAGGACCCTTACAACAACGTGATCCGCACCACGCTGGAGGCGCTGGCCGCCGTGTTGGGCGGCACGCAAAGCCTGCATACCAACGCGCTGGACGAGGCGCTGGCCTTGCCGACGGACTTCTCCGCCCGCATTGCGCGCAACACGCAGTTGGTGCTGCAGGAAGAAAGCGGCGTGACCAACGTCGCCGATCCGTTGGGCGGCAGCTATTATATCGAAAGCCTGACGAACGAACTGGTTGAAAAGGCCCGCGAGTTGATCCGGGAGGTCGATGGCCTCGGTGGCATGACCGCAGCCGTTGCCAGCGGCATGCCCAAGGCGCGGATCGAGGAAGCGGCAGCGGCCAAGCAGGCCAGCGTCGACAAGGGCGAGACGGTGATTGTGGGCGTGAACAAATATCGCCTCGATGAAGAGGCGCATATCGACACGCTCGATATCGACAACCACAAGGTTCGCGCAAGCCAGATCGCGCGCATCGAGAAGGTGCGCCGCAATCGCGATAACGAGGCAGTGAAGGCGGCTCTTGCCAATCTCACGCGCGGGGCGCGGGTAGATAGCGCTGCCAGCGAGGCAAGCTTGAACGGAGGGCGCGACGACAAGGGGGTGCCGCTGCCGCCTTCGCAGGTGGAAGGGCTGGCTTCCGATAAGGAAACCAACCTGCTGGCGCTGGCAGTCGAGGCCGCACGTGCCGATGCAACGCTGGGCGAGATCAGCGAGGCGATGGAAGACGCCTTCGGCCGATACGACACTGTCCCCACGCCGGTTAAGGGCGTTTACGCGTCTGCCTACGAAGGCGATGCTCGCTATGCACAGGTGGTGGAGGGCGTCGGTTCCGTAGCCCATCGCCTCGGCCACAAGCCGCGCATCCTCGTCGCCAAGATGGGGCAGGACGGACACGATCGCGGCGCTAACGTGATCGCATCGGCCTTCGCCGACATGGGGTTCGAGGTGATCCCCGGTCCGCTTTTCCAGACGCCGGAAGAAACCGCGAAAATGGCGCTTGAGCATGAGGTGGATGCCGTTGGCGCATCGTCGCTAGCAGCAGGTCACAAGACGCTGATCCCCGAATTAATCAACCACCTGCGCGACGCAAACCGAACCGATATCAAAGTAGTGGCAGGCGGCGTGATCCCACCGCAGGACTACGAATTTCTCAAGAAGGCTGGCGTGCAAGGCATCTATGGCCCCGGCACCAATGTCGTTGAAGCGGCAGCAGACCTGCTGCGCCTGCTGGGCCACAACATGCCACCTGCCGGGGAAGAATTCACGATGGAAGGTGAAACTGAATGAACATCCATGAATACCAGGCCAAGGAACTGCTCGCGAAATTCGGCATTGCGGTGCCCACCGGCTATCCGGCGCTCAGCGTGGAGGAAGCGGTCGAGGGTGCGAAGAAGCTGCCGGGGCCGCTGTATGTGGTGAAGGCGCAGATCC
>CAJXTZ010000075.1 GCA_913061345.1 uncultured Erythrobacter sp.
TCGGAGATGTGTATAAGAGACAGCTGGTACGAAGCCCTGACCCACGGCAGCACCGGGGAAGCCAGGGATTATGACCGACTGGAATTTCTCGGCGACCGCGTGCTGGGGCTGACGATTGCCGACTGGCTGTACGACCATTCGCAAAGCGCTGAAGGCAAGCTGGCGCAGCGCCTGAACGCACTCGTCAGCAAACAGACCTGCGCGGGCCGCGCGCGCGCTATCGGCACGCCGGATCACGTGCGACTGGGCAAGCAGGCGCGAGAGGATGGTGCGCAGAACAGCGACAATGTCCTGGGCGACATCATGGAATCACTGCTGGGCGCAAATTTCCTCGAAGCAGGCTTCGATGCCACTCGCGATCTGATCCGGAATCTGTGGCGCGAAGTGTTCGATGGCAGTACGGGTCGCCGCAAGCATCCCAAGAGCGCATTGCAGGAATGGGCGGCAGGCAACCAGCGACGCCCGCCGGATTATGAGGTGGTCGATACGTCCGGCCCCGATCACAGCCGCCGCTACACTGTGCAGGTCAGCGTGCATAACGTGGGCGCGGTAGAAGCCACTGCCAGTGGCAAGCGAGAGGCCGAGACGGAGGCCGCGCGGCTGTTCATGGAGAAATACGGATGAGCCAGGAACCTGAAACGCGCTGTGGGGTCGTCGCCGTGATCGGCGCGCCCAACGCGGGCAAATCCACACTGGTGAACCAGTTGGTGGGCCAGAAAGTCGCCATCACCAGCGCGAAAGCGCAAACCACGCGCGCACGTCTGCTCGGCATTGCGCTGCACGGTTCCACTCAGATGATCCTGGTCGACACGCCTGGCATCTTCGAACCCAGGCGTCGCCTCGACCGGGCGATGGTAAGCGCGGCATGGGAAGGCGCGGTGGCAGCCGATGCTGTGCTGCTTGTGGTCGATCCGATCAAACAGCGTCGACACGAACTGATGCCACTGGTGGAGCAGTTGAAGGACCGCAAGGAGCGCAAGATTCTGGTGCTCAACAAGGTTGACCGGTCAAAGAAAGAACCGTTGCTGGAACTGGCGCAAGAGCTGAACGAGCTTGCCGACTTCAGCGAAGTCTACTTCATCTCCGCCCTTACCGGCGATGGCGTTCCGGAACTGAAGGATACGCTGGCAGGCCTGATGCCCGAAGGCCCGTGGCATTATCCCGAAGATCAGGTTTCCGACGCCAGCGAACGCCTGCTTGCCGCTGAAGTCACCCGCGAACAGCTATATCAGCAGTTGCACGAGGAACTGCCTTACGATGCCGCCGTGCGGCCTGAAAGCTATGAACAGCGCAAGGATGGCAGCGTGGAAGTGCGCCAGCAGATAGTGATCGCGCGCGACAGCCAGAAACCCATTGTGCTGGGCAAGGGTGGCCGCCGCATCAAGGAAATCGGCGAGGCTGCGCGCAACGAATTGAGCGCAATCCTGGGCGTGAAGGTCCACCTGTTCCTTCACGTCAAAGTGGACGAGAAGTGGGCGGATAATCGCGAGGTTTACGAGGAAATCGGGCTAGACTGGGTCAAGTAGGTTTCAGCGTGTCCGATTACTATTCAAAACCTATCGCTACCTATTTACGGAAACCTCCGAAGACTTTGGCTCGTAGCGCGTATGCAGTAGAGATAAACCCTTGGGTCCCTCGCGCTGATATCGAAGCGGCACTGTCATTTCGCGGTACGATCGTCTCCGCGCTTGCCTACATTGAGGGGTCTTTGGGAGATATCGCGATTCGATGCTCGCGTGTTGAAATCTATTCCGAAATCCGCTCAGAGTTTCCTCACACTCTCACGAAAAAGACCAAATTTCTACGTAAAGTATTCCAATTTGGGCCGCTACAGCCCTATCGGTCGTGGGCGGATCAATTTTTAAACCGTGTGGAAGCCTACTCAGAACTTCGCAACTTGGTGGCACATGCTCGAATGCAAGTGATGCCGGATTGCGGAGTAACTTTTCAGCATTATCCGAGGAATACACCAAGGGAGGCGATTCTTGAGCGCAAACGCTTGACCATGGAAGAACTGGAACTTGTTGCCTGGAAAGCGGCGCGCTTAAGTCGCTTGTTTCAAAGACTTTATAACCACTTGGAAACGCAACAAATATTACCCCCACTAGAAGTCTAAGCCGAATTCACCCATTCGCCGGGTTGTCCCTTTGCGAAAAACGCGCAAGACTTGCCATTGCCGCCACCACCGCCAGCGCGCAACTTACGTAGAGCGGCGTCGGCCCCAAACCCAGCCCGCCTGCCAGTATGATGCCAACGACCACGGCGGCCATCGTCTGCCCGAACAGCCGCGATGTGGACAACAGACCACCTGCCGCAGCTGCCCTGTCCCTTGGCGCGCGACCGATCAGCAGACGCGAGTTGGGACTGAAGAACAGCCCGAAGCCAAGAGCGGTGAGGCTCAAACGCCAGGAAATGGCAAACGCATCTGGCTGGTCCGGCATGGTTGCAAGAAAGAGAAAGCCGATAATGGCGATTCCCATGCCGGTAACGCCCAGCTTGGTGGCGGCAATCCGGTCCGAGGCCCACCCAGCCAATGGCGAGACCACCAGCATCGTCAGCGGGAAAGGCAGCAGCAAAAGGCCCACGGTTTGCGGCGCGTACCCCATGCCGATCTCGAGCCGGAACGGCAAAGCCAACATCAATGCCCCGGCGGCGATAGAGCTGGTGAAGTTGGCCAACGCCGACAGCCCGATCACCGGTTTTGCCAGCAGATCCACCGGGAACACCGGTGCATCGCGGCGCTTTTCGCGGCGGACCAACAGGTACAGCGCGACGATGCCCAGCGTGAACGCCGCAACGCCCCATGCCAGCGCATCATGCGTGCCAAGCTGAATACCGCCCACCAGCAGCAGCATGGTAATCGCGCTAAGCACGCCGCTTTTCCATTTGGGGGGCTGCTTACGGGGTTCCGGTTCGGGCAGGAAACGGCCCAGCAGCAGCGATATGAGTGCCAGCGGCGCGGCGGCGACGAACACCAGCTGCCATGGAAGGTTGCCGACGACATATCCGCCCAGTGTGGGCGCGAGAGCGGCGGAGCTTGCAACGATCACGCTGTTCAGCCCCAGCCCTGCCCCCAGTTGCGAAGCGGGATAAATCTGCCGCAGTATCGCCGCCGAAACGCTCAGCGCCATCGCAGCACCAATCGCCTGAACTGCACGCATCAGCAGCAAGATGGTGAAAGTGTCGGCAAAATAGCACGCGGCAGAGGCGAGCATGAATAGCACCTGCCCCGCCTGGTACAGTCGTCTGTGACCCAACCTGTCGCCAAACGAGGAAAACGGCAGCAACAGCATCACCAGTACCAGTTGATACACCGTCACCACGTTGGTCACCGCCGCCTCGCTTACGCCAAGATCGCGCGCGATCGTGGGCAGAGCGACGTTGGCAATCGAACCATCCAGTACCAACACGGCCGTACCGAAACTGATGGCGACAATGGCAAACCAGCGGCGCGGCTTGGGCAAGCCGACGTGTTCGTCCGTCACCCTGCCCCTTTCGGAACCAGGATGGATATACCCCTGCTCGTTCATCGCTTATAATTGCGAACGCCGAAGGCTTTTCGCAAGTGCACATATCACGCAGATAGTCAGCCCGGGCAGATCAACGTTTCTTGGCGATCGCGATCTTGTTTTTCTTGGCGAAATCGCGCGTCGATTCTTCACTGCGATTCAGAGCCTTGGCGATCTGCTTCAATCCCTGGCCCTTGGCAGCCAGCATTTTTAGTTGCGCTGCTTCGTCCGATTTCCAGGGTTGCTTATGGCGGGAGAACTGTTCTTTTGCCACTACTCGCCCTCGCTCTCGCTCTTCGCGGGGGCTTTCTTTCTGGCAGGTGCCTTCTTTTTCGCAGCCGCCTTTTTCTTTGCCGGGGCCTTCTTTTTCGCCGGTGCCTTGCGTTTCTTTTTCGCGGGAGCCTTGGCTGCCTTTTCCGCGATCAGCACCAGCGCCTCTTCCAGCGTCAGCGCGTCCTTGTCCTTCTCCTTGGGGAGCGTCGCGTTCACGTTCCCATCGGTGATGTAAGGGCCATACCGGCCATCCATCAGCTTCACCTCTTCGCCCGCTTCCGTCTTGCCGAGTACCTTCAGCGGTTCACGGCTGCCGCGGCCACCCTTGCTCTTGGCGGACTGTGCGAGCAAATCCACCGCGCGGTTCATGCCTATTTCAAATATTTCCGCGGTATTCTGCAGCTTTCCGTAGGTGCCGTCGTGCCGAACGGCCGGACCATAGCGCCACAGACCCGCCTCGATATCCTTTCCGGAATCGGGATGCTGGCCAATCACGCGCGGCAGGGCGAGCAGCTTCAACGCCCATTCCAGATCGAAATCGTCGATATCCTTCGGGATCGAGGCGCGTTTCACTTCCTTGCCCTCGCCCGTTTGCACATAAGGGCCGAACCGTCCGGACTTGCGCTCGACCGGCAAACCGGTTTCCGGGTCTTCTCCCATAATGCCATCGTCGCTGCCATCGTCGCCGCCGGGTTGGCCGAACTTGCGACGGAACGTGCATTCGGGGTAATTGACGCAACCGATGAAGGCGCCATAGCGCCCCCCGCGCAAGTGCAGTTCCCCGCCCTCGCGGTTCTGTTCCGCGCACAACGGACACCAGCGCGGGTGATGGCCATCCTCACGTTCGGGGAACAGGAAATCGGAAAGAAACTCGTCCAGCACTTCGGTCACTTCCGAAGGCTGGCGTTCCATTACCTCGTCACTCTTGGGCTTGAAGTCGCGCCAGAACTGTTCGAGCAGCGTTTTATATTGCGCTCGCCCGCCGGAAACTTCGTCCAGCTCGTCTTCCATGCTGGCGGTGAAATCATAGGCGACATAGCGAGGGAAGAAACGTTCGAGAAACGCCGTGAGAAGACGACCCGAATCTTCTGCGAAGAAACGGTTTTTTTCCATCCGAACATAGTCGCGATCCCGCAGGGTCTGGATGGTGGAAGCATAGGTCGACGGTCGACCAATGCCCAATTCTTCTAGGCGTTTCACCAGCGACGCCTCGGAAAAGCGCGGCGGCGGCTGGGTAAAATGCTGCAAGGCTTCTACGGCCTTTTTCGCCGGGGCATCGCCCTTGCGCATTACTGGCAGCAGGTTGTCGTCGTCTTCCTCGGACTTCTCGTCGAAACTTTCGGAATAGACCGCCAGGAAGCCGGGGAATTTCACCACCTGTCCGGTGGCGCGCAATTCGTGCTTGCCGGTTGGATCGCGCATGGTGACGGTGGTGCGTTCAAGCTGGGCGGTAGCCATCTGGCTCGCCATGGCGCGCTTGAATATCAGGTCGTATAGCTTGGCTTCGTCGCCCGAACCGGCGCGGTCGCTGCTGAAGTTCGTCGGGCGGATCGCCTCGTGCGCTTCCTGCGCGTTCTTGGCCTTGGTGGAATAGAAGCGCGGTTTTTCCGGGCGGTATTCCTCTGAATACCGTTCCGAAATGGCATCGCGGCAGGCCATGATCGCGCTCATGTCCATTTGCACGCCATCGGTACGCATGTAGGTAATCGCGCCTGCCTCGTACAGCGATTGCGCGCAGCGCATGGTGTGACTGGCGGAGAAGCCCAGCTTGCGCGAAGCTTCCTGTTGCAGGGTTGATGTGGTGAACGGCGGGGCAGGATTGCGTTTGAGCGGCTTTGTCTCGACTTCCTCCACGGTGAAAGCGCCCTGCTCTACCGCGGCTTTCGCAGCGTCTGCCGTGCCCTTGTCCCCAATGGACAACCGCTCCAGCTTCTTGCCGTCAAAGCGCACGAGACGGGCATCGAAGCCGGTACCGTCCTGCTCCATCTTCGCGGTAACGGACCAGTACTCGTCCGCCTTGAAAACCTCGATTTCGCGCTCGCGTTCGCAAATCAGCCGCAATGCCACCGATTGCACGCGTCCTGCCGATTTCGCGCCGGGCAGCTTGCGCCACAATACGGGGGAGAGGGTAAAGCCGAACAGGTAATCCAGCGCGCGGCGACCAAGGTAGGCGTCGATCAAGTCCTGATCCAGTTCGCGCGGGGCCTTCATCGCCTCGGTCACAGCCTGCTTGGTAATCGCGTTGAATGTAACACGGTCAACCTTCGTCGGCAGCGCCTTGCGCTTCTTCAGCAGGTCCATCACGTGCCAGCTGATCGCCTCGCCTTCACGGTCAGGGTCAGTCGCCAGCACAAGACGGTCCGCGCCTTTCGCGGCATCGGCGATGGCTTTCACCTGCGCCCGGTTGCGCTGATCGGAATAGACTTCCCAGTCCATCGCGAAATCCTCGTCCGGGCGGACAGAGCCGTCCTTGGGCGGCAGGTCGCGCACATGCCCGTAGGATGCGAGAACCTTGAAGTCTCCGCCCAGATATTTTTCGATGGTTTTCGCCTTGGCTGGCGATTCTACGATAACAAGCTGCATTGTGGTTCCGTATATTCCTGACGCTGATCGCGCGAATGGGCCTAACGTGTGCCTTACGTGTGTATGTGCGCGCGAGGGTGGTGCGCTTCGCAAAGATTCGTCAAGCGGCCTTTCGCAGCTTCAGCCATACAATCAAGAACAGTCCGGCAAACACCATATCGATCGCCCCGCCCAACGCCATGTTCTCCGCCGCCTGGTCTTGCGACCAGAAGGCAAGCGCGGGAATGCCGAAGCTGATCTTCTCGAACACTGTCAGCGGAACGAACGCGGCGTATTTCGTCGGTTCGCGCGCAATCACCAAAAAAACACCTTGGAAGACCAAGGCAATTCCCGCGAAAGCGAAATACAGCAACCGGTGCGGATCGGGTGCATCGATGAAGTACAGCGCCGGAACGGCCAGAAATCCGTAGATTGCCGCTACGATGTAAACGCGGCGCGCGAAAGTGGCGGAGGCTTTGCGGGTATCAGGCAAGGCTTACTCTCCCCCCGGCATGGCGTTCCAACCGGCCGGCGATTTCCAGCTCCAGCAACGCCATTTGCACAGTACCCGGCGTGGTTCCGGTCTGGCGGACCAGCTCGTCTACCGACACAGGGGCCGAAGAAAGGATGGCCGCGATATCGTCTGCAGGCATCTCGTCGTCCGCTTCGCTGAAGACGAAATCCAGCGCATTTTCGCGCACCGAAGAGCGCGGACGGCCATCGAAACCCGAAAGCAGTTCCGCTACGTCATCCGGCGACTGTACGAGCACCGCCCCCTCGCGGATCAACTGGTTGCAGCCATGGGATCGACTGTCTGCCGGGTGGCCCGGTATCGCCATCACCTCACGTCCGGCTTCGCCCGCAAGCCGCGCGGTGATCAGCGAGCCGGACTTTGGCGCGGCTTCCACGACCAGCGTCCCCACCGCCAGACCGGCGATGATGCGGTTGCGCTTGGGAAACTGTTGGCCGCGCGGCTCTGTACCCGGCGGTTCCTCGGCGATCAGCAGCGCTTCGCTGGCGATCTGCTCCTGCAACTTTGCGTGCTGCGCGGGATAGGCGATGTCGATACCGCTGGCGATCACGCCGATGGTGCTGGGCATCGCGCCTTCGTGGCTGGCACCGTCGATGCCCTTGGCTACACCGGAGACGATGACGAAACCTTCCGCTGCCAGTTCACGCCCGAAATCCCGCGCCAGTTTCACCGCGGCGGCAGAGGCATTGCGCGCGCCGACCATCGCCACGCACGGCTTCGACGCCAGCGAAAGATCGCCGCGCATGGTGACGATAGGGGGCGCGCCATCAAGCGCGGCCAGGTTGGCCGGGTAATCGGGCTGATCGTGGAATAAGTAGCGTGCTCCTGCTTTGCGAGCAGCCTGAACCTCTCGCTCGATCCGTTCGCGCTCCGCAGCCTTGTAGTTTCGCTTCGCCCCTCGGGCAGCGAGGTCGGGCAAGGCCTCGACAGCTTCTTGCGCATTGCCGAAACGACGCAGGAGCTGGGCATAGCTGACCGGCCCGATGTTGGCCGAACGTAGCAGGCGGATACGGGCAAAAGCCTCTTCCTGGGAAAGGGCCGCTGCCCCGCTCATTCGCCCTGACCTATCTTGGGTTCCTCGCCCCGCAGGAGGCGAGCGATGTTCGCGCGGTGAAGCCATAGCACCAGCGCGGCGATCACCGTCAATGCTGGAACTGTCTCTTATACACATCTGACGCTGCCGA
>CAJXTZ010000076.1 GCA_913061345.1 uncultured Erythrobacter sp.
CTTCCGCGCTTGCAGGCATGGTCACGCGCCCGGTGCTCTACGGCGATGCGCCTTACGGCTCCATCAGCGGCGGTACGCCCGTGTCGCTGGCTGCCATCAGCCGGGAGAACCTGCTGGAACACCGGCAGACCTACTGGCACCCCGGCGCCATGCAGGTAATCGTTAGCGGCGGCATCGCGCCCGAACAGGCGTTCGCCCTTGCCGAAGACCTGTTCGGCAACTGGACCAGCGATCGCCCCGCACCCACCGAAATCGAGAATCGGGCCGGTGACGCGCAATCGCCGCGCACAGTCGTGATCGACATGCCCGACGCCGGGCAGGCCGCCGTACGGCTGGTGGGACGCGGGCCGGAACGTACCAGTGATGCCTATTTCCCGTTGTTGCTGGCCAATGCGGTGCTGGGCGGGGGTTCCAGCGGGCGTCTGTTCGAGGAAATCCGCACCAAACGCGCGCTGTCCTACGGGGCCTACTCGGGCCTCGGCAGCCTGCGCGAGGATCCGTTGTTGCAGGCAAGTTCGCAAACGGCGAACGAAACGGTGCCGCAGGTTGTGGAAGTGATGCTGGCCGAGTTCGACCGGATTGGTGAAGAGCCGCTGACGGACGACCTGCTCGATCGTCGCCGTCTCTATCTGCAGGGTGGTTATGCTCGCAGCCTGGAAACGTCATCCGGGTTCAACGGCATCATCGCTGAATTGCTCACCCTCGGGGTCGAACCTGAAGAGGTGGCCCGCTATGCCCAGAACTTGGAAACCGTTGATACCACAGCTGCCTCGCAGGCGGCGGCAACCTATTTCGATCCGGATCAGGTTTCGGTAATCATCGTGGGTAATGCCGATGCCTTCATCGACGAATTGCGCACTATCCGTCCCGATGTGGAAGTGATCCCGGCCGACCAGCTTGACCTGTTCGACCCGCAAGTTCCTGCGATGGGCGGCTGAGGCGAGGACACCGCGTGTTCCGGTATCCCTTGCGATGCCGGAACACGCGTTATTCTGCAGCTTCGCGGCTTTCGCTGTCCTCGCTTTGCTGCCGGCTCCACATTTCGGCGTAGAGGCCATCATGGCGTAGCAGATCGGCATGGTTGCCCTGCTCCACGATGCGGCCACTTTCCATGACATTGATCAGATCGGCATCGGCAATGGTGGAAAGCCGGTGGGCGATGGCAATGGTGGTGCGGTTTGCGCTAACGCGTTTCAGCGTCGCCAGAATATCCTGTTCGGTCCGGCTGTCGAGCGCGCTTGTCGCCTCGTCCAGCAGCAGGATCGGCGGGTCTTTCAGCAGGGTGCGGGCGATGGCCACACGCTGCTTTTCCCCGCCCGAGAGTTTCAATCCACGCTCCCCGACCTCGGTATCGAAGCCCTTCGGCAGCTCCTGAATGAAGGGCAGGATGGAAGCATCCTCAGCGGCACGTTGCACCTGCTCGTCCGAAGGATCGTCCCTGCCATAGGCGATGTTGTAACGGATGGTGTCATTGAACAGCACGGTGTCCTGCGGCACGATCCCGATCAGGCGGCGCAGGCTTTCCTGCGTCACCAGTGAAATATCCTGCCCATCCACGCAGATGCGTCCTTCCCACGGATCGTAGAAGCGGAACAGCAAACGGCCGATGGTGCTCTTGCCCGCACCCGATGGTCCCACCAGCGCCACGGTGCTGCCCGCCGGTGCTTCAAAGCTGAGGCCATACAGGATCTGGCGCTCTGTGTCATAGCCGAAGCTGACATTCTCGAACGTCACGCCAGGGCGTTTCACGATCAGCGCGGGCGCACCGGGCTTGTCTTCGACCTCCACCGGCTTGTCCAGCAGGCCGAACATGTCGGCCATGTCGATCAGACCCTGTCGGATGGTGCGATAGACCCAGCCCAGCATGTCCAGGGGACGGAACAGCTGCATCAGATAGGTGTTCACCAGCACCAGGTCGCCGGGAGAAAGCCTGCCTTGCGACCACCCCCACACGGTCCAGGCCATCGCTCCGCCCATCATCAGGTTGAGAATGACCGCCTGCACGATGTTGAGCAGGCCCAGCGAATTTTCGGTCTTGATGGCGGCCTCGGCATAGGCACCTGCGCTGCGCGAATAGCGTTCCCGCTCGCGCGCTTCGGCGCCGAAGTATTTCACTGTCTCGTAATTCAGCAGACTGTCCACCGCGCGGGCCATCGCCTGCCCGTCGAGATCGTTCATTTCCTTGCGCAGCTTCACCCGCCACTCCGTAATGGCCTGCGTCACCCAGATGAATGTCACCACAGTCACGCCGGTGGCAGCCACCAGTTCCCATCCGAAGATAGTCCAGAAGATCACGCTCACCACCACCAGTTCGATGGCGGTGGGGGCGATGTTGAACAGCAGGAAATACAGCATTGAGCTGATCGACTTCGTGCCGCGTTCCACCACTCGCGTCACTTCGCCCGTGCGGCGCGAAAGGTGGAAACGCAGTGAAAGCTGGTGCAGCCGCGCGAAGACATCCTCGGTCAGACCGAAGACGGCATCCTGCCCCACACGGTTGAAGGTGATGTTGCGCAACTGGTCGAACAACACGCTGCCGAAGCGCCCGGCGGCATAGGCAACCACCAGCGCCATCGCGACCCACACGGCAGGGTCGCCATCGGCGGCCATCGTATCCACCGCACGCGCATAGGCAAACGGGAGGGTAAGCACGATCACCTTGGCCAGCACCACCAGTATGCCGGCGCCGATGATGCGACGCTTCAGATCGGAGCGACCTTTCGGCCAGAGATATGGCAGGAAGCGGCGCACGGTTGCCCAATCGGCGTTTTCGCCAGTCGCCGTCTTGCTGGCAGTTCGATCGCCGAAATCTCTCACAACCCGCGCAAGGTGGGGGTTTTACCCTGCGGCGACAAGACCTTCTTTGGTGCCAGTGCCCAGGGCCCCGAACCCATTTCAATCGCGCAGGCGGGTCGCGCGTTGGTTGAAGTTCCAGTTCTGGTCTGTCGTAATATCGCCCGGCAGGTCGAATAGGACGCGGCGCGAGCGGAAGTCTATGGCCACCCGCTTGAACAGACGTAGCTCGTTCATTCCGAGAACCAGCGCGGGCCGGTCTGCCAGGCCAAGAGCATGAAAAGTGGGGGAATCGGCAAACGAGATCGCCACATTGTTGATTTGTGCCGAGCCCATTTCCAGCCGGCGGGCGATCCGGGTGATGCCGCTTATGTGCACGCCGTTCACGTCGGTCATCAGCGCGTCGCTCAATCGCTGGCCGCGGCGCAGTCTCTCTTCAAGAGCGAGATTGCCGAACGACCCTTGCGCGCCGGTGTCGACGATCACGGCAACGCTAACGCCGTCGATCGTGGCGCGGTGGATGATAAGCTGGCCCAGCCTCTCGCGCGCGCGCACGATAATATCGTAACTGCCTGTTCCACCGGCCCCCAAGGTTTCGGAGATGTGCATCTCGCCCTTTGCGAAATCCAGCAGCACGCGCTGGTCCTGCAATGTATCGAGACCGATGATACCGTCGGCTCCTCCGATATGGGACTTTTCGATCAGTGGCGCGGTGCGGATTGTCATACTGCGTTCGCCAAGGATAAAATCGGGTACCATCGTAGTTTGCACCGCGCGGCGGCTGGCCATGCCTACCAGCATGGCGGAGCGGCGATCCGTCAGCTGTAACTGCTCGGCCAGTGCATGGGAAAGAACGGTTGTCTGCGACCCTGTATCCACCATGAAATCGAACGGGCCTTGCCCCATGATGGTGACCGGTACCGTCATTCGGCGATAGCGTTCGATCCGCATGGCAATCGTGTCGATGAAAATGCGCGCTTCGGCAATCTCGGCAGAGGAAGCGGTGCCTAAAGGCGCCGAGGCAGGGCTTTCGTGCCGGATGTCTGGTGTCTGGGCAGAGGCAGCCATCGACAGGAGGGGCGCAGGAAACAGAGCCAACGCAATTGCCGCGGTATTCCTTGGCATGGTTTTTCTCCCACCCGTCGGACGTGTCCCATCGGCGGCGGGCTTCGCACCATGATACCACGCGCGGGCCGATGGCCCAAATCGCTCGCCCTACTGTTGCGAGGCGCGCGGTGAGGGGACGAAGGCACTCCAGCCAAAACGATCCAGTGCCTGCGCGGCGAAATGGTGGATCTCGGTATAGGCAGGGTGCCGTATTTGGCGCAAAGTCACCAGCCACGCGGCAACGCCCACCATCGCGGCTCCGAAAACTTGCCCGAAGCCCGCGTCGGCTGCGGGTGCAATCCATACATAGGAAAGCCACACCGGCAAGATCGCCACGCCCGTAACCAGCGCCGATTGCAGCCAGATGCGAACGAGACCGCGCCAGGTGAAGCCCACTACCGATTGCAGGAAAGGCGCATGGATCAACAACCATGCAACGCCGTAGGCCACCCGGCTCGCCGCCGCCGCCTCCAAGGAGAACCATGCGCCGACGGCCAGCAGGATAACGGAAACGGCGGTATCCAGTCCGAAGCGCCACAACAGGGGCCGCATCCGGTTCAGCAGGATGGGCAGTTCCACATGCAGGGGCAGGGCGATCATCAGGATCTGCGACATGGCGATCCATTCCAGTGGCCGCGCTGCGCCAAGCCAGCGCTCACCATACAATATGCCAACCACCGGTACCGCGCATGCGGCCAACCCCGCCATGGCGGGCCACGTGATCGCGGTGAAGCTGGCGGTCACCCGCTCGTAATGCGGTCCCAGCGGATCGCCCCGGTCGCGGAACCTGGCAAAGGCTGGGTAGAATACGGTTGTCATCCCGCCCGAGACCAGCCAGCGCAACTGCCACGCCAGCCCATAGGCGCGGGCGAACAGGCCGACCGCCACGGTATCCAGCAGGCGCCCGATCAGCAGTTCGGGCAAGCGTGATCCCAGTTGTGACAATCCGTTAAGCACGGTGGAAAAGCCGCCGAAGCGTAGAACCGGCATCGCCCCCTCGAGGCGCGGCGGAATGGGCAGGCGTCCGCCCACCCGCCATTGCGCGATGGCAGCGCGCGCCACTTGCTGTGCGAAGGCGCCCCAGGCCAGGGCTATCGCACCATAGCCGTGCCACGCCAGCGATATGGCAACAGCTGCATTGGTCAGCACCACGCCGATCTCGATCATGGTGTTCGATTTGAAATCCATTGTTCGGTGCAGCAGCGCCATGGGCACAGTGGCCAGCGGTACGAAGAAATAGCTGGCCGCCACCACCAGCAATAACGGCAGCAATCCGGGAAGGTCGTAAAAGGCAGCAGCAGGCCAGCTCAGCAATACGCATGCTGCGGCGATTCCCCAGCTTATCGCCAACGAAACAGTGAAGGCGGTGCGAATCCCGTCGTCATCCAGATTGGCCTCGCCCGCGACGTAGCGGTTGATGCCGAACTCCTGCAGCACCGCCAGCAGCGACACGAAGGAAAAGGCGATGGTGAACAGGCCAAGTTCGTCCGGATCGATGAACCAGCGCGCCAGGATCACGCTGGCCGCGAACTGTATGGCAAAGGCACCCATCTGGCTGGCCATCGCCAGCAGGGCCGCGCCCCGAACGCTCATGTTCGGCGCGCTCATGTGGAAAGGGCCTGGCGCGGGATGGACGCTTCGACCTCGGGCGCACCGGCTCCGCGCGCGTTGCGGCGACGGCGCAATGCCAGCATCGGCGGGGCAAGCGAGGGGACTGCGTTCCACAATGCAAAGTAGAACCGCCACACCTTACCAAGCTCGGGCCCCGCACTGGCTTTCAGTTCGGCCAGGGCAGACGTCTCGCCATCGATGATCCGGTCCGCCGCGAGAGTGAATCGCAGGTGGCGGCGATTCTCTTCCATCATGAAACGGGCGGTGTCAGCTTCCGGTGCATCATCGTCCAACTGCCCCAGCGCCTTCTCGAAGGTCTGGATATTGCCTTTCAGCATTTTCATTTCGGACGCGGAGGCCGATTGTCCGCGCACCCGGTAGTCGGCCAACACCTTGTCTATATAAAGCGCATGTCCACCCAGCAGCATCAGCCGCACCCACAGATCGAAATCCTCGGCATGGGTCATGGAAGGATCGAATCCGCCCACCGCATCGAAATCGGCGCGGCGGAAGGTGGAGCCTATATAGACCCCGAAACTGCGATCCAGGACATCGTTCAACGATCCGCGAATTCCGTCGCCGCTTCCCTGAAGTCCGCTAAAACACAAGCGTTCGTGCGGAACGGCTCCGAAAATCCGGGCATTCACGGTGACGAGTCGCGCAGGTGGGTCCGCTTCCAGCGCGGCGCAGGTATGGGCAAGGTATTCTGGCCGCAGGATATCGTCGCCATCCAGAAGAGTAATGAACGGTGCGTGCGTCTCGGCGATAGCGCGGTTGCGCGCAGTGGATACGCCGCGGTTGTCTGTGCGCAGAAAAGTGATGCGCGGATCGACAAGAAAAGGTGCGACAGCGCCTGCCACATCGTCAGGCGCGCCATCATCGACCACTATGCATTCCCAGTTGGTCATGGTCTGCGCCTTCAGCGACTCCAGCGCCTCTCCCAGAAGATGCGCCACACCATAGGCAGGCACGATCACGGCTACGCGCGCAGGCGCACGCGTAGAAGGTGAGTGGGGCACATAAGGGTGATGAGTGCTCATTACCTGCGCGCATTAACCGCGCGGGCGTAAAGATTGCCTCAATGACGAGGGGATTCGCGATTCGAGCGTTAAGGCACGACTCGAATTGTCGATTCAGATGATGCTGCAGCGGTCGCGAGTGCAGAATCCGACCCTGAATCGCAGGATTCACGCCTTGAAATCGGAGATATCGGCCAAAGATGCCCCCCAGACCCCTTTAGGGCCGACGAGATACGTCGCGCGGTTCGGGCAAAGTTCCTTTTATTTTCAATGGTTCAGGGAGAAAAATGCAAAATCTGAAAGAAAATTGCAAAAACCCCGTTGACCGAATCCCGATGCCCGCCTAGATGGGCTCCACCGACGCAGAGCAGACGGCCTCGCCGCTCTTCACTGCTTCGGTCGCCAACACGAACGGATAGCCGGATCCCCCGGTGCAAATCGGGGAACCCTTAGCTGTCCGCTTTGATATTGTTGAGCGGCTCTTTGACATTGTTAGTTTTTGATGAAGGGACATGTGGGCGACGGCGCCAGGTCCGGGGGTTTTAAGGCTCCGGATACCTGTTAAATAAGCCGACGCCACATCCTGATCGGACACCACGTTCGGTCTGTGATGATGCATGTTCATTCGTATCCATTACGTTTGACAGTGCAGGTATCGGCTCCTTGAAGCTCTTGCCTTGCCGGTTAGCGGACTTCGGTCCGTGCTGGTGAAGTGAGTGACACAAACTTGAGAGTTTGATCCTGGCTCAGAACGAACGCTGGCGGCATGCCTAACACATGCAAGTCGAACGAACCCTTCGGGGTGAGTGGCGCACGGGTGCGTAACGCGTGGGAACCTGCCTTTAGGTTTGGAATAACAGTGAGAAATCGCTGCTAATACCAAATAATGTCTTCGGACCAAAGATTTATCGCCTTTAGATGGGCCCGCGTTGGATTAGCTAGTTGGTGGGGTAAAGGCTCACCAAGGCGACGATCCATAGCTGGTCTTAGAGGATGATCAGCCACACTGGGACTGAGACACGGCCCAGACTCCTACGGGAGGCAGCAGTGGGGAATATTGGACAATGGGCGAAAGCCTGATCCAGCAATGCCGCGTGAGTGATGAAGGCCTTAGGGTTGTAAAGCTCTTTTACCAGGGATGATAATGACAGTACCTGGAGAATAAGCTCCGGCTAACTCCGTGCCAGCAGCCGCGGTAATACGGAGGGAGCTAGCGTTGTTCGGAAATACTGGGCGTAAAGCGAACGTAGGCGGTCTATTAAGTCAGGGGTGAAATCCCGGAGCTCAACTCCGGAACTGCCCTTGAAACTGCTAGACTAGAATCCTGGAGAGGTCAGTGGAATTCCGAGTGTAGAGGTGAAATTCGTAGATATTCGGAAGAACACCAGTGGCGAAGGCGACTGACTGGACAGGTATTGACGCTGAGGTTCGAAAGCGTGGGGAGCAAACAGGATTAGATACCCTGGTAGTCCACGCCGTAAACG
>CAJXTZ010000077.1 GCA_913061345.1 uncultured Erythrobacter sp.
ACGAGATCATGCCTAGTCTCGTGGGCTCGGAGATGTGTATAAGAGACAGAACCCCGACCTGTTCGAAGAAACGTCCGACAGCTACACCTTCGGTGTGGTGCTGCAGCCGCTGGCCGTTCCCGGCCTGACAGTCACGGCGGACTACTTCGACATCACGATTGACGATGCGATCACCACGATCGGTCTCTCCACGGCGTTCGACCTGTGCTTCAACCAGGTGCAGGACCAGAACGACACGGTCTGTGCTCCGTTCTTCGGTGGCAGCTCGATCCGTGAAAACGGCGTCATCACGACGGCGAACCCGCCGCTCCTGGGTGGTCAGAACATCGCGACGCTCGGAACGTCCGGTATCGACCTTCAGGTGTCCTACGGTCTCGACCTGCCCTTCTCCGCGCTCGGAAATGGTGCATCGGATCTCAACTTCTCGTTCCTTGGAACGTGGACCGAAAAGTATGAGTTCGAAGCCTTTGAAGGTGCTGACGTGCTCCAGTGTGCCGGCCAGTTCGGCCTCGAGTGCGGTGAGCCGATCCCGTCATTCAAGTGGACGGCTCGTGCCAGCTATGTCGATGGTCCTCTGACCTTCTCGTCCCGCTGGCGTCACCTGTCCGCAGTGGACGACGATGACGATACGGTTGATTACGCCCAGTTCAACGGCATCGAGCGTATCGGCGCCTACGATCTCATCGATCTGACGCTTTCGTACGACTTCCGCGAGTCGGTGACCTTTACGGTTGGTGTGAACAACGTGTTCGACACCCTGCCGGGTACGCCTCAGTTCGACGCGAATGGGGTTGTCACCAATCGTCCAAACTCGCTGCTGCTGGGTGATAACCAGGAACAGGCCAACACCTACCCGTCGACCTACGACGTGTTGGGTCGCGACTTCTTCGCATCGGTCCTGTTCCGCTTCTAGGCGGCAGACCGAGCGAACATTCGCAAAAAAGGGGCGGGGGACCTTCGGGTCTCCCGCCTTTTTGTGCGTGTAACAAATTTGCTATCAGCAGCCCATTAGCGCGGCCGAATGCAGCCGCCGCCTAGCCTGCCAGCGTGTAGGTGCGGTAATCGGCGAACGGGTCGGGCGAGCGGCCATCGGTCAGCATCGCCTCGTCGCGCAATTTCAGGCCTGCTTCGGCCAGCACATCGATCATGCTGTCGGCATCGCTTGCAACCGTGGCCGCTGCTTCGAGCGAGGTAATGCTGCCCAGTTCGTTCGCGGCCTGCGCCTCGATATCGTCGAGTACCGCAGCAACCCGTTCGGGATCGTCGTTCCGGCCCAGATGCAATGTCTGGCGGATCGCTTCGGCAATTTCCCAGGCGGCAGAGCCTTCGCCATGTACCTCCGCGCCCTTTGCGGGTGCTTCCTCTATCGCGAGCGGAACAGCAGCGTTGCCTGCCTTGCGCAGCGCCAGGCTTCTTCGCGCTTGTGTTGGCAGACCCCGTTTCTCAATCGCCCACCGGATCTGTTCGCGCCGCTTGCGGTTATGCGCGACGATAGGGCCATTCAGCCGATGCGTGACAAGGCCCAGAACGCCGCCCGGTTGCAGCACGCGCGCAATCTCGGCCGCTATTCGGGTAACATCGCCGTACTCGAAGCCAAACTGGCTGGTGACGGCAGAAAACCGGTTGTCGGGAAATGGCAGGTCTTCCATCTCGACACCGCCTTGCAAGGTGATCCCCTTGGGCGCAGCGGGCAGGCTTTGCGCCCGATCGACACCGGTAAGTTTCAGATCGCGTCGCACCTTTGCTATTTGTAGCAGTACCGCGCCGTCTCCTGTCGCCAGGTCCAGTAAGCGTGCGCCCTTGTTCAATCGACGGGAAAAGCTTTGCCAAACGCGTTGCTGCGTGTCGGCAATTCCGCGCCAGCCATCGGGCAGGCAACCGCCGCGGCCATTGTGTTCGCGGGCCTGGTTGCGTTCCCAGAATGTGTTCCAGGCATCATGCACGCTGGTTTCCCTCATGGTGTATCCACTACTACATCGAAGGCAACGGTCGTCCGGCGCCCGGCATCGAAAGGCCGGGTACCGTGGTAGAGCGTACTGGGAAAAAGAGCGAGGTAACCCTTTCGCGGTTCCATTGTGTGGAGCGGTTCCAGGTCGATGCGCATTTCGGGCGGAGGGCGGCCTAGTTCGATCCACCCTTTCTTATCCGATCCATCGCCTTTATCCGGCGGCAATTCGCAATACAGGGCGGAGGAAACGATCCCTTGCGGGTGAATGTGGGAAGCATGATGATGGCCGCCCGCACCCAGGCGCACGGACCATGAACCGGCAAAGGTCCAGGGCCTATCACGGTGACGCAGCAGCGGATGGTACTCGTTGGCTGCGGGCAGGCGGTTGCGGTAACTTTCCAGCGCGCTGGAAATGGAATGGCGCAGCGCCGTGATTACCGGCTCCGCACGGTCGAACAGGTTCCCCCGCGTTTGCGTGCCGCCGCGCAGGGATTGTCCCAGCGGAAAGGCGGAATTGTCGTGCAGGCGGTGGAGCAGTGGCACGGCATCGCGCAACACCGCCTCTCCGTCCGGTAGTTCCACCATCTGCACCAGCCCCTGCTGCCCGTGCAGCCATTCGCCGCGTTCGTCGCCGGTCAGTCGCCAGAGAAAATCGCGCAAGGCCCAGGTGTTGATGTGAAATGGGTCGCTGGCAATAACCTTGTCCAGAAGGGCGCCGCAGCGGTCGTAATCCTCGCGCCCCAGCAGATATCGCGCCTCGAGCAGCCAGCGATCGGGATTCTGCAACGCCAACCCATCGAACAGGCTTTTGGCCAGGGCATCCTCTCCGATGATCCCGGCATAACTGGCTTGAAGCAGGGCAAGGGTCTCGTCGTCAGGAAAGCGATGAGCGGCGTTTTGCGCGTTCTCCAAAGCGTCGGCAAAAAGATCATGCTGTTCCAGCACGCGAATGTGTTCGCGGACAATTTGGGGATTGTCGGGCGCACGCTTCTCAGCCTCGGCGAAATGGCTGGTGAAATCGGCCTCGCCCGCGGCGAGCCTAATTTGCGCCAGCAATCGCAGGGCGGCAATCCAATGCGGTGCCTGGTGCACCAGTTGCTCGGCCAGTTCGCGCGCGCGCGCTCTCTCTCCGGCAGCATCCAACGCTTCGGCAAGCCCGAACCACGCCTCTGCATCGCGCCCGTTGACCGACAGGGCATGCTCGAAGAATTGCACCGCATCGCTTGTTCCGCGTTCCAGCGCCACTCGGGCGCGGCCGTGCAGGGCTTTCGCCCCGGAAGGGTTCAGGGCAATACTGCGATCATACCATTTCGCGGCTTGCGCAAGATCGCCCGCGCCGCGCGCGCAACCGGCACGAACGGAGCAATAACGCGCATCGTGCATTCCCTCACGTTCCAGCGGTTCAAGTGCCGCCAGCGCCTTGCCATGACGGTCTGCTGCACCAAGCGCGATGGCAAGGTTGATGGCATATTCAAGCGAAGCTGGCACCAGTTCGGCAGCTTGCCCGAAATGACGCGCAGCGCGCGGGAAATCGGACAATTTCATCGCCAGATTACCCGCACTGTTTGCCAGCGGGGCGTTGTCGGAGTGCTCTTGCAGCGCGGTTTCTAGCAGTTTCAGCGCGCCCGCTGTGTCACCGCGCGCCACAAGCCCTTGTGCCTGTGTACGATAATGATCGGGCGACACGCTCACCGGTCGCGCAGCCACCCGCTGATGGCATAGCGTCCGCGCGGCGCAAAAGGCGGCACATAGGTCACGGCATGGACCTGTGGCACGAGGAAGAGATTGAGCGTGTTGAACCGGGGCATGTAGCCTGTTTCTATATTACCCGCTTCATCGTAGAACACCAGATAGCCGCCCCAGTCGGGATACCAGTCATCGATGGTGAGGTTCAGCACGTAGGCGATGCGCCACCCCTCGGCGACGTGGCTGTCGTTGTGCTTGCCCAAAAAGTGGTTGGGGCCAAAGCAACTGGCGTGGCCATCGGCCTTTACCAGTTCGGGAATGCCAGTGATCTCGCGCATGAATCCGATAAAGTCGGGCGCGTTCAGATATTCCAGCAGCAGTTCGTGCGGTCCGCCCGGATTCCATTCCTTCTGCAGCCCCTCCACCAATGAATAGCGGTTCGACCGATAGGCATAGTCGCGCGTTGCTGCGGCCTTGTCGGTTTCCTTCACCAGGTCCACAACCTGCTGGCCAAGCGCAGGGTCGCGAAGGTCCCGCCCGCGCCAGCCGTGCGGTTGCCCCGTCGCACCTGCCTGCAAAGCCACGCCCCATTCCGTACCGCGCACCATGATTTCGCGCAGTTCGTGCGCGGTCTCTTCGGTCAGGATATCTTCTACCTGCATACGCCTGTCGGCGGCAAACCGCTTTGCCAGCGCGGCGCGATCATGGTTCGGATTGAGTTCGAAAAGGGCTTTGGCCATGGCTCGAAGATATAGGAAACCGGGCTCTTTTGCGCCAGTCCTGAGTGGATAAGTCCCCAGTCAATTAGCCACCATCAACAGGTGTCCGAACGGCGATGACACAAAAAGATGACCCGCCGTGACGGCCTCCTCCCTGAAGGGCCATCTCCGGCGGGTCATTGCGATACCTTGTCCGGTTGCCAGTTTGGATGTGGCCAGCGTCGCATCTTACCCTACGCGCGGATCGGACGTGGTATCGAAAATCTGTCGACTGTACCCGGCTTCAACCGCGCTGCTGCTGTTGCTGGTGCACGCGGGTGGCAATTTCCCGTTCGAACCCTTCGACGGTCTTGCGATAGCAGCTGCGCGATTCTGAAGAGGGCAGAGCCATGCCCGAGGTGCGCCGATCGATACCGCAGACTTTCTCTGCTGCACGATTGAGGCGGCGTTCCAGAGCGCGTTGGCCATCCTGCGTTGCCAGATTGAGGTCGCTGTAGCGTACCGATACGGAATTCCCGTCGGCATTGCCTGCAATGGCGGGGGTCGCGATCATGGCGCTTGCGGCGAGCGCGGCGGCCAGTCCGGCTTTCATCGAAATCTTGGTCATCGTCTTCCTCCTCTGATGGGCTCCGGCCGCGATTTGCTTTGGGGGACGTGGGCTGGAGCGATGCATCCTATTTAGGAGAAGGACGGGATCGGAGCATCTCCTGCTCGACAGGGCCGTGGCTGGGATCGACCAAATCCGAACGGGTTCGACAACCGGTCAACTTCACCCGACAAATGTCGATGCGGTCTCGCGCGTAACGATCCTGCGTCGTTTGCGCGTTCTGCGAAACGATAGGTGACTGCAGGAACTTCCTGCGTCGACGATACGAGAAAGCGGTAAAGTCGTGGTGACTTCACTTGGCGTTCAGCGAGAGGCTAGTTATAGGCGTGCCATGATCGCGAAGCTTTCCATCCGTAGCGCGCTGCTGGGCGCCACCTCCGCAATGCTGCTGACAGGCTGTGCCAGCGGCGGCAGCACTGCCGGCGAAACCGACCTTGCATACGTCGCGCGCGACGTCGAATCGCTGTATTCGGCCGCGAAGGGCCGGCTCGATCGCGGTGATCTCAAACTTGCCGCCGGTCTGTTTGACGAGGTGGAGCGCCAGCACCCCTATTCGCCCTGGGCTCGCCGCGCGCAGTTGATGAGTGCGTTCTCCTACTACGCCGCGCAAGATTACACGCGCGCTATCCAGTCGGCATCGCGGTTCCTTTCGATCCATCCGGGCAACCGCGATGCGCCCTATGCCTATTACCTCATCGCCATCAGCTATTACGAGCAGATCAGCGATGTGGAACGCGATCAGGCCATTACGGAACGCGCGCTACAGGCCTTGACCGAGATCGTGCGCCGCTATCCCGAAAGCCCCTATGCCGACGATGCCCGGCTGAAGATCGACCTGGTGAACGATCACCTCGCGGGTAAGGAAATGGAGATCGGACGGTTCTACCAGCGCACCGGCCAATGGCTCGCTTCGCAATTGCGGTTCCAGAACGTTGTCGACGATTACCAGACCACCAGCCACGCGCCGGAGGCACTCTATCGCCTTACTGAAAGCAGCCTCGCGCTGGGCGTACCCGGAGAAGCGCAGCGGTATTCCGCCGTGCTGGGTGCCAACTATCCGGGTAATGAATGGTATGAAAAGGCGTTCGAACTGATGCAGGAGCATGCCCCGGATCGCATCCAGGGTTGATTCCAAACCGGTTCAGGTGCCGTAACGCAATTCCGGGTCGGATTGCTCGCGACGGTTGATTTCAAGCAATTCTCGCATTTCAGGCAGGTGAAGCGAAGGGTTGAGCCGGACACCGGCAAGGCCATCGTGCGCCCAGCGTATCGTGCCTTCGATTTCACAGCCGGAGGAAACGACGACAACAACCTCGTCACCCATCTCGAACTTGTTACGTCCAAGATTGCTGATACGCGCACCCTGCTGCGAAAGTTCGATCAACAAACCCGACGCGGTCTTGCGGCCATTGCGGCGCAACTCAACCGGCAACCGAGTGGCATATCGTTTGTGCGACCTGATCGTAAGCACCGACATTACGGGCAGAACCTCCAACTGCGAGCATTTACTAACGCAGACAATGGTTAAGAAGACCTGAACATCCACCCTTTGCAGCGCGTCAATCGTTGCGCTGTGCGTGCCCGCGACGTAAAGCCGGTAACAGCTATGCTCACCGCGCTTTCTATTCGGAACATCGTGCTGATCGAGGCGCTCGACCTGTCCTTCGGACCGGGGCTGGGTGTGTTGACCGGCGAAACGGGCGCGGGAAAGTCCATCCTGCTCGACGCCCTGGGTCTCGTGCTGGGCAATCGCGCCGATTCCGCCCTTGTTCGCAGCGGGGAAGATCAGGCCAGCGTCACTGCCACGTTCGAATTTACCGCGCTACCCGCATCGGTGCGAGAGGCGCTGGGGGATGCCGAGGTGGAGATCGAACCAGGCGAAGCGCTTATAATCCGCCGGCGCCTCAAGGCCGACGGCGGTTCCAAGGCTTTCGTCAACGATCAGCCCGTGGGCGTGGCGCTGCTGCGTTCACTTTCGGGCGCACTGGTGGAATTGCACGGCCAGCACGATGATCGCGGGCTGGTGAACCCGCGCGGCCACCGGGCTTTGCTTGATCGCTATGCCGATGCCGATGTGGCGGGCGTTGCCGCTGCATGGGGCGGCTGGCGCACGGCGCGCGAAGCGCTGAAAGAGGCCGAAAGCGCGATTGACCAGGCGCGCGCCGATCAGGACCTGTTGCTGGCGCACCTTGCCGAACTCACCAACATCGAACCGCAGGAAGGCGAAGAGGAGAGTCTCGCCAACACCCGCGCCGACATGCAGAAGGGCGAGAAGCTGGCGGGCGACCTGGAAGACCTTCGCATGGTTTGGGACGGATCGGATTCGCCGCTCGCATCGCTACGCGTGGCAGCGCGCAAGCTGGACCGGATTGCAGAGGAGCATCCTCTGCTGGCAGAAGCGCTTGGCGCTCTGGATCGCGCCGTGATCGAAGCGGGCGAGGCGGAGGAGAAGCTGCAGTCGGCCGCCGAGGCGATGCAGCACGACCCGCTGGAACTGGACCGGATAGAGACGCGTCTGTTCGAACTGCGCGCCCTGGCTCGTAAGCATGGGTGCCAGGTGGATGACCTGCCGGAAGTGATGCGCGCTATTCGCGGGAAGCTGGATGCCATCGAGCAGGGCGATGCCGACCTTGCAGATTTGCAGAAGGCCGAACGCGATGCGCACCAGATCTATCGCGCACGGGCAGAGGCGCTGCATGCCAATCGCATTTCCGCGGCATTGGAACTGGACGATGCAGTCGCCGCAGAACTTTCTCCGCTGAAGCTGGATGCCGCACGCTTCAAGACCGCCGTGGCAGAGCAGCCGGAGGAGAAGTGGGGTTCGCAGGGCATCGACACGGTCGAGTTTCTGATCGCCACCAACCCCGGTGCGGATTTTGCCCCTCTCACCAAGATCGCATCGGGCGGCGAACTGTCACGCTTTATCCTCGCGCTGAAGGTGGCGTTGGCGGAGCAGGGCGGGGC
>CAJXTZ010000078.1 GCA_913061345.1 uncultured Erythrobacter sp.
AGAAGGGCGGCTTCTCGACCACGTCGTGACCGATATTGACGATCAGATCGGCCTTCTCGATCGCGCAGTGAACATAATCGCCCGACGATAGCGCCGCGGTGCCCAGATAAAGGTCGCTGTCTTCATCGACGACGCCTTTGCCCATCTGGGTGTCGAAGAAGGGAAAGCCGGTATCGACCACAAACTTGCGCAACGCTTTCGAAGCGCGGCGGCGGTTCGCTCCCGCTCCGATAAGCAGCAGAGGCCGCTGCGCAGCAAGAATACGTCTCCCTGCCTCATCCAGAGCGGCGTCACCTGCTACGGCATAGCGCCTGTCATGCGGGGGTATGACAGGTTCGATCGTTTGCTCTTCAGCGATATCTTCGGGCAGTTCCAGAAGGACGGCACCGGGTCTTTCTTCCTGCGCCAGGCGGAATCCTTCGCGAACGAGCGAGGGGATGCGATTGCCGTTCACGATCTGGGTCGAAGCCTTGCAGAGCGGAGTGAACAGGGAAACGACGTCCACGATCTGGAACTGGGCCTGTTTCGAGGTCTTGATCGGTTTCTGCCCGGTAATGATCACGAGCGGAAAGGCCCCGAGCGCGGCATAGGCCGCCGGTGTGGTCAGGTTCGTGGCACCAGGCCCGAGCGTTGCCAGGCACACACCTGCCTTGCCGGTCAGGCGGCCATAGGTCGCCGCCATGAAGCCAGCGCCCTGTTCGTGACGGGCCAGAACCAGCGTGATGGCGGAAGTTCGCAGCGATTCCAGAAGATCCAGATTTTCTTCGCCTGGAACGGCGAAAACATACTCGACCCCCTCGGCTTCGAGTGCGGCGACCATGAGATCGGATGCTTTCATTCGTTGGTCCTCATTTTACGAGTTGCAGGGCGGTTCATGTCGTGCGCTGACAAGCTGCTTGCCCACAGCGACCGACCCGATCGCCGCGCTTGTCAATGGTCGTGGTCATGGTCGTGATGATGGTTCTTCTCGACCTGATGGTCCGGGATTATGTCCGGATCGCAGTCTGCAGCGAGACAGGCTTCGAACGTTGCATGGGCGATGGCGTGCTGCGTCTCGAGCATACCGCGAGCCCGCGCCTTCACATCCTCGAAAGCCTGCAACGAAGATTCGGCAGGAACGATATGCGCCTCAAGCGCGCGATAATGCTCGCTGATGCTCCAGACATGGACGTGATGGACGTCGGCCACGCCTTCTGTGTCGCGCAGGTCGCTCACAATGCGATCGAACTCGCTTTCGTCCGGCACCGCGCCCATCAAGAGCCGCACCGTGCGAGGCAACAAAGTGACGCCCTGCCAAATCACATAGGCGGCAATCACCACAGTGATGATCAGATCGGCGATAAAAAGATCGTATCGCAGAATGAGCACGCCAGCCACGATCACACCGACCGAAGCCAGAGCATCGGACACATTGTGCAGGAAGGCGGCTTTCATGTTGAGAGAGCTCTTCGAGCTGGCGTAGACCATCACCGCCGTAACCACGTCGATCACCAGCGCTATCCCGGCGACCCAGATCACGGTCCACCCCTCAACGGGTTGAGGGTCTGCGAAACGGTTGATCGCCTCGACCAGCAGATAGAAGCCGATGATAAGCAAAGTCGTCAGATTGATGAGAGCTGCCACGACTTCCGCACGAGCATAGCCGAAGGTCATAAGCTTGTCGGCTGGCCGGCGCCCGATCCGCCTCGCAAACAGAGCCAGTCCAAGCGATGCCGCGTCGCTGAAGTTGTGCAGCGCATCGGCGATCAGTGCGAGCGAACCCGACAATATCCCCCCGATGATCTGGGCGACAGTCAGCAGGACGTTGAGGGCGACGGCCAATACAAGGCGGCCGTCGCTCATGCTTTCTTCGCCGTGACTGTGCCCGGCATGACCGCCCGATTGTGCCATTACCTGCCTCCTTTTTCTGTTCTCTTGGTCGTCGTAATGGACTGCGCGGGGGAATGCTGGAACGTGCTGTTCGAGACATCGAGTTCGCGCGACAGTTCTCCAAGCGCCAAGATCGCGAGGCCGAGCAGGGCGAACCCTCCGACGAATGCCGGGAGCGTAATATGATTGGCGGCGACAGATCCGGTTCCCATGCGAAGCAGCGCGCGCGCCGATGCAACTATAAGAAAGCCCGGGATAATAGCCGCTAGCCAACCTCGCCCGCTGTCGGTGTATCCGTGCAGCGCCCAAAAGGTCAAGAGAGCGATGGCGATAAAAAGCAGAGAAAAGAGGACCAGTAGCGCAAACTGGTCCATCCTGGTCACTTGGGCGGATCGGTAATTATCGATCGCTTGTCGTCCTATTTCCAGGTTCGCAAAAACAAGCGCTGCAGACACCGCCATTGCTGTCGTCGCGGATGCAGCAGCGGCAGCACCCAAGAGAACGCTGTAAGGCAGGATATAGGACGCAATCGACACCGAGATGCGACGTAGCAGGGTTGGCCTATCGGAGCCTCGCTCGGGTCCGTCATCACCCGGTATGAATTTTGCGTATCGGCCAAGCTCGTTGAAAATCAGAAGTAGCAGCCCGCCCGTCAGCATCAAACCCGTGAGTGCCCAGCGGGTGAGAGGGGATTGTCCCAGCGGAAGAGTTAGCAAGACGGCAAGGGCGGCAAAAGCACCCGAAACGCCGGCCGGGAGGAGCGGATGCAGGAAGCTCCAACTGTCCTTTGCCAATCTGCCGCCAATCATGACCCCGATGCCTGATAGCATCGCCAGGACAAGGACCCGCGAAAGGTCCTGCGCGGCAAACAAGGTATCGAACAGCGTCAATTCCTCTTCTCGCCGTGGACGGTTCCCGCCTCTTCGTGCACATCCATATGCGTATCGCGCAGGATCTGCACTCCGCCGTAAAGCGCTATGCAGGCGACCGCTATTCCGACCACTAGGTCGGGCCAGTTGGCACCGGTAATCAGCACAACGATGCCGGCGATGATGATCCCGCCATTGGAGATGAAGTCGTTGAAGCTGAAGGTGGTCGCCGCCCGCATATTGACGTCCTTGTTCTCCATCTTCTGCAACAGGCGCAGGCAATAGAGATTCACCAGTCCCGCTACGAACGCCATCGCCATCATCAGCATGCCGCCCGGATCGGAACCTTCCACGTATCGTCGGTAAGCATCGAAAATGACCCCAGCGGAGAAGATCAGCAGCATGATGCCGGAGAAACGCGCGGCTCCGCGTTTCCAGGTCCGCGAGCGGGTTAGCGCAAGCAGGCTGAGCGCATAAACGATTGCATCCGATGAATTATCGAGGCCGTTAGCGAGCAGCGCGTTGGAATCGGCAAAATACCCGACCGCGAAAAAGCCGATCGCGATGGCCACGTTAAGCCAAAGGACAACCCACAGGGTCTTGCGCTTTTCAGGCGACCCGACATCGACCTCATGACCGCCACTCATGCTGCGTCCTCCCCGGTTCGTACCCAGCTTTCCGCATGACTACGCTGTGATGGCCGGAAGAACTTCATTTCGGCGCGGAAGAGCGACGATGACATCTTCGCGCCCCACTCTTCCCATTTGGTGTCGCCGATAATGGCGATCCGGCCGAAACAATTTTTATGCCGGACGTCGAACTTGAGATCGCGCCAGAGACCTCCGAGGTCCCAGCCCGAAAAGTCAGGCGCGAGCTCGATCACCATCGGGACGGTGCCGGCCTCGCGCTCTGCGCTACGTTCGAACTGGGGAACAAAGCGGTCATAGTCTTCATCCCCCAGCCTGCCTCCGGCGCGTATCCAGAGCAGTCCGTTCTCTTCCTTCAGTGCCAGCACCGTTTTTTCCTTTCCCGATCGGTCATGCGATGTCCTTCAGCTCGCGCTGCTCATCGCTTGTCACGTTGCGCCGCAGCCGATCCCACCAGCGCTGTCGCCAGGTCCGGTCATCTTCTCTGGTACTGAAAACCAGCTTCAAGATTGCGGGCAAGACGAAGAGGGTCAGAGCGGTAGCGGTGATCAACCCTCCGATGACCACTGTCGCCAAAGGACGCTGCACTTCCGCGCCGGTCCCCGTCGCAATCGCCATCGGCACGAAGCCGAGCGATGCAACGAGCGCGGTCATGAGAACCGGCCTCAGGCGCGCCAGGCCACCGGCCACGATGGCGTCATCGAGCGCCATGCCCTTGTCGAGCCGCTGACGGATCGCAGTCACCATCACGAGCCCGTTCAAGGTCGCTACGCCCGACAGGGCGATAAAGCCTACCGCCGCAGAAACCGAGAATGGCATCCCGCGCAGGGCCAAGGAGAATATTCCGCCTGCCAGGGCCAGCGGGATCGCGCTGAATACGGCGAGCGCCGGCACCCAGCCCCCAACCGCCATGTAAAGCAGCAAGAGAATGACCGCGAACGCGATGGGAATGACGATCTGAAGTCTTTCCTGAGCAGCCTGGAGGTTCTGGTATTGACCGCCCCACTCGATAAACGCGGCAGCGGGCAGTTCGACCTGCGCCGCAACCCTTTCCTGGGCCTCTTCTACAAAAGACCCGAGGTCGCGTTCTCGCACGTTGGACGAAACGATCACCAGTCTGCGTCCCTGTTCCCGGCGAACCTCCGCGAGACCATCCACCACACGGAACTCGGCAACCGAGCGTAGCGGTATGGTTGCCCCGTTCGGGAGCAGCACCGGCAAAGCACCCAACTGGTCGAAATCGTCGCGGGTCGCGTCCGACAACCGCACAACCACATCGAAGCGGCGATCGCCTTCGAAAACGAGGCCCGCAGGCCGACCGCCCAGTGCGATCGCCACCGATTGCGCAACGTCTTCGACCTTCAGCCCGTAACGGGCAATCGCTGGCCGATCGAAGGCAATATCGAGGGTGGGGAACCCGGTCACTTGCTGGACCTTGACGTCCGCGGCGCCGTCGACATTGCGCAGCACGCCCGCAACCTCGTTCGCCGCCGAGGTCATGGCGCTGAGATCGTCTCCGTAGATCTTGACGGCAACATCTCCGCGAACGCCTGCGATCAATTCGTTGAACCGCAATTCGATCGGTTGGCTGAACTCGTAAAGGTTGCCGACGAGACTGCTGAGGGCGCTCTCCATTTGCGCGACCAACTCGTCCTTGGCGAGGTCGGGATCGGGCCATTCCTCACGGGGTTTGAGGATCACATACGCATCGGAAGCGTTCGGCGGCATCGGGTCACTAGCCACTTCTGCCGTGCCCGTCCGCGAAAAGACGAGCTGGACCTGCTCAAACTGCTCGAGCCGGTCCTCGACCCGCCTTTGCATCGCGAGCGAACGTTCGAGCGATGTCGAAGGAATACGCAGCGATTGCACGGCGATGTCGCGCTCGTCCAATTGCGGTGTGAACTCGCTCCCGAGGAAGCTGAACACGAAGGCCGCAAAGGCGAAGATGCCGACGCCCATGCCGATGACCGGCCAGGGGCGGGTGATCGCCCTGCGGACCAGCGGTCCGTATCGCTCCTTGGCGATCCGGATCGGCCTGACCTCCTTTTCCGTCAGCTTCTTGTTGAGCAGGATGGCGATCATTGCCGGGACGAAGGTCAGCGACAACACGAACGCCGAGGCGAGCGCGAGCATGACCGTGATCGCCATGGGCGAGAAGGTTTTGCCTTCGACCCCGGTAAAGGTCAGAAGCGGTGCGAAGACGAGGAGTATGATCGCCTGCCCGTACACGGTCGGCTTGATCATTTCCTGCGCGGCAAGCCGCGTTTCCGTCAACCTTTCGCCCAGTGTGAGAAGCCGGCCTTCGTGTTCCTGCCGGGCCGCGAGCCTCGCGACGCTGTTCTCGACGATGATGACGGCACCATCGACGATCAGGCCGAAGTCCAGCGCACCCAGGCTCATGAGATTGCCCGAAACGCCGAGCCGGTTCATTCCGATCGATGCCATCAGCATGGAAAAGGGAATGACCAGCGCCGCGATGATCGCTGCCCGGATGTTGCCCAGCAGCAAGAACAGGATCGCGATCACCAGAAGCGCGCCTTCGACGAGATTCTTCTCGACGGTCGCGATCGTCGCATCGACCAGGGAAGACCGGTTGTAGACGATCTCCGCAACAATTCCTTTCGGCAGGGAGCTGCGAACTTCCTCGAGCCGTTCGGCCGCCTGGGCCGACACGGTGCGGCTGTTCTCGCCCGCGCGCATGAGCACGGTGCCCACGACCGCTTCATCGCCGTTCAGCGACGCCGCGCCCGTTCGAAGGTCACCGCCGATGCTGACCGTGGCGATGTCCCCTACGCGAATAGGCACTCCCTCGCGGGTGGAAACGACCGCCTGCTCGATATCCTCGACGCTGCCGAGGCGCGCATCGACCCGGGCGAGGAGGGCTTCACCGGCCCGTTCGACGAAATTGGCCCCTTCGGCGAGATTGGCCGCTTCCAGCGCGTCGATCACCTCGTCGAACGACAAACCGTAACCGGTCAATCGTGCGGGATCGGGTTGGACGAGATATTGCTTTTCGAAGCCGCCGATGGAGTCGACACCTGCCACACCGTCGACCGACCGCATGAGCGGTGCAACCACCCAGTCCTGAATGGTTCGCAGATAGGCAGCCTTGGCAACATCGCTGTCGAGCCGGTCGCCACGTTCGGTCACGAAGCTCCCGTCGGACTGCCATCCGACCGCTCCGCCCCGCGGCGCTTCCTTGCCGTCAGGATATTCGTACTCGATGGTATACATGAGCACTTCGCCCAAGCCGGTCGAGATGGGTCCCATCACCGGTTCGGCACCCTCGGGCAGCGAAGCGCTTATGGGCGTCAGCCGTTCGTTGACCTGCTGACGCGCGAAATAGATGTCGGTCCCTTCCTCGAAAATCGCGGTCACCTGGCTGAACCCGTTGCGCGATATCGAGCGGGTCATCTCCAGACCCTCGATACCGGCAAGCCCGGTCTCGACAGGATAGGTGACCTGCGTCTCGACTTGCGAGGGCGACAAGGCTGGTGCCTCGGTGTTGATCTGCACCTGTACGTTGGTGATATCGGGTACGGCATCGATGGGCAAGCGCAGCAAATTCACCACGCCATAGATTGCCACACCGAGCGTCAGCACGACCATTGCCCAGCGAAAGCGCACGGCGACGTCGAGGATCATGCCGATCAGGCCATGGCGGTGGGAGCGATCAGCGTCCTGCATGTGATCAGTGTCCATGCTCGGCCTCCTCCTTCTCGAGTTCAGCCTTCAGCAAAAAGGCATTGGCGGTGGCGATCCGCCACTGCGCTTCGAGACCGGACTCGATGACCACCCGTCCTCCCGAACGCGCACCGGTGACCACCGGACGGGCTTGAAACCCGCGGCGCGTGCGAACGAAGACCACTTCTGCGCCATCGATTGTCTGGACAGCACTTTCCGGCACCGATATGCGGCCTGTGTCGACCTCACCCGAGGGGCGGATACGTGCCTGCAGGAAGGCCCCGGGTTGCAGGCCGGGGATCGGCCTTGCGAGCGACAGGACCGCCGTAGCGCTGCGGCTTTCGGGATCGAGCGAGGGAGTGACAGACCGCACGCGCGCACCCACTTCCCGGTTGTCCGCGATTTCCAGAGTCGCCTCGTCGCCAGGCTGGATGCGGCTTGCTTCAGCCGAAGGGAGGGCAACCTCGACCTGCATGCCGCTCGGATTCACGACCTGATAGAGTTCTTCCCCGGCATCGACGAAGGAGCCGAGAACGATAGGCGCCGAGGTCACTCGGCCCGCGAGCGGGCTCGTAACCGCAAGGGAGCGCCCGTCGCCGCTAACGCCCGCCGCGGAGACTGCTGCTTGGGCGCGCGCAAGTTCCGACTGGGCGACTTGCAGATTTGCTCGCGCGGCCTCGAGATCCTGCCGTGCGGTGACATTGGCCTCGAA
>CAJXTZ010000079.1 GCA_913061345.1 uncultured Erythrobacter sp.
CTCGGAGATGTGTATAAGAGACAGGGGTCAGGTCAGCCTTCCGACTTTTCTTCGGTCGAAGCGTCCGCGGCAGGAGCTTCTTCCTTGGCTTCCCCGGTAGCGTCCGCAGCTTCGGTAGCGGTGCCTTCATCGGCAGCGGCTTCCTCGGCGGGCGCTTCTTCGGCGGGAGCTTCTTCGGCGGGAGCTTCTTCAGCGGGTGCCTTTGCAGCTTCTTCGGCTTCGGCCTTGGCCGCTTCTTCAGCTTCCTTGGCTTCTGCTACTTTGGTGGCCTTTTCCTCAGCGCGTTCCTTGGCCTTTTCGCCCGGCTCGGCCTTCTTCGGGTTGTTGCGTGCTTCCCGCTCCATGATGCCGGCAGCATCGAGGAAGCGCAGAACGCGGTCGCTCGGCTGCGCGCCAACGCCCAGCCAATAACGCACGCGGTCTTCGTTCAGCTTGACACGTTCTTCGGAATCCTTGGGCAGCATGGGGTTGTAGGTGCCCAGCTGCTCCAGGTACTTACCATCACGCGCACGGCGGCTGTCGGCGGCCACGATGCGATAGTAAGGGCGCTTCTTGGCACCGCCGCGCGAGAGACGAAGTGAAATTGCCATTGTAGATTACCTTTCCAGTCCAAATTCTTGAATAAACTTATTTCTTCTTGAGAAAATCCTGCATTTCGGGGGGGATTTGCCCGCCCGGAAGACCCGGCATTCCACCGCCCGGCAGGCCCGGCGCACCGCTGGGCGCACCACCCATCGTGCCGCCGCCGCCCGCGCCGAACATGGCCGCAAGGCCTTTCATGCCGCCCATCTTCTTGATCTGCTTCATGGCGCGGCCCATTTCCTGGTGCATCTTGAGGATCTTGTTCACCTCCTGCACGCTGCGCCCGCTGCCCGCCGCGATGCGCTTCTTGCGCTTGGCATTCAGCAGCGCCGGATTGGCCCGCTCCTTCGCCGTCATGGAAGAAATGACGGCGTCCATGTGCACCAGCACCTTGTCGTCCATATCGGCATTGGCCATCGCAGCCTTGGCCTTCTTCATGCCGGGCATCATGCCTGCCAGCATGCCAAGACCGCCCATGTTCTGCATCTGCCGCAGTTGCTTGCGAAGGTCGTTCAGGTCGAACTTGCCCTTCATCATGCGGTTGGCGAGCTCTTCGGCCTCCTCGGCCTTGATGCTTTCCGCAGCCTTTTCAACCAGGCTGACGACATCGCCCATGCCAAGGATGCGATCGGCCACGCGCGAGGGATGGAAACGCTCGATCGCGTCCAGCTTCTCGCCCGTACCGGCAAACTTGATCGGCTTGCCGGTAACGGCGCGCATCGAAAGCGCCGCACCGCCGCGCGCATCGCCATCCATGCGGGTAAGCACCACGCCGGTCAGCGGCACTTCATCGGTAAAGCTTTGCGCGACGTTAACGGCATCCTGACCCGTCAGCGCGTCCACCACCAGCAACACTTCGGCGGGGTCGGAAACGCCCGCGACGGCCTTCATTTCCGCCATCAGCGCTTCGTCAACGTGCAGGCGGCCCGCAGTATCCAGCAGCAGGACATCGACATTCTGCAGCTTCGCGCTTTCCAGCGCGCGCTTGGCAATATCCACCGGCTGCTGGCCCTGCACGATCGGCAGGGTGGCAACACCTGCCTGTTCGCCCAGAATGGCCAATTGCTCCTGCGCTGCCGGGCGGTTGACGTCTAGCGACGCCATCAGCGGCTTCTTGCCCTGCTTGTCCTTGAGCAGCTTGGCGATCTTGGCGGTGCTGGTCGTCTTGCCCGAACCTTGCAGACCCACCATCATCACCACGGCAGGCGGTTTGACGTCCAGATTGATAGGCGACGCTTCACCGGCACCCTCATCCTCGCCGCCAAGCATGGTAACCAATTCGTCATTGACGATCTTGATGACCTGCTGACCGGGTGTGACCGACTTGAGGACTTCCTGGCCAATCGCGCGCTCTATAACCTTGGCGATGAAGTCGCGTGCGACGGGCAGCGCAACGTCGGCCTCCAGCAGGGCAACACGCACCTCGCGCATGGCATCACGCACATCCTGCTCGCCCAAAGCCCCGCGACCGCGCAGGCGGTCAAAGACACTATTCAGGCGATCGGACAGCGTATCGAACATGCGCTAATCTACTCCAAACCGGGCAAAATAGCCCAAACGCGAAAAACGCCGGCGAACGAGAACTCGTTGGCCAGCGTGAGCCCGAAGGCCCGCTAAAACTATGCGCCCTGCCGGTTGGCGAGGCGGTATTTCAAACTTCGATGGTGGAGCCTAGCGGGATCGAACCGCTGACCTCAACACTGCCAGTGTTGCGCTCTCCCAGCTGAGCTAAGGCCCCTTGTCCATCGATGTATGCGCATCATAACCGATGCGGTTTCCCTCTGCCAGTGGTTGCCCATCGACGTCGGGAGGTGGCCCTTTATGAGAGCGCGGCGCGAGAGGCAAGGGGATTTTTTGTTTGTTCCCCCAAGCGCCGGGATCTCGCGGGAATGTCTATTTTGCGATTGCGCCTCCGCGCAATCGTCCTCGATGCTATTCGCTCCGCTTCGCTGCGCGGCATCTGCGGGCGGCCGTTCGGCCTTGCGGCCCGCTAGGCGCGGACCGTGACCCGCGCATCATTGCTGGCTAGCACGGGCCTCGGGCGCGAAGCGATCGCAAGCGCGAACGCGCGCCCGAGCTTATGCGAGGAAAGCCAAGCAGCGCGGACGCGCTGCGCCCGGCGCCTGAGGGCCAACAAAAGAGTTAACTATCATCTTCCTTTTCATCATCGGCGGTCTTCACGCCAAGATCGTCGTCGCCACCAAGGTCGACATCATTGTCCGGCGAATCGTCGTCGTCATCGACATCGATATCCAGATCGTCATCGGCGAGATCGGAATCGGCTTCCTTCTTCTCGTCCTTCTTCTCTTCCTCGAACGGAATGGGCTGCTTGGACTTGAGCACGGGCTCCGGCGTCCATTCGTTGCCGCATTCGATGCAGGTGACGGGATCGTCCTTGTTCAGGTCGTAAAAACGTTCACCGCATTTGGGGCAGGTGCGCTTGGTGCCCCATTCTGGCTTGACCATGTGTATGTCCTTAATCTCGTCCGGAGGGTTCCGGGAAAACATTCGTGCTGTCCGCGCCCCGTGGTGTTCGATCAGGTTGCGGAATCGCAGGCGGGCGCGCCTTGCCATAGGGCCATGCCGCTGTCAAAGCGCCTGCTTCACCCAGACCAGATAGGCAGAGCCTTGAGCCATTCCAACCCGCCCTCCCCCAAACGTTTTTCAAGGCTTGGTGCACTGACCGGACGCATTCGCGTTCCGGGGGACAAATCGATCAGCCACCGCTCCATCATGCTGGGCGCGCTGGCCGTTGGGGAAACCCGCATTACCGGCCTGCTGGAAGGCGAAGACGTGCTGGCCACCAACGCTGCCATGCGCGCGATGGGCGCATCGGTGCATCGCAGCGACGATGGCACCTGGCGCATCAACGGCGTGGGCGTGGGATCGCTTCTCCAGCCAAACACCGCACTGGATATGGGCAACAGCGGCACCAGCACGCGATTGTTGATGGGCCTTGTCGCCAGCCATCCAATCACAGCGATGTTTACAGGCGATGCCAGCCTCTCGAAGCGCCCCATGGGGCGGGTGATCGATCCGCTTTCGCAGATGGGTGCATCGTTCGAAGCCAGCCCCGGCGGCACCCTGCCACTGATGCTGCGCGGCATTTCTCCGGCCGTGCCCATCACCTATCACCTGCCGGTCGCAAGTGCACAAGTGAAAAGCGCGGTGCTGCTGGCTGGCCTCAATACCGCTGGCATTACGCGCGTAATCGAGCCGGTGCCTACGCGCGATCATTCGGAACGCATGCTGCGCGGTTTCGGTGCAAAGCTGGAGGTCGGCGAAGAGAACGGGGAGCGGGTCATTGCCATCTATGGCGAAGCAGACTTGCAGCCGCAGGATATCGTGGTGCCGGGCGATCCTTCGTCTGCCGCCTTCTTCGCCGTCGCAGCCCTGCTGGTGGAAGGCAGTGACCTCGTCATCGAGAACGTCGGCCTCAACCCCACCCGCGCCGCCTTGTTCGACGTTTTGCGCGACATGGGCGGCGATATCGAGGAACTGGAACGTCGCGAAGTCGGCGGGGAGCCGGTGGCCGATCTGCGCGTGAAGCATTCGGCGCTAACCGGCGTGGATATCGATCCCGCGGTGGTGCCCGCGATGGTGGATGAGTTTCCGATCCTTTTCGTCGCCGCCGCAATGGCGCAAGGCACCACGACCACTACGGGCCTTGAGGAATTGCGGGTGAAGGAATCGGATCGCCTTTCCGCCATGGCTGCTGCACTGAAACTGGCAGGCGCGCGGGTCGAGGAGCGCGAGGATGGGCTGGTGATCGAAGGCACGGGCGGTGATCCCTTGCCCGGCACGCCGGAAGGCGCCGAGGTAATCACCCATCTCGATCATCGTATCGCCATGAGCATGGCCGTGGCAGGCCTCTCCAGTCGCGCTGGCGTGGCGGTGGACGACACGGCGCCGATAGGCACGAGCTTTCCCACATTCGAGGCCTTGCTAGCAAAGGCCGCGGCCACCAAATAGGCTGCACTTCCCCTCGCTTTGGAATTTATCCGTGACCATCAAGTCCCTTCGCCGTTTTCTCACTCCCGCATTGTTGGCGCTTGCAGCCTGCTCCAGCGCCGCGCAGGCCGCCACCTACACCATGTTCAAGGACCCCAACTGCGGCTGCTGTGACCACTGGGCCGATCATGTTCGAGAAGGTATGGAAACCGAAATCGCGGTTTCGCAAACCAGCGAGATGGCTGCTGTGAAAGAGGAGCACGGCGTACCCGCGCATCTTCGATCCTGTCACACGATGATCGTCGATGGCTACGTGATCGAAGGCCATGTGCCCGCCGCCGATATCGCTCGTTTGCTGGCGGAGCGTCCCGAAGGCGTGCGCGGCTTGGCCGTTCCGGGAATGCCCGTCGGTTCTCCCGGCATGGAAATGGGTGATCGCACGCAAGCCTATCAGGTAATCGCATTCGGAGAAGCCGGCATGTCCGTCTTCTCCAGTTACGAATAGGGACGAGAGCCGGTGAACAGCGAACTCGACGTTTACAGCTACATCGGCTTTGGTGGCATGATATGCATTATCGGTGCCTATCTGTACCTGACTGCCAGTGACAAACCGAACCCCTTTATTCTGCACGGAACAAACCTTGTCGGCGCAGCGCTGCTGACCGTTTCGCTGGTAGTCCACACCAACTGGCCCAGCCTGATGCTGGAAGGTTTCTGGGCGTTAATTGCCCTGTGGGGCCTCAGCAAGGCGGTGCGCGGACGCAGCCGTATTGCTGGCTCCAATATCGATGAAGGAGCGCGCGAGGCATGATCATTGCTGTCGACGGCCCGACAGCCAGTGGCAAAGGCACCATTGCCAAGGCACTGGCACAGCATTTCGGGTTGCCGCATCTCGATACAGGATTGCTCTATCGCGCAGTGGGCTACCAGGTCGCGCTGTATGATGGCGATCCCGACGATCCGTCCGAAGCGCTTTTCGCCACCAACTTTCCGAACGAGCTGCTCGGCCATCCTGAATTACGCAGCGAGGCGACAGGCGGGCTGGCCAGTCGGGTTTCCGTGCATCCGGGCGTGCGCAAAGCGCTGCTCCAGCGACAACAAGCCTTTGCAGGCCAGCCTGGCGGCGCGGTGTTGGACGGGCGCGATATCGGCACGGTGATCGCGCCCAATGCAGATGCAAAACTGTTCGTCACCGCCAGTGTGGAAGCGCGGGCAAAACGGCGCTGGCAAGAGATGCGCGACCGGGGCGAAAGTCATACCCTGCTGGAGATCGAGGAAGACCTGCGCCGCCGCGACGAACGTGATCAAAACCGCCAGTCTGCTCCATTGACGGTGGCCAAGGACGCTTTCGTGCTGGACACCACCGCGCTGGACAAGGACGCCAGCATCGCCGCCGCTATCGAAGCCGTTGTGGAAGCCATCGGCAACAAGTCCGGTTGATGAAAAAAGCCGCGTCCATGAGAAAACCCTCTCCATGAACGGCGTACGTGCTCTCTCGCTGCTTTGCGCTATCTGGATCACCGCGCTGATCAGATCGGCCTGGGCACCTTACGATCGCGCCACCTGGCTGATGGAGGTTGCACCGGTGCTGGTCGCAATACCGGTGCTTTTACTGACCCGACGCTTTTTTCCTCTCACTACGCTCGCTCTTTCGCTGATCGGCTTCCATGGTCTCGTGTTGATCCATGGCGGCGCATACACCTATGCGCGCGTGCCCATAGGTTTCGAAGTGCAGGACTGGCTGGGCCTGGCGCGCAACCCTTACGACCGGTTCGGTCATCTGATGCAGGGCTTCGTCCCCGCCATCGTGTTTCGCGAAATGCTGCTGCGTCTGTCTCCTTTGCGCCCCGGCTGGCTACTTAACGCGCTGCTTCTGGCCTGTTGCCTTGCTGTTAGCGCGAGTTACGAGCTGATTGAGTTCGGCGCAGCCATGGCTCTGGGCCAGGGTGCGGACGAATTCCTCGGCACGCAAGGCGATCAGTGGGACACGCAATGGGACATGCTGATGTGCCTGATCGGCGCAGGTCTGGCGCTGTTGCTGCTGTCGCGCTGGCATGATCGCCAACTGGCGCGGCTTGTAAGCGCCTAGCCTTCGACCTCTCGTCGCAAGTCTTTCATCAGGCCTAGCGCGAACAGGCCTTCCACCACCACGAACAGCGGCCCGACAAGGAAACTGCGAAGATCATCGACAAAAGCGGGTTTGCGGCCTTCGAACTTGTGCCCGACCAACTGAAAAACCCAGCCGACAATGAACATCGCGATACCGCCGCCAAGCCATGTAGCCGCAGAGTCCTGCGCTATTCGATGGCCAACCACGACGAACAGCGCCAAGAGCCCCGCCATGATGAGGCCGGTCCGCAGATCGAGGCGCAGATACCAGAGCGAAGCCAGAACCCCCGCAACCACGGCCGGGGTAATGGCGAAGTCCCCGATCTCCAGCGCCGGTCGGGATAGCAGAATCGTTATGCCCAGCACGATCGTCGGAATGCCTATCGCATGGGTCAGCACGTTGCGGTGATCGTGGTGGTATTCGCGGTATTTCGACAGCTGCCGTGCAATGCTCATTCCTCTTCCCTACACCAGAATCTGGCGCTCAGAAAGTCACCGCCATGAGCGCCATACCGCAGCATTACCGTACCCTTCGATTCACCGACGGAATGCGAACCTTTGATTTTCCGGCCAGGACCGTGTTCCAAGTGTTCCACATTAGGCCCGCGCGCAGACGCTCGGAGTCGCTTTCACCTTGCGTTCTTTAGTGTTTTCGCCTAGGCGCGCGTCCGTTCGATGGACGGATTACATGTCCGCGAATGCCAAGCCATCATGGTCGGCTATTCCACCGGGGCGCAACGACGCCCATGCCATGATCGTTTGCGTGTTCGCGAGCCTGCCGTTCGGAGGATGCCTGTGCCGACACGAGGTCGCACAGGCAGTTCGGCCTTTTGGCCCGCCTCTCGCAATCCCGCGGGGCGCGGAGACAAGACCCCCAGACGAACTGGGTGGCCGGTAAAATGATTGATTAGGAACACCAACACATGGCTACTTCTGCCAATCCGAGCCGCGACGATTTCGCGGCAATGCTTGACGAACAACTCGGCGGTGCCGAGGGCGGCTTCGAAGGTCGCGTCGTCAAGGGAACCGTCACCGCCATCGAAAACGGCATGGCGGTTGTCGACGTAGGCCTCAAGAGCGAGGGCCGCGTCAACCTCAAGGAATTCTCCCGCGTCG
>CAJXTZ010000080.1 GCA_913061345.1 uncultured Erythrobacter sp.
GATCTACACTATCCTCTTCGTCGGCAGCGTCAGATGTGTATAAGAGACAGGTCGCGGATCGCTTCGCTCGGAGCATTTTTCTATCTCGTAATGGACATGCTTGTGCATTGGGGCGTGCTGCGCGGTTTGCGGGAAGAGATCGGTGCGCGTGCCTGGGTGCTATGGTCGGCACTCGTGGCGGACAGCGTAGTCCTGACAGCTTTTGCCTTCGCCAAGCTCAAAACCGACCCTGCGGTCGTCGCCTATGCGGTCGCAGGCATTGCCGCCGTTTTCATCGCCGAATGGTTCTATTTGTCCAGGCGTTCGCAAGCGATGGACTCCGCTTCAGAAAGACCGGCGGAAGAGAGGCGGTGACCCCGTTAGTAGAACACGAGCGCAAAGGCAGCGACCAAAAGCCGACGAGGATCGAGGCGCCAAGTTCGCGGATCAAAAGAAATTCAAGACGGAGCATATCGTGACGACTAAAACTGCCACCGTTTACCGAATGGTCATGCCGGACCACGTTTGTCCGTATGGATTGAAAACGGTCGATTTGCTCAAACGCGAAGGTTTCGAGGTGGACGACCACCATTTGAAAACGCGCGAGGAGACCGATGCGTTCAAAGAGCAGCATGGGGTAGAAACCACCCCCCAAACCTTCATCGGCGGGAAGCGCATCGGAGGTTACGACGATGTCCGTGAGCATGTCGGCAAGAAAAGAACGCAAGCCGGTGATGACGAGACCAGCTACCAGCCCGGCATTGCCATTTTCGGCGTCGCTTTCCTCCTGGGTCTGGCAATTAGCTGGTACGTTTTCGACACGATTTTCACGGTGGAAGCGGTCGAATGGTTTGTCAGCCTATCGATGGCCTTGCTCGCGATCCAGAAGTTGCAGGACGTGCGCAGCTTCTCGACCATGTTCCTCAACTACGATCTGCTGGCGCGACGCTGGGTACGATATGGATTTCTATATCCGTTCGGTGAGGGTTTGGCTGGAATATTAATGGTCGCGCACGCGCTTCCGATCGTCTCGGTTCCGGTATCGCTGTTCATAGGGACGGTCGGCGCGGTCAGCGTGTTCAAGGCGGTCTACATCGACAAGCGCGAGTTGAAATGCGCTTGCGTCGGCGGAGGCAGCAACGTGCCGCTCGGCTTCGTATCGTTGACCGAGAACCTGTTCATGATCGGTATGGGTCTTTGGATGGGTGCCAAGGCCCTGGGTTGGGTCTCGCTATGATTTGGGCACTGCTTCTCGGTTTCGCGCTGTTCGCGATCTCTCTCTACTTCCACATGTTGATGCTGCGCGGGGCGAAAGCCGTTTCTCCGCCAGGCAAGGACCCACGCCATTTCCGGCTGCTTGCAGGCTCCAGCCTCGTTCTTCTCAGCCATCTGGTCATCGCCGGCATATTCGCGGGCGGAATGTATCTCGCTTCCGTCTGGGGCCTTGGCGGGCTCGAGAAGGACGTCATCAACAGCTGGATGGATTATTACTACTTCGCGCTGATCACGATCTCGACGGTCGGTCTCGGCGATATTCTGCCCGCCGGGCACATGCGCGCCATTTCCGGCATCGCCGCCCTTACCGGGTTCCTGATGATCAGTTGCACCGCCCAATATGTCTATCAAACCATGAGCGAAAAGGAGAATTGATATGGCTGAAGCTAGGCACGATGCACACGAAAAAGGTGGAGGGGGCGGCAACTACTGGCGGTTCATGGCAATGGTATCGACCTCGACCGTGATCATGTTCTTCCTGATGTATGCCAACAGCTTCGACATGGACGACGTTTTCTGGAGCGAGACGCGCTTCTGGATGATGTTCGTCATGGGCGCGATGATGATGGTGGTCATGCTTCTCTTCATGTGGGGCATGTACAAGGACCGGACCAAGAACTTCATCATCCTGGGTGTCGGAGCCGTCGTCTTCGCGCTCGCGCTATGGCTCGTACGCAGCCAGACCACGGTGGACGATACCGAATACATGGCCGCGATGATCCCGCACCACTCGATCGCGATCATGACTAGCGAGAGGGCGAGCCTGAAGGATCCGCGGGTTCGCGAACTCGCGCAGGCCATCATCGTCGCGCAGCGGCGCGAGATCGCCGAGATGAAATATCTCATCCAGGACATCGAGGAAAACGGTCCGCGCACCGAAGAACGCCTGCCCGAGGAGATGCAGCAATGAACAAGATCGCAATCCTGACGCTTGCAGCCCTCCCTCTGGCGGCCTGCAATACCAACACCGCGATCGGTAATGACCGCGAAGCACAGCTCGATCCTCCGGCAACGGCGGCGCCGATAGAGAGTGCTGCGAGCGCTCTTGCCAATCTCAGCCCCGGCCTCATGCTGCCCGAGACCATGAGCGACGCGGACCTCACCGCGCTGGGAGCCGAGAACACGTGCCAGTTTCGCCTGACAGAGGTCGCGTTTCCGTCGTTCGTCTACGACAACAGCGGTCGCGGGGCGATCAAGATCAATGGCAAACTGATCCCCGTGACGGCAAGCGGCTCGGAAGAGTATGCGGATGGTGAGCTTCGTATCCGCACGCGCCTTCTCGATGACGAAGGAGACGCGGGCCTGCAGATGCAGGAGCTCATCGTCGCCGGCCCCCGGATGAAGGACGAGTTCGGGTTCTGGGGGTACACGACCTGCGGCAACAGCGAAGCGTGAACACGAGCGAGCGGGCGCCAGCGTGCGTCGGTGCCCGCTCCATGATCATGATCGGCCCGGCACGCGCGGCCGAATTTATAATGAGGTGCTACAGTGGAAGCTGAGCCTGTGAGCGATGCAGCCCCCCTTGCGGTCTTCGGTGCCGGAGGAAAGACCGGCACGGAAATATTACGCCATGCGGTTCGCAAGGGCATGGAGGTTCGAGCCTTCGAGCACACCTTGCCCGAACCATCGGACCGGGTCGACAACGTCGAGTACCTCCAGTGCGATGTACTCAATGACGACTTCAGCAGCGAGCTCGAAGGTTGCCGTGCTGTTATTTCCGCACTCGGTATAGAGTTTAGTCCATCTACGGCGATCGATCCGCCTCCGCTTTATACGGAGGGAACCCGCAAGCTGGTGGAAGCGATGTCGACGACCCGCATTTCCCGGATCGTCGTGATATCGGCGGCGTTTGTAGAGCCGCAGCCCAGCGTTCCTGCATGGTTCGAGCTCACAGCAAGACCAGCCTTGCACAATATTCTCGAACAGATGCGCGCCATGGAAGATCTTCTGGAGCGCGCGAAAGGCCTGAAATGGACGGCTGCGCGACCGGGCTGGCTCCTCGACGAACCCTATACCGGTGAAGCCGTCATTTCCGACGAGCGCCTTGCCGAAGGTTGCTTTCGCTGCCGGCACGCCGACCTCGCGGCAGCGATGCTCGAATTCGTCTGCGAGAACACCTGGGTCAACGCCAAGCCCGCAATAGCCCGCCCAGAAGAAGACCGCTTCGAGAACGTCTCGGCGCTCAAGGCCGAACTCGGGATCGACTAGATCGATGCGGACTTGCGGAAACATTCCAACAACGAGGTAAGATATGCTGCTTGAGAAGATAAAGACCCCCGGCCTTTCGCACCTTTCCTATCTGATCGGTTCGCAGGGCAAGGCAGCGGTCATCGATCCGCGCCGCGACTGCGAGATATATCTCGAGCGAGCCCGCGCCGAAGGGCTGGAGATCACGCATATCTTCGAAACGCACAGGAATGAGGATCTCATCACGGGATCGCCGGTACTGGCCAAAATGACCGGCGCCCGGGTTCTGCACGGTCCAAACCCTGCGGATGAGGTTGTGTTCGCCGACACCGCGCGAGAGGGCGATGTTTTCGAGATCGGTAAGATCAGGGTCGAAGTGCTCGAAACCCCCGGTCACACCGACGATCATCTCGCCTTCGTCTTTCACGACGACGATTATCCCGAAGGACCGGTCGGCGTGTTCACCGGCGATGCGCTCTTCGTGGGCGACGTCGGCCGAACCGATTTCTATCCCGAGCGCGCGCGGGAGGTCGCGGGCCTCCTGTACGATTCATTGCAAAAGATTTGCGCTCTGGGTGACCAGACGATCATCTACCCGGCGCACGGTGCCGGATCGGTTTGCGGGTCCGGAATGGCAGACCGGGAATTCTCGACAATCGGCCATGAGCGGCGCAACAACCCGCGGCTGCGCATTGCTGACCGCGACGAGTTCATCAAGGCGAAAGTAGCAGAGCATCATTACCAGCCACCCTACTTTCGGCTAATGGAGCGGCTCAATCTCGAAGGGGCCAATGCCGCGCCGCGAGTCATGCGGCCAAAGCATCTGGGGCTGGATGACCTTGGCGAGAGCGGCGCCGATCACCTGGTCGATGTACGCGAGCCGCTCGCCTATGCCGCCGGTCATATGCAGGGTGCCGTGTGCCTTCCAGTGGGAATGATACCCGCCTTTGCCGGGTGGTTCATCAGCGAAGGCGACACGATAGCCCTAATCGCTTCCGAAGAAGACGAGCTCGCTCAAGCTATGGCGCATTTGGTGCGCATTGGTCTCGATAATATTGTCGGCGGCTATGTCGGCGTGATCCCAGCCGCCGCACAGGGCAAAGCGATGCAAAGTATTGCCATGATCGACACCGAGGAAGTCGCACGCAGGCTCGCTGAGGACAGCGAAGATTGGACCTTGCTCGACGTGCGCGCCCTTGACGAACGGCAGCAAGGCAGCATCGATGGATCCGAACATGTCTATGTCGGCGAGCTCAACACCCGCTGGAAAGAGCTCGATCGCGACCGTCATTACACCTTGATGTGCGCCAGCGGCATGAGGGCGAGCGTAGCAGCGGGCTGGCTCGCAAGCCAAGGCTTCAAACACCTCGACGTCTATCTGGGCTCCATGGGCGCATGGACAAACGCGCAGGGCTAAAAAGCCGGAAAACCTCGAAAATGGCCAACCCGCGATCCCTTCAGGGCCGTGCGCGAAAGCTGTTTGGCCTACCGGAAGACACGCTGGTCTATCCTGCGCTTGATTGTGCAGGGGGGCGCGTCTCGACGATCATACAGGCAGGCAAACGCAACCCCCGCTTGAATGGCGATGTCTCACCTTTTCGAATTTCAGCAGATCAGGGCCGTGCTGGACCTGCCCTACCTTGAAAAAATCGACGTGGCCGTGCCTACCAATCTGAAATGCGGAAATTGCTCTGAAGATGCTGTCGAGCGACTGCACGAGCTCGGCGGGAAATCACCGCAGGGATAGGTTGGATTGCCTTGGCCACCGCGGAGCCATGTGCGGGCTATTGCGCGCTATCCGCATTCCCAATCATTTGATCGAACCGGGGAGGCTATCATCAGAACCACATCGGGATGACAATCGAATTGGAGTCCTTCGGGATTGGGGGGCTTTTTTGAACCTGTCGCAATTAAGACCGCTTTTTTTTCGCTCGATTCCGAAGATGCTTCCCCTCGAACATTGCCAAGGCGCATTTGTCTGTAGGACGTTGCGCGCAGAAGATCGTCTGAACCCTCATTGTCCGGTCGCGCTTTATAGGCCCCCGCAAAGTTTCGCTATCGCAGTAAAAGGAGCCAGTCCGAGTGTCGTTCTCTCAGAACCTCGGATTACATAAATGCTTTCATGAGAGTTGGCTCGAAATAGCCCCAGGCGGCCGCGATGAAGCTCATCACGGTTGCAACCAGGAGCAAAATTATCTGACGGTTCTTGAGCCATTTAACTGCGGCCTGGGAGTGGCAATGACTCTTATGCCGATACTTGCGCAGAACAATGAGCCAACTAGCCGCCACCGCAATCACCGAAAATGCGGTCATTGGCCAATGGAGCGAACCCAGAGGTGCCAAAACACTGCTCAGGCTCGCACTCAGCCCGGCGGCAACCAGCACCATCGGTAGAATGCAGCAAGAGCAAGCTGCCAAAACAGCAGCCGAACTGCTTATGATGCTAACAACGGTCGTCTTGCCGTCGTGCAAAGGTAGTGGTTCGACAGCATGAGTCGGTTCGGCCATCAAGCGACTAGCAACCACGAACGGCCCTTACCCATATGAAGTCTTCAAATAGGTCTGCCATAGTACTCTTTCGAACAGAGGCTTCACACGCGAGGGTTCATTGTATTTCGCGGATGTGGCATAGGCCTCCACCAAATGAAGGTCGAGGTCAATTGCGTCAAACTTTCTGACAGCTCCTCAACCCCGTCACGCAGCTGAGGTGTCCAAGCTCGGCGGACGCCGCAGTCCTTTGACCAACATAGCCGCGCTCAACAGCTATTGTACCTGAAAGGCGGAACCCCGCGCCAGGGTTGGGTGAAGCGCGGGGTTCCTGAACGGCCCCGGGACACCTGCGATCCGCAGGGTTCAGGGGGAGGTGGGGCCGCCATTCGATTAACGAGGAGAAAACCGATCGGGACCGGATTTGGTTTTACCGTACACCTAATCGCTTACGCTTCTTGCCAATCTATATATCGAACAGATAGATCCACTCGCAGGTGTGGCGACGCGCTCAAATCCTAGCATGAGCATGCTATATTCACGCCGACATGCAATTGCTGGCAACCTGCTCGCGCAATTAGTCGATCGGTTCTTGGATCACACGCAAATACGGTTTCTTTTCGTCCCAGCCATCGGGATATTTGGCTTTCGCATCTTCGTCCGACAAGGAAGGCGGAATGATCACATCATCACCCTTCTGCCAATTAACCGGTGTCGCTACACCCTTGCGTTCGGTGAGTTGCACCGAATCCAGCAGCCGGAGCACTTCATCGAAATTCCGCCCGCTGCTCATCGGATAAAGCAGCATGGCGCGAATTTTCTTGTCTGGCCCGATGATATAGACAGCGCGGACGGTGGCGTTATCGGCTGCGGTTCGCCTCTCCGCATTACCCGCTTCGTCGGCCGGCAGCATATTATAAAGCTTGGCGACCTGAAGGTCGCTGTCGCCGACCACGGGATAGTCGACCTTATTTCCACTCACCTCCTCGATATCGGGAAGCCAATCGCGATTATCCTGGCTGCTGTCGACCGAAAGGCCAATAATCTTGGTGTCGCGTTTGGCAAATTCCTCGCCAAGCCCGGCCATATAACCAAGCTCGGTCGTGCAAACCGGTGTAAATGCCTTGGGATGGGAAAAGAGGATTGCCCAGCTGTCACCCATCCAATCATGGAAATGAATGCTGCCTTGTGTGGTCTGGGCTGTGAAATTGGGGGCTGTCGAGCCAATTGAAAGGGTCATGTAAATACTCCTACTTATCTTGTGGGAACTCAGGGCACATTTCTAGCGATGCTCTGAGAAGAATGCGGGTCCGACCTCGTCTTCATCCTGTTCCTAAAGGAAGAGCGCCAGATCCGCTTTGCTCGGGTCAACCGGTCATACGACAAACCGATCCCAGCCAGCATAATGCTCACCGCTACGCTTGCCTTGAGGCAGGCTCAGTCCGATCAAAAGCAGACCGACCGCAACCGACGCCACCGTTCCGGCAGACGACGCTCCCGCTAGGAGGAATGGCGCTGCGACAAGCCAAGCTCCGAATGCAGCGTTTATGAAGCGCAGGGTGCGCGCGACTTCCGCAGTCGCGATGATTGCCACCGTAATCACCAAAGCACCCACCACGTGATCGCTGTTGGCCATCGCCCCCTCGCTGCCAAGCGTTATCCTTGTCAGCATCAACCAGGCTCCCAGAGCCGTGCTGGCCATCAGGGTCCACGGGAAGGTCACGCCGCGCACCGTGTTGTTCCAGATCGAGCGCGCATCGGTCATAT
>CAJXTZ010000081.1 GCA_913061345.1 uncultured Erythrobacter sp.
GTTGAGTGCGGCGGCATCTGGAAGAAGCAGAACAAGGAGACCGGCGCCGACTACTTCACGCTGACCATCCGCGACCACGGCTTCAACGCCAACCTCGGCAAGGCGGCAAGCCAGGACGATCTGTCCCTGCAGGCGATCATCCCCTGGGGCCCCAAAGACGCCGCGTGACGCAAAGAATCGGCTGGGGCAACCCAGCCGATTCTCGTTGTCTCCTATGGCACTGACACGATTTATTATGTGTTGGAGTGGCATGGGCGATGTGTTTGACGGAACCAAGTGACCACGGTTCAGATGTAGAACTTTTCTGATGCAGCTCGCTGCGTGGCTGTCGTGTTTGCGGATCCGCTAGGCGTTTCGACGCTTCAAGCCATGTGCCGTTTGACAGCCGTGCAGTTACATAAATGTATTTTAAAACAGTAGGTTAAAGTATTTTTACCGCGCCGTTCGAGTTGAGTGCTGCGCAGAAGGCCGCACCGTTGGTTCCATATGTTGGGCCGCCTTTTTCGCCGCTCACTATAGCTTGTCGCCGCATCTAGACTCGATCGTGCTGCGGGAGTGCATAAGCCACCGCGTGAAAATCGTTGTTAAGACTCATTTTTCCGTGTAGATGACACTTTAAAGGGATAAATTGCTGAAAAAGCGATATTTAGAGGGCAGGCGGATGCGAGATAGGTCATTTACGGCTGATACGAAGGATCAACCCTTCGACGAGATCATCCTTCAACAGGGAGAGCTGATTTCTGACCGTCTCAATATGTTGCGGCAGGAACAGTATCCTCCAGATGCCCAGAAAGGTCTACGTCAGTTTTCGCTGGCGGAGGTCGCTTATTATCTCGGCGTGACCCAGTCGACAATCAAGAAGCTCCACCTAGAAGGTAAGGGGCCTGATCCCGAAACCTCGTCGTCGGGGAGGCGTAGTTATTCAGCTGAGCAAATGCTCGAACTGCGGGCGTATTTGGACAAGCATGGTCGGCCTGGAAAGCGGCGGTATGTGCCCCATCGGCGTGAAGGTGAGGAACTGCATGTAGTTTCTGTCGTCAACTTCAAAGGCGGGTCCGGAAAGACGACGACTGCGGCTCATCTGGCTCAGCACTTGGCGCTGAAAGGGCATCGTGTACTGGCGATCGATCTTGACCCGCAGGCATCACTGACAGCTCTGCATGGTATTCAGCCGGAGCTCGATAATGTTCCATCGCTCTACGAGACGCTCCGCTACGATGATCAACGCAAGCCAATTATCGAAGTAATCCGACCAACGAACTTTCCTAACCTTGATATCGTGCCTGCAAGTTTGGAACTTCAAGAGTATGAGTACGATACCCCCGTTGCCTTGACGAGCAGCGACCCCCACGAGGGGCGCCTTTTCTTCACTCGGATCTCTAAGGCGCTCGACGAAGTCGATGATCGCTATGATGTCGTGGTGATCGATTGCCCACCGCAGCTTGGCTATCTCACGCTGACCGCACTGACAGCCTCGTCGTCAGTCATCGTCACCGTCCACCCACAGATGCTGGACGTTATGTCGATGAGTCAATTTCTGCTCATGCTTGGCGGAATCATGAAGACAATACGAGACGCTGGCGCGAACATGCGACTGAAATGGTTTCGCTATCTGGTTACCAGGTTTGAACCCACTGATGGCCCTCAGAAGCAGATGGTCGGGTTTCTGCAGGCGATGTTCCCGAACCAGATGCTTACCGCGCCTGTTTTGAAATCCACGGCGATCTCCGACGCTGGGATTACTAAACAGACACTCTACGAGGTCGAGCGCTCCCAGTTTGTTCGCACAACTTATGACCGGGCAATCACTTCACTGAACGACGTGAACGATGAGGTTTCGGAGCTGATCCACAAAGCATGGGGGCGCGAATGACGACGTCTTTGACAGCCGTGCAGATTGATAGTTTTGACAGCCGTGCAGACAGCCATTTGTCCAGAGTGTTCACGTCTATGATCGCCCAGAAGGAGACAGTTTGATGGCTCGTAAAGACCTCCTGAAAAATGTGATGGCCAGTTCTTCCGAGCAGCCGAAGGACTCTGGCCGATCAGGCTATGCGATGCGTGGCGCATCAAAGTCCATGAAGGTCTCGATTGACAATCTTGCCGAAAATTCGAAGCGCTTGCTCGAAGGGGAAACCATCGTCGAAATCGATCCCCAATTGATCGATGTGTCCTTCATTTCGGATCGTCTCAGCGACGACGACGAGGCCTTCAACGAGCTGAAGGAGTCGATTGCAACTGGTCGCCAGGACACTCCAGTACTGCTTCGCCCGCACCCGGATCTGGACGGTCGCTATATGATCGTCTTCGGCCATCGGCGTGTGCGCGTGGCGTCAGCCCTTGGCCGGAAGGTTCGCGCTGTAGTCAAACCAATGGACGATGTGGCGCACATTCTCGCCCAAGGGCAAGAGAACACGGCGCGCGCGGATCTTTCATTCATCGAGAAGGCGCTTTTCGCAAAAAGCCTCCTTGATATGGGGCAGGCGAAGGATGTGATCCAGTCGGCGCTGACCATTGATGGAACGCTGTTGTCGCGCATGTTGTCTGTCGCGCAGAACATCCCGAGGCATGTGATTGAGCGGATCGGTCCCGCTAAGCAGATTGGCCGTGACCGCTGGGAGGATTTCAAGAAGCTGGCTTCGGAGTCTGCGAACCAAAAGGTCCTTGAAGGTGCCTTGGAACTCGAAGGGTTTCACGAGCTGGATAGCGATGCAAGGTTCGAGCTCCTGCACAGCAGACTGGCAGAGGCGGGCAGGACACCCAAGCGCAGAAAGACGCGCATGGCACCCAAGAAGCGCACCTGGACCGCCGGCAAAGGCCGCATCAAAGGGGTAATCGGCCGGTCCGGAAGGGCATTCAGTATTTCGCTGACAGCACAGGATTCAACCGAGTTCGGAGACTTTCTCTCCGGTCGACTGGATCAGCTCTACAGCGAATTCCTCGCAACAAAAGAGGAGCAGTCGGAACAATGATCTAGGCAAAAGAAAAGCCCCCAAGCAGCGTGGCCTGAGAGCTAATCTGAAAAGTTTGGTCGCTTAGAAGATACCTCTCCCACGAATCACTGTCAACGATGAACGCTTTTGAGCGAACGGCTTTCTTTTGCCTCCACATAACCGGAGGTGAGATACAGGCATGAAACATACAGGTTGGCGCAAGCCGACACCGGGTCTTGGGGTTGCTGAGCAACTTGCCCAAGCCGGTGAACGGGTAGCAGTACCCAAAACACGAGCATTTGTCGCGCTCAAGCGCGTTGGTGCACATATCGGCCTGAAGGCTGGCGACATGATGCTCCTCGACACGCTCGGGGCCTTCACCCAGGCCCAGGACTGGGAGGAGGGGCAGCGCCCGATCGTCTGGGCGTCGAACGCCTATCTGATGGAGCGGACGGGCTTTTCGCTCTCCGCGCTCAAGCGCCATGCGCGGCGCCTGGCCGAGATCGGCGTGATTTCCTTTCAGGACAGCCCGAATGGCAAGCGGTGGGGCCGTAGGGACGCCGATGGGCGCATCGTTGAGGCGTATGGCTTCGATCTGTCGCCGCTTTCAGCCCGTGTCGAGGAGTTCGAGGAGCTTCATGCCGAGCTGCAGGCCGAGCGCGAGCTCTGCCAGCGCCTGAAGCGTCAGATTACGGTGGCACGCCGGATGATCCGCGCTCGGATTGAGGCGGCTATCAGCAGCGCGCTGCGCGGGCCCTGGAGCCAATTCACTGGACTCTTTGAGGAACTTCTGGACCGGCTTCCGCGTCGTCATGAAGCCTCTGAGCAGTTGGAACGGCTACTGTTGTGGTTCAAGGAACTTCAGGAACGGGTCGAAGCGGCCTATCTCAAGGCGACTGGTGCGACAAAACCTGTGGAAAACATCGGTAACAAAGACACCCAAATCACAAAAAAGACTCAAGAAATGGACCCCAGGGAGGTCATTTCTGAACCTCATATACTAATTACAAATCAACTTAATCCTGTAACTAGTAATTCCTCTGAAAAAGAGGAAGCGGCGGGCGTGGTACCCAATGCTCCACCCGAAGAGTGGGTTGATAGGGAGCTGGAAGACTGGGTTGCCGAGGTGCGCAAGAAGCGGACGGCGCTCGATCTGCCGACAATCATGCAGGCCTGTCCGGAATTCGCGTCCTGGGCGCGCAATATGGGTGGATTCCTGAAGGATTGGGGCGACCTGCACCGCGTTGCCGGGCAACTCAGGCCGATGATCGGTATCTCAGAGCATGCCTGGAACGTAGCGCAGGATCGAATGGGGACCCAAGTGGCCACGGCCGCATTTGCGCTCGTCTTCGAGAAGCACAGTGTCGGTGAGGTTGCCTCGCCGGGCGGATATCTTCGGGGCATGGTCGAGAAGGCTGGGGCAGGAGAGCTGCATTTGGAGCGTAGTTTCTATGGCAGGCTCAGCGGGCAGGCGGCGTGACGTATTGATAAATAAGTGGCATTGGCATATATTGCCAACAAAGGAGATCTGACACATGGTGACACGCAACGTTGTCCTGACCGAACCTCAGGATCAACTGGTTCAAGCCTTGGTGGCATCCGGGCGCTACCAGAACGTGAGTGAAGCAATGCGCGCTGGCCTGAGATTGCTGGAGCAGGAAGAAGCACAACTAGCCGGGATCCGGAAAGGTCTAATTGAAGGTCTGGCGCAGGCCAAGGCGGGCGATCTTGCGGAGGGAAGCGGCAAAGATGCGATCCGTAGGGCCTTTGCGACTGCGCGCGCGCGTTCATGAGCCGATCCTTCCGGCTGACTCGTCGTGCGGAAGCTAGCCTCACTGAAATCGGCAGATGGACGATCGAGAATTTCGGGCTGCGCCAAGCGGAGCTTTACGAGGCCGAATTGCTCAACTGCTGTGAAAGAATTCTGAACGGCCAGGCCCATAGCCGGAGTTGCGCAGTTCTCGTTGATGATGTCGAAGACCTGCGGTTCATAAGGGCAGGGGAACATTTCCTTGTGTTTCTGGATCGATCGGACGAGGTCATCATCGTGGATATCCTCCATTCCCGCAGCGATCTCCCTCGCCATGTTGCCTCACTTTCGGCTTTGAAGTCCGAAGACTCCTGATCCACATCACAACCCGGCTGCCTTCGTCAGGTTCACCCGGAACCTGTCTCGGCGACGCTGATAGCGGCGAGTCATCTCGGCCGAAGCGTGCCCCAGCTGCTTCTGGACATAGCGCTCGTCGACTTCGGCGGAGCTGGCGAGACCGGCGCGTAGGCTGTGGCCAGAGAACATAGCGAGGCGGTCTTTCTCAGGCAGGTCCGACCGGATGCCCGCGTCCAGGACCGTGCGCTTGATCAGCCGCGCAACGTGTTTGTCGTTGAGCCGCTTGTCAGAGGCGCGTTTGCCATCCCGCGAGGTGCCGACAAAGACAGGGCCGAAGTCGATCCTGGCGAAGTGCAGCCATTGCTCGAGTGCATGGACAGGGCAGGTCTGGTCCTTGGAGCCGCGGCCGATCTCAACCTCGCGCCAGCCGGTCTTTGCGTTCAGGGTCAGTACGACGCCCTTGTCGAAGATCTCGATCCAGCCGCCCGAGTCCGGCGTGTCGTCCTTGTGAACGTCGAGGCTGACAATTTCCGACCGACGCAGACCGCCCGCGTAGCCAATCAGCAGGATCGCCCGATCCCGCAAGCCGCGCAGGTCGTAGGGCAGGGCGGCGATCATCGCCAGAATATCCTCGGCCAGAATCGCTTCCTTCTGCACCGGCGGGCGCGCGTGCTTGCGTTTGATCCCAGCCAACACCGTCGCGATGTGGCGGTTCTTACGATCGAGGGTGAATCCGCGTTGCGCATAGTTCCAGGCGAGGCCGGAGAGGCGGCGATCGATCGTGCTGACCGACAGGGGGCGGGACGCCCACTGCGAAGGGGAGGGGCCTGACCCGGAGGCGAGATCGGCGAGGTAAAGGCCGATCATCTCGGATGAGGGGGGCAGGGGCTCCACTCCCTTCATCCGGCACCAGCGCGCAAAATGCGCCCAATCCTTGGCATAGGCCTTCAGCGTGTTGTCGGACGCTGCAGCGCGGGCATAGTCGCGGGCGGTGTCGACCAGGCGATCAAGGCTGCCGGAGCCCGCGACATGGGAGGGCAGGGCGATCCCATCGCTTTTTTCTTGATTTCTCGCGTCGCCCTGAGCATTATGACTTGCATCAGAGTTTGATGATGTCGATTTCTCGTCCTCTGCGGCCATTTTCCAGTGAATCCAGCGATGAAATTAAACTGATTTTCAGCGTATCTTTTTATGTCCGATAATGTAAACTTATTGGACATAGTATAGCACTACAAGCTCAGGCGCTTTATTTGTAATTATCTGGCAGAAAGCGCCGCGACAATGTAGGCTCCAAGCATGACATTTGCCCGATCGGATCACATCAGCGCCCTCGACACGCTACCCCGGATGCCCGCCTGGGTCACCTCTGCACGCGCCGAAACCCTTGAAGATGTGGCGTTTTTGTCGGGCGCCGCGCTGAACCATCTGCATCTTGTGCTGGGACATGCTGAGGTGCCCCAAGCCTTGTTGCGGGAGCGGCTGGCGCTGCGGGCGGCCGAGGCTTGCGTGGCGTTTTCCGATCGTCCGGAGCGGGCGGGGGAACTACGCGATGCGGTACATTTGTTGCGCCCCGGCGATCTTCCCGGACCGGCGGGCGAACCCTACCTTGCCTGGCGACGTGCGGCGGAGCGGCAGGTGTCGATCAAGACTTTGGGTCGCGCCTTGTCGGCTTTCGAACCGGACCGGATCGCGACGTGGCTCGATGCGGGGGAGGGGGCGCCGGTCAAACGAGCAGCACTGGTGCTGGATGCTGTTCTGACGGAGACACCGCGTGCCGAAGTGCCGGCGCTGATCCTCGCGGATGCGGCTCTCGCCCAAGCACTCGGTTGGGATCATGTCGTGCCGCTACTGGCCGCGGGCCTGAAGCGCGCCGACCTGCGCAAGCATGGGGACGACTTGCGCCTGGCCAGTCATCGGGCACTCATCTCTTCGGCGGTCGAGGCCGTGCGTCTCGCCGCAGACCTTGCGCGTCGGGCGGCGCATTTGAGAATGGTCGCACCGAAGCTGAGGGCCAAGGGTGCCGGGGCGGCGGTCGAGATCTTCCTGACCTGTGATGCGGTCGCGCCATCAGCGCTGCCCTTGCCGGACCGCGCCGCGCGGCGGCTCTGCGATCGGCTGGTCGACCTCGGCGCGGTGCGCGAGCTGACCGGGCGCGACGCCTTCCGGCTCTACGGGGTGTGAGCATGGCGAAGGATCGCTCGGAACCTGACCTGGACCGCGAGTTGGCCGACTTGCCGCCAGAATTGCGCTGGCGGGAATGGATGCGCCGGATCGAGGCGGTGCTCTTTGCCTCTGCCTCGCCGGTGCCGCGCGACGACCTGGCCCGCGTGGTGGGGCAGGGGG
>CAJXTZ010000082.1 GCA_913061345.1 uncultured Erythrobacter sp.
AGTCGAAGCAGGGATAGGCTGTAGGCCTGCGTCATGCGAACATACCTAGGGACGTTTGGTTAACAGGTCCAGACACAATTCGGTCGCAAACATTCCGGGGTGCGAAGTCACGATGGCCACGCACCCCGGCATGAGTTCAAAAAGATCAGTCCTTTTCGAAGGCGACAGTGATATCCAGTTCAACCTCGTCACCCAGGCCGAATTGCGTGCCCCATCCAAGATTCCAGTTGGAACGCGTGATGGTTGTGCTGCCATGGAAGCCGATGGTTTCCTTCTGGTTCGTGCCATTGGTTCCCATGCCGGAAAGTTCGGCATCTATGATCACCGGACTGATCACGCCGTTTAAGGTGAGATCGCCCGTGATGCGCGCGCTGTGATCGCCGGTCTGGTGGACGGCGGTCGATACGAAACGTGCAGCTGCGGGATCGGCCCCGAAGAAATCCGGGTCCGCGCCATCTTCGCCCGCGCGCAGAAGGTGATCCTTCAGGCCTTCGCTGGCTACGGTGACTTGCGAAATCGGGATGGTGATGTCGACGGATGAACTTGAAAGATCATCGGTATCGAGTTCCAGCGTCCCCGTGATGTCGCCAAAAATGCCGAAGTAGTCGTTGAAGCCCAGATGATCGAGGCTCCATACCACCAGCGTATGCGCAGGATCGGTGGAATAGGTGCCGGACGAGATGGCGCTGGTATCCATTTCGCCGCCTTCGTGATTGTCGGCCTGCGCGCCGGTAATCGCAAAGCCGGAGATGGCAGCAGCGCCCGCGAGGGCCAAGATCGTCTTACGCATCGGTAGTCTCCCGGTGAAAAGTATGCCCGGCAACTTGGCGCGGCGTTTCCACCTTGTCCACCGGATAAACTTGGCTGGCGTATGTTAGTTCTTTTCCTTGTCCACCAGCTTGTTGGCTGAAATCCACGGCATCATGGCGCGTAGCTCCGCACCGGTCTTCTCGATCGGATGGGCTTCGGCGCGCTTGCGAGCCGCCTTCAATTCGGGCTGACCAGCGCGGTTATCCAGCACGAAGTCCTTCACGAAACGACCCGACTGGATATCGTCCAGCACTCGCTTCATCTCGGCCTTCGTTTCATCGGTGATCACACGTGGGCCAGTGGTGATATCGCCATATTCGGCGGTGTTGCTGATGGAATAGCGCATGTTGGCGATGCCGCCTTCATACAGCAGGTCAACGATCAGCTTGGTCTCGTGCAGGCATTCGAAATAAGCCATTTCGGGCGCGTAACCTGCTTCGGTCAGCGTCTCGAACCCGGCCTGGATCAGGTGAGTGATACCGCCGCACAGCACAGCCTGCTCACCGAACAGATCGGTTTCGCATTCCTCGCGGAAGTTGGTTTCGATAATGCCCGAGCGACCGCCGCCGACGCCACTGGCGTAGGCGAGGGCGACGTCATGTGCATTGCCACTGGCATCCTGGTGCACTGCGATCAGGCAGGGCACGCCGCCGCCGCGCTTGTATTCGCTGCGCACGGTATGGCCGGGCCCCTTCGGCGCGATCATGATGACGTCGATGTCCTGCGGCACTTCGATCAGGCCGAAATGAATGTTCAGGCCGTGGGCAAAAGCCAGCGCCGCGCCGGGCTTCATATTGCCCTTGAGATCATTCTCCCAGATTTCCGCTTGGGTCTCGTCGGGTGCAAGGATCATCAGGATGTCGGCCTGCTCAGCAGCCTGCTTGTTGGTAAGAACCTCGAAGCCTGCAGCTTCGGCCTTCTTCGCCGTGGACGAACCTTCGCGCAGAGCGATGGCGACATCCTTTACGCCGCTGTCGCGCAGGTTCTGTGCGTGGGCATGGCCCTGGCTGCCGTAGCCAAGCACGACAACTTTCTTGTCGGTGATAAGGTTGAGGTCGCAATCGGCGTCGTAATAGACTTTCATTTTCCGTCCAATCAGGTCGTATAGTGAGCGAGGAGGGTGAGTACCCCGACAAGGGTGATAAGTGGCCAGCCGATATGGCGACCACGGGTTACAATTGCATCGGCAATTCCCATCGCGAGATGGACCGTACCAATGCCAAGAATAATTGCAGGCGCTGCAATTTCGCCATAGGCGGCCAGCGCCAGCACGGTAGCGACTAGCAGCCACAGCGCGCTTGTCCAACGCCAGGTAAAGCGGGTGACCTCGCGCAGGAGCGGCGAATGCGTGATCGCTACATCGCTGGTAAGCAGCGGACCGATCAGGCGTTGTTCCCCCGCAATCGAATGCACGCCCGCCGCGATTGCGCAGAGCGCAGCCGCCATCACCAGCATGAAGGTAGAATCGAGGTATTCCATTACGAACCCTCGCTACCGCGTATCATGCCAACGATGCCACTGCGCCCGACTTCTACCAGGCCAAGACCGCGCATCAGGGCGATGAAGCTGTCGATCTTATCCTTTGCGCCCGTCAGTTCGAAAACGAAGCTTTCGGTCGTGGTGTCGACCACATTCGCGCGAAACACATCGGCAATGCGCAGGGCTTCGACGCGGTGCTCTCCTGTACCTTGGACTTTAACCAGCGTCAGCTCGCGCTCCACATGCGGACCTTCCTCGGTTAGGTCGGTAACGCGGTGGACCGGAACCAGCCGATCAAGCTGCGCCATGATCTGGTCAATCACCTGCGGCGGGCCGCCGGTGACGATAGTGATACGGCTGATCGCATGGTCTTCGGAGATATCCGCCACGGTCAGGCTGTCGATATTATAGCCGCGAGCGGTGAACAGTCCGGTGATCTTGGCAAGGATACCCGGCTCGTTATCGACGACGACGGTGAGCACATGCCGTTCGGCTTCGCGATGCTGGATTTTCATGTCGATAACAGTCCTTACACCAGAGCCTTGGCTTCATCGGCCATAATGCCGCTGGTCTGGTCGCCATACAGCAGCATCTCGGTATGCGCCGCTCCGCTGGGAATCATCGGGTAGCAGTTGGCATCCTTCGATACGTGGCAATCCACCATGACGGGGCCATCATGTTCCAGCATGACGCGGATACCGTCTTCCAGCTCGTCTTCGGATGTGATGCGAATGCCCTTCCACCCGTAGCTTTCGGCAAGTTTCACGAAATCGGGCAGGCTGTCCGAATAGCTGTTGGAATAGCGGCTTTCATAAGTCAGTTCCTGCCATTGGCGCACCATGCCCATGTATTCATTGTTGAGGATGAATACCTTCACCGGCAGGCGGAACTGGCTGGCGGTGCCGAGCTCCTGGATGTTCATCTGGATGCTGGCCTCGCCCGCAATATCGATCACCAGATCATCGGGATTGCCAAGCTGCGCACCGATGGCAGCGGGCAAGCCATAGCCCATCGTGCCAAGGCCGCCGCTCGTCAGCCACTTGTTCGGACCCATGAAGCCGAAATACTGCGCCGCCCACATCTGGTGCTGGCCCACCTCGGTGGTGATGATGGGATCGCGATCCTTCGTCATGGCGAATAGCTTCTCCACCACCTTTTGCGGCATGAGCGAATCAGCGCAATCGGGATAGGACAGGCTGTCGCGAGCTTTCCAGCCGGTAATGCGAGCCTTCCATTCGCCGATGTCAGCCGAATTGCGCGTGCCCCAGCATTCGATCAGCTGTTCCAGCACCGTGCCGCAATCGCCCACTATGCCGAGATCGACCGGCACGACCTTGTTGATGCTGGCGCGGTCGATATCGATGTGAATCTTCTTCGAATTGGGTGCAAAGGCATCGAGCCGACCCGTCACCCTGTCGTCGAATCGTGCGCCGACGCACACCATCACGTCGCACTGGTTCATGGCCATGTTGGCCTCGAACGTGCCGTGCATGCCCAGCATGCCCAACCAGTCGCGATGGTCTGCCGGAAAAGCGCCAAGGCCCATCAGGGTGGAGGTAAGCGGAGCACTGGTAAGCTGCTGGAACTTGCGCAGAGCCTCGGATGCCTGCGGTCCGGAATTGATCACGCCGCCGCCAGTATAGAGGATCGGGCGTTCGGCATTGGCGATCATCTCGATCGCCTCGGCAATCTCTTCCGGCGCGGCGACGGTGCGCGGGGTGTAGCGCTTGCGCCGCTGGGCTGCGCCTTCGGGCATTTCTGCTGTGGCGATCTGCACGTTCTTGGGAATGTCGATCACCACGGGGCCGGGGCGCCCTGTGGCGGCAATTTCGAACGCTTCCTCGACTGTCGCGGCCAGCTCTGCCGGGTCTTTCACAAGATAGTTATGCTTTGAACAGTGCCGTGTCAGACCAACGGTGTCGGCTTCCTGGAAGGCATCTGTGCCGATCAGGTTGGTGGGCACCTGGCCGGTGATTACCACCAGCGGGATGGAATCCATGAAGGCGTCGGCAATGCCGGTAATGGCATTGGTGGCACCGGGGCCGGAGGTGACGAGCACGACGCCGGGCTTGCCGGTAGAGCGGGCATAGCCTTCCGCCGCATGGGCTGCACCGGCTTCGTGCCGCACGAGAATGTGACGCACGCGATTGTCGGAAAACAGTTCATCGTAAATGGGCAGCACGGCGCCGCCGGGATAGCCGAACACATATTCGACGCCCTGACGCACCAGGCTTTCGACCAGTATCGCAGCACCGCTGCGTTCATCCGACACGTTACTCTCCTTGGGTTTCTTTAAAGAAACGACCCGGCACAATCGCTTGCGCCGGGTCATCCTCTCCTACTCACCGCTGGGGTCACTATGGGGAATAATCTGTCATGTCAACCCTCTAAGAAGCATATAATATTTCAAAATCGGAGTTAAAAACGACATTATCGGACGAGAAACGCGGCCAATCTTCCGGAGGTTGATGTCGCAACCAGGTGTATTGACGCTTGGCGTAATTTCGGGTGACCTGTTGGCCGCGGACGATTGCTTCGTCGCGCGATAGCACGCCGCGCAAGTAATCGGCGATCTGCGCCACTCCGATGGCGCGCATAACCGGCAGGTCTTCCGGCAGCCCGCGTGCGAGCAGATTTTCCACCTCCTCGACAGCGCCGTTCTCCATCATAGAGCGAAAGCGCCGGTCGCAGCGTTCGTACAGCCATTCGCGCTCCGGCAGCAGAATCAGCGGGGCAAGGGTGACGGTATCGCCGATCCCGCCGACCTTTCGGCGCTGCCATTCCCACAAGGGTCTGCCGGTAGAACGAACCACTTCCAGCGCGCGGGCGAGGCGCTGGGTATCATTCGGGTTAAGCATCCCCGCAGCGTGCGGGTCTTCCTGCTGAACGGCGGAGAAAAGGTCTTCCCTACCGAGGGCGCGGACCTGCGTCCGGACAATGTCGTCAATCGCGGGTATCGGGGCAATCCCGTCCAGCAGGGTGCGAATATAAAGGCCTGTGCCGCCCACCAGGATCGGCACGGCGCCTGCCAGCTGCGCGTTCTCGATCTCTCGCTTGGCGGCATCGGCCCAGTCGGCGGCGGAGCAGGCGTTCGCGCCGTCCCAGGCGCCGAACAGCCGATGCGGTACGCCGCGCATCTCACTCTTGGTAGGACGTGCGCTAAGGATGTGCAGATCGTCATAGACCTGCGCACTGTCTGAATTGATGATGACGGCGGGCTTTCCGGTCTTTTCCAGCGACAATGCCAGCTCTACCGCCAGATCGCTCTTGCCGCTGGCGGTCGGCCCTGCGATGAGCGCGACCTGTTTGGAAACTGGAGATGCAAACTTGCTCATAGCCCGGCTGATAGCAGACCCCGTCACACTGGAAAGACAGCTGGACGCAATGACCGCTGCGCTGAAGGAAACCTCGGTACCGGTCGCTCACGCGGCCATGCTCGATTTCTGCGGCGAGGTGCTGCAACTGGAAACTCCCGGGGACGATCTGGATGCGCTGCGCAGCGCCATCGATACGCATTTCGGGATATGCGACGCGATCATCGCGCGCGACGAGTTTTGCGTGCCTCATCTTTTCGTGTCCGATATGGATTCCACCATGATCGGTCAGGAATGTATCGATGAACTCGCCGATTTCGCCGACCTGAAGGACAAGGTGGCCCAAATAACCGAACGCGCCATGCAGGGCGAACTGGATTTCGAATCCGCTTTGAGAGAGCGTGTGGCACTGCTGGAAGGGCTGGACGAGAGCGCGATCACCCGCTGCCTGGACGAGCGTATTCGTCCCAACGACGGCGCGCGGGTGCTGGTCGAAACGTTAAAGTCGAAAGGCTGCCGCACTGTCCTCGTAACCGGCGGCTTCCATCATTTTGCTGACAGTGTTGCCGAACAGATCGGGTTCGAGCGTGTCGTGGGCAATCGGCTGGAAGTGTCGGACGGGAAGCTGACCGGCGGGCTGGTTGGCGGGATAACGGACAGCTCCACCAAAAAAGCGGTGCTGGATGAAGAGCTTGAGAAGATGGGCGAGGGCGCGGTTTCCATGGCAGCAGGCGACGGAGCCAACGATATCCCGATGATAGAGGCTGCCACCTACGGCATCGCATATCGCGCCAAGCCGAAAGCGCGTGCAGCCGCCAACGGGTGGGTGGATCACGGCAATCTTAACGCATTGCTCAAGCTACTGGAAGTTCACGAGGAAGAATGGGTGGCAGGCCAAGCGTGATACGCTCTGCGTTTCACAGACGGTTACAGCGAAATTGCCCCATCAGAGCCAGCTGGATATCTGTTCCAGCGGTTTTTTGTTCAGCGCATGGTTCGGCAAGGTGGCACCGTGTGCCGGATGGCCGACCACCACGATCATCAGGGGCTTTTCGCTTTTTGGCCGTCCACAAAGGTCGCGCAGGAAACCCATGGGCGAAGGCGTGTGTGTCAGCGTGGCGAGGCCAGCCTCGTGCAAGGTCGCGATCAGCATGCCGCAAGCGATACCTACGCTTTCGGTAACGTAATAATTCTGCGTTTCGCCATCTTCCAAGAGCCCACCCGTTCGCTGGGCGAAGCAGGCAATCAGCCACGGCGCGGTTTCCAGAAAAGGTTTGCTCGCATCGGTGCCGATGGGGGCCAGGGCATCCAGCCATTCCTCGCTCGCCTTGGGCCGGTCGCCTTCTTCGCCGTAAAACCGGCGCTCCTCCGCTTCCGCCGCTTCCCGCACAGCGCGTTTCTTGTCTGCTGAGCCGATGACAGCGAAATGCCACGGCTGGTGATTTGCGCCGTTGGGTGCGGTGCCGGCGGCGCGAATGGCATATTCCACCACCTCGCGCGGAACGGGCGTATCCAGAAATGCGCGGCAAGAATGACGGGTTCTCAAACGTTCGAATGCTGTCTCTTATACACATCTCCGAGCCCACGAGACTAGGCATGATCTCGTA
>CAJXTZ010000083.1 GCA_913061345.1 uncultured Erythrobacter sp.
TCTACACTATCCTCTTCGTCGGCAGCGTCAGATGTGTATAAGAGACAGATATCGAGGAACGTGCGGCCCATCAGGAAGTTCGATGCCTCTGCCGCCACGTTCTTCGCCAGCTTGGCAAGACGCTGTGTGGCAACGATACCTGCGAGGCCGCGCTTGCGGCCCCGGCACATCAGGTTCGTCATGGCCGACAAAGTCAGGCGCCGCGTGTCCTCCGCCATTTCGCCAGCGGCGGCGGGGGCGAACATCTGCGCTTCATCCACCACCACGAGCGCTGGAAACCAGTGTTCGCGCGGGGCATCGAACAGTGCGGTAAGGAATTGCGCGGCGCAGCGGATCTGTTGCTCTACTTCCAGGTCTTCCAGCGCAAGGACCACGCTGGCGCGGTGCTGGCGGATGCGGCCCGCCAACGCCTCTATCTCGCGCGAGGAGTAACTCGCCCCTTCCACCACCACGTGATCGAAGTGATCGGCCAGGCTGACGAAATCGCCTTCGGGGTCGATGATGACCTGCTGCACCATGCCGGCGCTCTGTTCCAGCAGGCGGCGCAGCAGGTGCGATTTGCCGCTGCCGGAATTGCCCTGCACCAGCAGGCGCGTGGCGAGCAATTCCTCCACGTCCACCGACACGGGGGTGCCGTGCGCGTCCTTGCCGATTTCGATTTCCGCTTTCACATTCTCAGGGATAGGGCCGCCAACCGATTCGGCCTAGGCGGGCAGGTGGGTTTATCCAGCGATTGTTCTGCGCCGGACTTTTCCCGCTTCGTCCAGTTCGGCAAAGGCGGAATGGAAAGGTTATGAGGGGGATATTTCCGCCTGGTAACTTGCCCTTGCCCGTCCCTTCGGGAATCCCTGTCGCATGGCTATTCTTTCAGACAAGTGGATTCGGGAACAGGCGCAATCGAACGGTATGATCGAGCCGTTCGTGGAGAGCCAGCGGCGTGATGGCTGCATATCCTATGGCCTGTCGTCCTTCGGCTACGACGCGCGCGTGGCGGACGAGTTCAAGATCTTCACCAACGTGAATTCCGCGATCGTCGATCCCAAGCAGTTCGATGGCGATAGCCTGGTGGACCGCAAGACCGATGTCTGCGTGATCCCGCCCAATTCCTTTGCGCTGGCGCGTACGGTGGAATATTTCCGCGTGCCGGAAGATGTGCTGGTGATCTGCCTTGGCAAAAGCACCTATGCCCGCTGCGGCATCATCGTGAACGTCACCCCGCTGGAGCCGGGCTGGGAAGGGCATGTGACCTTGGAATTTTCCAACACTACGCCGCTGCCCGCGCGCATTTACGCCAACGAAGGCGCGTGCCAGTTCCTGTTCCTGCAAGGCAACGAGCGGCCCGAAGTCACCTATGCCGACAGGGCAGGCAAATACATGGGCCAGCGCGGGGTTACGCTGCCCAGGCTCTAGTTGTTGCGCGCTCCGCCGGGGGGGCGGAGCGCGCAACCTGGATCAGAAACTCGCCCTTGCCGTCAGCTTGAAGTTGCGGCCCGTCATCGGCACGAATTCCTTGGTGAAGCTGGTGTGGCGGCGGCCTTCGGCGTCGAAGATGTTCTCCACCTGCGCGATAAGAGTCAGGTTTTCGCGCCCTTCGAAGGGGTGCCAGCCCAGCGAGGCGTTGACCATGGTGAAGCCGTCGGTCGGGGTTTCGAACGGCGCGACGTCAGTCTGACTGTCGTACCATTCCACCTCGCCGCGTAGATCAAAGTGATCCCAACGGCCTTCTAATGCGCCGTAGAGGCTGAGAGGAGGGATGCGCGGGGCATCGGTGCCATCGTCGAATTCCACCCTGGTATAGGCACCGCGCAGGTCGCCCAGCAGCGAGAAATCCCTTCCTTCGACAAGCGGGAAAGTGATCTGCGCTTCTGCGCCCCATTGGTCGGCATCCTGCTGCATGAAGGCGAAGACGGGCAATTCGTCTTCCTCCTCGCCAGTTCCGGCGAGATAGATGAAATCGCCGAACCAGTTGCGATAGACGCTGGCGTTCACCTTCACTTCGCCGATTTCACCGCGAACATAGCCTTCCGCGCCCCAGCTGCTTTCCTTGCCAAGCGTAGGGTCGCCGATTTCGAACTGCTGGGTGGCAATATGCGGGCCTTCGGCGAACAGTTCTGCCGCAGTAGGCGCGCGCTGCGTACGCGATACGTTTAGCCCTGTGCGGAAATCATCGAACAGAGTGAAGCCGCCGCCAACAGAAGCGGAGAAGGTGTCGAAGCTGCGTTCCTGCCGCAGGGTCGACGCTTCGATCTGTGTGTTTTCATAGCGGGCGCCTGCTTCAAGCTCGAAAGAACCGAAATAAAACTCCTGCAGGGTGAAAAACGCGAAGGTCTCGACGTTGTTGGGGGGTATATAGGCCTCTGCCCCGGTTGCGACGAAGTCTTGCGCGGAGAACTGTGCTCCTGTTGCGCCGTTCCAGTTGCCGCGGCGCGATTGCACCAGTTCGACGCGGCCCTCAACGCCCTGCACCTCGAACACGGTGCCGACTTCCGCACCCTCGAACTCGGTGTGGGTATAGTCGGAATAGCCGATGCGCGACTGTACCGAATCGAAGAAGCCGTCACCCAGATCGATATTGGCACGAAAATCGGCGCGGTAACGGCGCAGGCCAATGGAAACAGCTTCCTCGCCTTCCTCTTCCCCGTGATCATCCTCGTCATGCTCTTCTTCGGCATGATGATGATGGCCCACGCCCGGTGCCCCCGGCACGCCGTAGCTGGTGTCATAGTAGTCGAACGAAACGCCAAAGTTGCTCTCGCCGGAAAAGACCGCAAAGCCCGTTCCGGCAGACCAGGTCTCGGTATAGGTGTTGGGCACGGTGCCGGAGATATTGGCTGCTTCGCGCAGTTCCTCGGCTTCCTCGAATTCGCCTTCTTCCTCTTCCTCGGCGGCGTCGGCCAGCAAGTCTGCGCGCAGATCGTCCGACGCGGCAAAGCCGGGGATCTCGATATCGTCGGTGTTGCGGTACGATCCGTCGACGTGGAAAACGATATTGTCGGTCAGCTTCGTGTCCAGCGAGACGCCGCCCTCCCACAGGCCGGTCGCGCTATCCAGTCCACCCAGAACATCGAGGTGGAAAGGCTCGTCCGGTATGCCGGGCGGGATACGCTTGGTAATGACGTTAACCGCGCCGCCGATGGCCTGGCTGCCATACAGCAGCACGGCGGGTCCGCGCAGCACCTCTATGCTTTCGGCGATCAGCGGATCGGCTGCCACCGCGTGATCGTCCGAAGCGCCTGACGCATCGATAGTACCGATGCCGTCGATCAGGACGCGGACACGATCACCCCCGAAACCGCGCAGGATCGGGCGCGATGCTCCGGGAGCGAAACCGCTCGCCTCGACGCCGGGCTGGCTGGCAAGAATATCCCCGACCTGGCCAGCGCTTTCGCGTTGCAACTGCATTCCGGAAACGACCGAGGTGCCGGCGATGACGTCCAGCCGGTCCACACCGCTGGCAGTCACATAGATGGCGCCGTGGAAATCGTCGTTTGCCGGCACCTCCTGATCGGTCTCGGCCGTCTCGGCGCGCGACTCAACTTCCTGCGGAGCCTCCTGCGCCATGGCGAGAGATGGAATAACAGCACTTGCCAGAAGCAACGCAGATTTGCGGATCATTCGGAACGCTTTCTAAGATGTTAGTGATAATGTATCATCACGTCCTAGAGATTGCGCGGTGAACGTCAAGTGAGCAGTTGCAAAAAAAAGGCTTCAGGCTTGCGCGCCAGACAGAAGGCGGGCGCGGGCTTCGTCTTCCCCGATCAGGGGCAACAGTTCGCCCATGTCCGGACCATGGTCCATGCCGGTCAGCGCCTGGCGCAGTGGCAGGAACAGCGCCTTGCCCTTGCGGTCCGTGCGGTCCTTTAGTTTCGCGACAAGATCGCGCCACGGATTGTCCGACCATGTCAGCAACTCTGCCGCCCGCGCCAGGTAGTCGCGGGTCTCGGCATCGCAGGCAGGCTGCTCTACCGGGCCTGTGACAATGCGCCACCATTCCTTCGTATCGCCCACCTTTTCCAGGTTGGGTCGAATAGCTTGCCAGGCTGCTTCGTCCATCCCCTCGGGCAGGCGATCAGCAACATCGCTGTATTCCAGCTGGTGAACGATGGCGGCATTGATGCGATCAAGCTCGGTATCGTCGAATTTTGCCGGAGCGCGACCGAAGGTGCCAAGATCAAAGGTACCGATCAGCACATCGCGCGCGGCAATCGGTTCCACCGGCATACTGGTGCCAAGGCGGGCTAGCAGGGCGATCAGCGCTTGTGGTTCTATATCCCGCTCCCGAAAGGCATCGCATCCAAGAGAGCCGAGTCGTTTCGAAAGCTTGCCTTCCTTGCCCACCAGCAGCGCCTCGTGCGCAAAGCGCGGCGGCGTCGCGTCCAGCGCGGTGAACATCTGTATCTGCACGGCGGTGTTGGACACGTGATCCTCTCCGCGCAGCACATCGGTGACGCCCATGGCGATATCATCCAAGCAGCTTGGCAGCATATATAGCCATGAACCGTCGGCGCGGCGGATAACGGGATCTGAAAGCTGGTCTGCATCGAACTTCTGCGTGCCGCGTACGCCATCTTCCCACGCGATTGCCTCGTCGTGATTCAGCTTGAAGCGCCAGTGCGGGGCCACGCCCTCGGCTTCCTTGGCGGCACGTTCCGTTTCGCTAAGGTGCAATGCGGTGCGATCATAGATAGGCGGCAGCCCGCGCCCGAGCTGGATCTTGCGCTTAAGATCCAGTTCCTGCGCGGTTTCGTAGGCGGGGTAGATGCGACCAGCGGCTTTCAGATTTTCGAAGGCGGCATCATATCCGGCCAGTCGTTGTGATTGGCGCTCCTCGCCCTCAGGGGTCAGGCCAAGCCATTCCAGATCGGCGCGGATCGCCTCGACATACTGCTCCTCGCTACGTTCGGCATCGGTATCGTCGATACGCAGCATGAATGTTCCGCCGTTTTTGCGCGCCAGCATCCAGTTGTGCAGCGCGGTGCGGATATTGCCGACATGCAGGCGGCCCGTGGGCGAGGGGGCGAAGCGGGTTACCGTGGTCATGCAGCGCGGTTAGCCCGCTTGCGCGTCGCTCACAAGCGATAGGCGAGCGACCGCATGTGTGCAGTCACGGGCCAGAAGATATCGCGACAACAGTTTCCTGCGTCAGGAGATACAGGCGATCATGCCGCTCGCGCCGGATCAGGCCATCCAGCAACCGATCAAAGCCTTCCCTGTCCGCATTGCGCGCAGTCTGTGCCATCTGGGCTATCACCGCCTCGTCCGGCGTAAGCGCGTGGCAGCATGGGCGGCTGACCATCATATTCTCTGCCCAGGCCCGGCTGCAGGCTTGTGCGAAATCCATCACGGCCTTGGCTGCCGTAATGGACTCCATCTGCCGGGAAAGTTCCACCAGAGGATCGTGACGAGCAGCCACGCAACTTGCCATCAGCCGTATGCCCATCACCAACGACATTGCCGTGCCGGAAAACTCACTGGCCATGGGCGGCCGACGCAAGCTCTCGATAATCCTGGCGCGCGAAGTGCAGGGTACGAAATTGGCAGGTTGAATGGGCGGTTGTCGGGACATGGATAGCCTTTCTTGCGAATAATTCGCAACCAACCTACCGCCCTCAATTCTAATTGCAACTCATTCGCATTCGCATGTAGACAATTGTGGGAGCCGCTATTGCGAGAAAAGCGTAATGCTTTGGCCGCCTCCGGAAACCTCCAGGCCGTTCTCCGGTGTGCGCATTACCTGCTGCGGGTCATCAAACACCGCCGCAGTCGCTTCTTCCTCCTGATAGCGGCCCCTGTCGCATACCGGCTCGATAATGCGTCGGGTGTTGAGGCGGTCCGCAACGATCCGATAGGTCCAGCGTTGGGTAACGCACTGCGACACAACTTCGATCACGTTGCCGGTTACGCGCACAGTTATGGCGTGACCCAGGTTGACAGCGTTGCCGCCCACGCCGGCAAGCCGGTATTCCCCCGGTGGAAGCGGTTGGGGGAAATTGGCGGGGCCATCACTCTCGCTTGATACGACGGGTTTTTCGATAGGCGGGTCGGCCTCGTCGGCAGGCTGGCAGGCCACGGTGAAAACTACGGCGAGGGTCAGGACACGTCTCATACCCACCCAACGCGTCGGCTACGAAAAAGCCCCGGCGGATCGCTCCGCCGGGGCTTTCTCATATTGCCGGGAATGGAGCTTGCGATCAGCTTTCGCTGTCGTCCGCGTCATCCTCGTTCTTGGCGATGGCTTCGGGCTCTGTGCCTTCGTCCTCGCGCTTGTATTCGCCAGCATCCGCATCGGTGCCTTCGCCGCTATCCACCATAGTGGCCATGGTGGCATCGCCGGTTGCAGCATCGACAGGATCGCGCGCCAGTTCCGCCTCGTGCTGCTCCGCTGCGGAATCCGCCGCAACGATAGCTTCTTCCTTGGCAGCTTCTTCCGCAGCCACGAGGGCGTCCTGCATCTTCTTGTGCTGGGCGCGCAGAGCCGCGTCGCGCGACGAGGCCGTCACACGCATACGGTTCATGCCGGCGCCAGTCCCTGCCGGGATAAGGCGACCGACGATCACGTTTTCCTTCAGGCCGATCAGTGTGTCCTTCTTTCCTTCGACCGCCGCCTGCGTCAGCACGCGGGTGGTTTCCTGGAACGAAGCGGCGGAGATGAACGAACGGGTCTGCAAGCTTGCCTTCGTAATGCCGAGCAGGATGGGCGTTCCTTGCGCCGGGGTCTTGCTCTTGGTCAGCTTGGCATTCTCTTCCTTCATCTCTTCCATGTCGACTTGCTCGCCCGGCAGCAGCACGGTGTCGCCGCCATCGGTGATCTCGACCTTCTGCAGCATCTGGCGAACGATCACC
>CAJXTZ010000084.1 GCA_913061345.1 uncultured Erythrobacter sp.
AGACAGATTCTGCAAAGGTCAGCATACCGTCACCATTGGCATCCGCGCTATCGAAGCGGGCACGGGCACGCGCCTCGCGGTCGGCTTCGTTGATCACACCGTCGCTGTTGGCATCCATTCGTTGGAAACGTTCGGCAGCGCGTGCTTCGGCATCGGCGCGGGTCATGTCTGCGCCGCGATCGGGCCGGTCCTGCGCAACTACGGTACCGCCAACGCCCAGCGTTGCGACTGAGGCTGCAAGGGCGAGGATAAGGGTCTTGTTCTTTTTCATGTCTCTACTCTCCATTCTGTATGAGTAGAGCAACGGGGCGCCGGCTTGAAGGGGGGAGGGAGGAACCCGGCACCCCGCCACTCTCGAAACCCGTTATAGGGGGCTCGTGTCGCAGGTGTTTGCCGGGAATCCCGAATATTGTCGCAGTTTGTCGCAATAGCGACGCTGCGTTCATCTGGCGCTTAGGAAACTCGCGATTACAGCGGTTTGCACGCCTCTTCCAACCACGCCAGTGCATCGCCATCCAGCTGCGGTGCGATCACTTCGCGCACCTTGGCGTGATAGCTGTTCCACCAGTCGATTTCCGCAGGACTGAGCAGGCTCTTGTCCACCAGCGTGCGATCGATCGGCGCGAAAGTCAGCGTTTCGAAGCCCAGCCATTCGCCTTCCATACCCTCGATCTCGCGGGTCTCCACCAGCACAAGGTTCTCGATCCGGATGCCGTATTCGTTCGCCTTGTAATAGCCCGGCTCGTTGGAAAGGATCATGCCCGCCATCAACGGCTGGTCGGTGCCACCCTGCGACCCGCGCGGCTTGGCGATGCGCTGCGGGCCTTCGTGCACGCCCAGGAAGCTGCCGACGCCGTGGCCGGTGCCATGGGCATAATCCAGCCCCGCCATCCACAGGTGCTGGCGCGCCAGGGCATCCAGCGCGGAGCCGGGGGTGCCGGGGGGGAAGGTCTGCATGTCGAGGGCGATATGGCCTTTCAGCACGCGGGTGAAACGGTCGCAAACCTCTGCAGGCGGGGCGCCTGGGCCAGTCCAGATCGTGCGGGTGATATCGGTGGTGCCGTCGGGATACTGGCCGCCCGAGTCCACCAGATAAACACTGTTCGGCTCCAGCTTGATGTTGCTTTCCTCGTCCACGCGGTAGTGCGGGCTGGCGCCATTGGGGCCTGCGCCGCTGATCGTGTCGAAAGAAAGGTCGCGCAGAAGGTCGCTGTTCTGGCGGCGAAGCTCATGCAGTTTTGCAGCGGCGGTCAATTCGTCCACCTTGCCACTGGGGGCCTCTACCGAAAGCCAGTGCAGGAAGCGGGCAATCGCCACCCCGTCGCGCGCCTGGGCATCGCGGTGGCCCTGCTGTTCGGCAGGGGTCTTGATGGCCTTGGGCAGCACGGCGGGATCGTCTTCCGTCACGATCTCGGCCCCCACATCGTCCAGCCGCTGGAAGATCGCGGCGACGGAGCGGGCGGGGTCAGCGGCCACGCGCTTACCTGCCAGCTTCTCGAAAGCGGCGGAAAATTCGTCCCGCGGGTGGATGCGCACGGCATTGCCCAGCGCTTGTGCAACTTCGGATGAAACCTTGTCGGGCGCGATGAACCAGTCTGCCGTGCCGTCGGATTGCACCAGCAGGTAGGACAGGGCAACCGGCGTGTGATCCACGTCCTTGCCGCGAATGTTCAGTGTCCAGGCGACCGAATCGAGCGCGCTGATGACCACGGCATCCAGCTTGTTATCTTTAAGCCACTCGGCAATCTGCCCGCGCTTTTCCGCGCTGGAACGGCCTGTTAGCGCATCATCCTGCACGAAGGCCTGCGCGTCGGATGGCTGGGGCTGATCGTCCCACACGGCATCCAGCGGATTGCTGCCCACCGGTACCAATGCGGCACCCACGGCTTCCAGCTTCTTCGCTACCTGATTGGCCCAGCCGCGCGTGTGCAACCAGGGATCGTAGGCGATGCGGGCGCCTTCGCCGCCGTTCTCCGCCAGCCAGTCCGCCATCGAATCGTCGGGGACGGACTTGTACTCGTACAATTGCCCGCTCACCTGCTGGCGTACCTGCAAGGTGTAGCGGCCATCAACGAACATGGCGGCAGTGTTTTTCAGCACGGCCGCGCTGCCGGCAGAGCCGCCGAAACCTGTCAGCCAGGAAAGGCGCTGGGCGTAGGCGCCGACATATTCGCTCAGGTGCTCGTCGCTGATCGGGATGACGAAACCGTCCAGTTCCCGGCGGTCAAGTTCCTTGCGCAAGGCATCGAGGCGGGCTTCGTGGGTTTGCATCAGCATGTCATCTGTCCTGGTTTTGCGGGCCTGGTTTCTCGGGAAACAATGTCTTGCCATGTCACATAGGGCCTTGTCGCCCGCCTTTCTACCCGCAGCACGGTGGACTGTAGGGCACGGCGCGACAATCCCCCTTGTCGCGCCCGCAGGCGTCGCTACCTCGCGGGACAGACAATGACAGGAATTGCCCTTGAAAATCGATACAAGCATCCAGCCGCCGAAGGCCGAGAAGCGCGAGCACAGCTTCTCCCACCACGGTGTGACGATCTCTGATCCCTACGCCTGGTTGCGCGACCCGGGCTATCCCAAGGTGGAGGACGAGGACGTGCTGCAATACGTCCGCGCCGAGAACGCCTATTTCGAAGCGCAGATGGCAGGCCAGAACGACCGGGTGGAACGGCTGTTCACCGAAATGCGCGCCCGCATTAAGGAAGACGATTCCAGCGTCCCGCAGAAGGATGGTGACTATCTGTACTGGTCCGAGTTCGAGACCGGAGGGCAATATCGCAAGTATTACCGTCGCCCGGTCGAGGGCGGAGAGGCGCAGCTGATCCTCGACGGTCCGGCGTTGGCGGAGGGGCTGGAATATTTCAGCCTGGGAGCGATGTCGGCCAGCGAGGATGGCCGGTATCTCGCCTATACCACCGATACCACCGGCGGCGAATTCTACACCGCTTTCATCAAGAATCTGGATACCGGCGAACTGCTGGAAGACCGGATCGAGAATGTGAACACCGGCCTGATCTGGGCGGCCAACGACAGTGTACTGGTGTATGGCCGCGCGAACGAGAGCTGGCGGGTGGATCGCATTTTCGCACACACCATCGGGCAGCGGGCCGATACCGACGCGCAGATCTATCACGAGAAAACGCTGGGTTACACCGCATCGCCATCCATCTCCGCCAACCGGCAATGGCTGGTGATTTCCACCGGCGACAACGAAACGAGCGAGGTGCTGTTCACTTCCATCGACGATCCGACAGGCGATCTCACAGTGGTGCGCCCGCGCAAGGCCGGGGTGGAATATGCCGCCGATTTCCGCGACGATACGGTATTCATCTGGGCCAACGACACCCACGTCAATTTCCGCCTCGCCACCGCGCCCATCAGCGATCCGGCAATCTGGACGACGCTGATCGAGGGGTCACACGAATTTTACCTGACCGGCTTCGATCTGTTCAAGGATTTCTACATCACCGAAGGGCGTTTGAACGGTCTCGATCAGGTGCAGATCCGCTATTACGACGATCCGGCGCGGGTGGAGACAATCGACTTTCCCGAGGAGGCCTATTCGGCAGGCACGGGCAACAATCCCGAATGGGACATGGATCGCATCCGCCTGACCTACGAAAGCCCGATCACGCCCGATACGGTGTATGATTATCACGTAGCGTCACGGAAGCTTGAGACGCTGAAGGTGCAGGAAATCCCCAGCGGTTTCGACCCCTCCCTCTACAAGGTGGAGCGACTGGAAGTGCGTGCGCGGGATGGCGCAATGGTGCCTGTCAGCCTGGTCTATCGGAAGGATCGGCCCATGGGCGGGCCGCTGCACCTTTATGCCTATGGCGCCTATGGTTTTGCCTATCCGCCCAATTTCTCCACCACGCGTTTCAGCCTCATCGACCGGGGCGTGGCCTATGCCATCGCGCATATCCGCGGCGGCGACGATCTGGGGCGTGGCTGGTACTTGCAGGGCAAGATGCAGTCGCGCACCAACACCTTCAACGATTTGGTGGACGTGGGCCGGGGCCTTGTGGAACTGGGCTATACTTCGGAAGGCAAGATCAGCGCCAGCGGCGGTTCTGCCGGGGGTGAATTGATGGGCGCCATCGTAAACCAGGATCCCGCACTGTTCGGGGCCATCGTGGCGCATGTGCCCTTCGTCGACGTGCTTAGCACCATGCTGGATGAAACACTGCCGCTGACGCCGGGTGAATGGGCCGAATGGGGCAATCCGATCGAGAGCAAGGAGGCTTTCGAGAACATTCTGAGCTATTCCCCCTACGATCAGGTCTCGCGGCAGGACTATCCGCCCATGCTGGTAACAGCCGGGCTGAACGATCCGCGCGTTACCTACTGGGAGCCTGCCAAATGGGTCGCCAAGCTGCGCGAATACAAGACCGACGACAATATCTTGCTGCTGAAGACGAACATGGGTGCAGGCCACGGTGGCAAATCAGGCCGGTTCGAAGGCCTGCGCGAAACTGCGGAGGAAGTGGCCTTCATCCTTTGGCAGTTGGGGGTACAGGATTGACCAACCGTTTCGCGACCACCTTCACAGCCTTGCCAGAGCACATTGACGAGAACGGGCATGTCAACAACACCGTCTGGGTTGGGTGGATGGAGGAATTGTCCGTCGCACATTGGAATGCACAGGCCTTGCCCGAGCACCGGGACAGATACGCCTGGGTCGTGACCCGGCACGAGATCGATTACCGGGGCAACGTGACCGAAGGCGCAAAGGTGAGGGGCGAGACAATCATCAAGGACGGTCCGCGCGGCGCACGGTTCGATCGGCACTACGAGTTTTACGACGCGGAAGGAAGGGCGCTGGTGCGCGCCAAGTCCACCTGGGCTATGGTGGACAAGGCCACTGGCCGCCTCATGCGTGTTCCGGCAGAGGTTGCAGGTCCTTTCCTGCTTTCCGAAAGCGAAGAAACCTAGGCGATCGCCTCGTCGATCGGCAGCAGGTCGTATCCCAGCTCGCTGGCAACGGCAGGATAGGTAACGCGCCCGGCGTGAACGTTGAGGCCCTGCGCCAGATGCGGATCTGCGCGCATGGCAGCTTTCCAGCTCAAGTCCGCTATCCGCAGGGCGTGGGGCAAGGTCACGTTGTTCAGCGCGTAAGTGCTGGTGCGGCTGACGGCACCGGGCATGTTGGCAACGCAATAATGCACGATATCGTCGACGACATAGGTCGGATCGTCATGCGTGGTGGGCTTGCTGGTTTCAAAGCAGCCGCCCTGATCGATGGCGACATCGACCAGTACTGCGCCGGGCTTCATCGTCTTCAACATTGCGCGGGAGACAAGCTTGGGCGCAGCGGCACCGGGTACCAGTACGGCACCCACCACCATGTCAGCGCCTGCCACCGCGGCTTCGAGATTGGCCTTGCTGGCAAAGCGCGTGCTGGCGCGCGATTCAAAATGGGTGCCGACCTTTTCCAGCACTTCGGGATCAAGATCCATGATAACCGTGTTGGCACCAAGTCCAGCTGACATCTGCGCAGCGTTGAAGCCCACGACGCCGCCGCCGATTATAACCACCTTGCCCGGCATCACGCCCGGCACGCCGCCCAGCAATACGCCGCGCCCGCCATGTACCTTTTCAAGCGCGTTGGCGCCGGCCTGGATGCTCATGCGTCCGGCCACCTGGCTCATCGGTTTCAGAAGCGGCAGACCACCGCGCTTGCCGGTGACGGTTTCGTAGGCGATGGCCGTGCAGCCCGATTTCACCAGGCCTTCGGTCTGGGCGGGGTCGGGCGCGAGGTGAAGATAGGTGTAGAGCACCTGGCCTTCGCGCAGGCGGGCGATTTCCTCCGCCTGCGGTTCCTTCACCTTCACGATCATCTCGCATTCGGCGAAGATATCCTCGACATCGTCGATGACCTTGGCGCCGCTGGCAATGTATTGTGCGTCGTAAGCACCGATGCCTTCGCCAGCGCCGGTTTCCACCCAGACCTCGTGACCATGCCCCACCAGCTCTTTCGCGCTTTCGGGCGTCAGGCCGACGCGGTATTCACGGTTCTTGATCTCGCGGGGGCAGCCGATACGCATGGGACGGGACTCCGGTTAAACTGGGGGATTGGGCATGGGTAGCTCAGTTTAGTAGAGACCGTTACCGGTGAAACCTGTTTTTCGCAATCCCCATCGGGTTGACCTCCAGGCTCACCTCAGCGGGTAGACGGGCGCAATCAAGCCACCACGTGTTCGATACCCGGTACGGTAATCGTCCGTTCGCCGCCAAAATCCTCGTGCACTGAGATCAGGCCGGTCTTTTCCAGATGTTCCAGCAGGCGGCGAATTCGGCCGGGGGAGGCAGTGCCATAGACGCGGGCGAGATGATCCTCGTCGGGCGTGCCCTTTCCGCGCGCAGCGGACACCACGATGGCGAGGTAGGGCGCCAGCACATCGTCGGCGACTCCTTCCGCCATCGCCTCCACGCGTTCGCGCTGTCCTTGTTGCAGCGTACCGACACCGGCGCTGGCAAAGGCGAACATGCGGCGAAAAGTGGGCATGTCGATATGGGCCGAGGCGACGCCTTGCTGGCGGCAACGGGTGGCGAAATCGCGGAACGAGGTGGCGATGGGGCGGAACGTGGCGCCTTCCTCTGCGGCCATCTCGGCCAGCA
>CAJXTZ010000085.1 GCA_913061345.1 uncultured Erythrobacter sp.
TGGGAGCTTCCAAAACAAGGGTTGGTAGCGGAGGAGGGACTCGAACCCCCGACACCAGGATTATGATTCCCGTGCTCTAACCACCTGAGCTACTCCGCCATCCGGCAACGCCATCCATGCCACAAGGTGCGGAGGCGAGGCGCGCCATTTAGGTCCGCATTACGACGCGGTCAACCTGCCATTTTGCAAGATGTGCAATCAATCGTCCAAAGCAGCTTGCCTCCCTACGGTTGTCCGTTTTTTCTGCGCGAGCCTGCCCATGACTACGGGGGCGAGAACCGCGCGTGCGTGGCACCGACTTACCGGCGCTTGCTGCGGTTTGCGCGGAAGGAAAAACGACCCAGCTCCTCCCACGGTCCGCCACGATAGGCGTGTATTTGCAGGCCGGTGAAGGCGAAATCGCGCGGCTCCACCCGCAGGGCGAGATCGGCCTTCAGGGCCTTTGCCGCCTCTATACTGACCTTGTTCTGCACGGTGACGTGCAGGCGCGGCCTGTGTTCATCCTGCGGGGTCAACAGGCCGTGAAAGCGATCGGCAAGGTCTTGCCAGATTGCGATCATACCAGCGCTCTCCAGTTTCAGGGCGGTTCCCTTCCCCAGTTTCATGATACCGACAAGGCGCGCTGGGACTGGCGGGTTGTCACGCGCCATGTTTTTCAGGCAATCGCGCAGTTCATCCTCACAGCTCGGCGGAAGCGCGTGGAACAGCGTGACATGGGCTTGCAGATAATTGCGGTCGGGCGGGAAGTGATCGACGCGCAACTGGTTGGCCCAGCTGAACAGGTCCGGCGGCATTTCCGCCGTCACGATCAGCGGAGCAGGTCCGCCCTTGCCTGTCACATTTCCCCTCGTTCGCGGCGCAGCGCGAACCACCGCTCCACGGCTTCGTTATGTTCCTGCAACGTATCGTTGAATTCGTGCCCGCCGGAGCCGTCGGCCACCATGAAGATCGCTTCGGTTTCCGCCGGATTCAGCACTGCCTCTATACTGGCACGACCAGGATTGGTGATCGGCCCCGCCGGCAAGCCCGCCATCTGGTAAGTGTTGTAGTCGTTGATATCGGCAATTTCGGATTGCCGAATGCGGCGGCCCAGCGGGCGTCCCCTGGTTATCGGGTAGATGATTGTCGGATCGGCCTGCAGGAAAATACCTTGGCGAACGCGGTTGGAATAAAGGCCGGCCACCATGCGCCGCTCTTCGGGCACGCCGGTTTCCTTTTCGACGATGGAGGCCAGCGTCACTGCTTCCTCCGGCGTTTTTGCAACCGTGCGTTCGCTGCGTTGTGGCCACAGTTCGGCTATCGTTTCATCCATGGCACGCTGCATCCGGGCGAGCACGGCGATGCGCTCCTCCCCACGCTCGAAATCATAGCTCTCGGGCAGGACGCTGCCCTCTTCCGGGACGGGAATTTCACCCACCAGCAGCTCTTCCGCCATCAGCAGATCATGCACGATGGCAGAGGGGGTGCCTTCGGGTATTGTCACGAAGCGGCGTATCACTTCACCATGTTGCAGGTGATCGAGGATGCCGGCATTGCTGATCCCTTCGGCCAGCAGGAATTCGCCCGCTTTTATCGGATCGCCGCTGCCCAGCACCTTTGCCCGCAGCAGGAAGCTGTCGGCAGAGGGGATATGCCCCTCCTCCTCCAACTTGCTCGCGACTGAAGTCAGCGAGGCGCCGGAAGGGACTATGAAAGCCGTCTCCTCCTCAACCTGGGCACCGCCGTACCAGCCCAGCGAGAACCAGGCGCCAACGACCACCACCGCCAGGATCCCCAGTGCAACGATCCCCGCGAGCAGTTTCTTCATATCAATCCTCGACGCGCTTCATCACCAGCGAGGCATTGGTGCCGCCAAAGCCGAAGCTGTTGTTAAGCACTGCGTTCACTTCCCGCTTTTTCGCGGTGAGCGGAACGAGGTCGACGCCTTCTGTTCCCTCGTCAGGATTGTGCAGGTTGAGCGTGGGCGGCACGATCTGGTCACGCATGGCGAGAATACAGAAGATGCTTTCCACCGCGCCCGCACCGCCCAACAGATGGCCGATGGCAGACTTGGTGCTGCTCATGGAAGCGCCGCCAAGATCATCGCCCAGCACGCGCTTCACCGCGGCCAGTTCAATCGTGTCGGCCATGGTGGAGGTGCCGTGCGCGTTGACGTAATCGATGTCCGTACCTTCCAGCCCGGACTTGCGGATGGCCATGCGCATGGCGTTTTCCGCGCCCTTGCCTTCTGGATGCGGTGCTGTGACGTGATAGGCATCGCCGGATAAGCCATAGCCCACGACTTCGGCATAGATCTTCGCGCCGCGTGCCTTGGCGTGTTCGTATTCCTCCAGCACCACGACACCTGCACCCTCGCCCATCACGAAGCCGTCGCGATCCTTGTCGTAGGGGCGGCTGGCTTCGGTGGGTCTGTCGTTCATGCTGCAATTCAATGCGCGAGCCTGTGCGAAGCCTGCCACGCCCAGCGGGTTGATTGTGCTTTCCGCACCGCCCGCCAGCATGATGTCAGCATCGTCATCCTTGATCATCCGCGCCGCATCGCCAATCGAGTGCGCGCCGGTGGAACAGGCCGTCACAACCGCATGGTTGGGGCCCATAAGGCCATAGGCAATCGAAACCTGGCCGGAAATCAGATTGATCAGTCGCCCGTGCACGAAGTGCGGCGATACGCGACCGGGGCCACGCTTGTGCAGGTTGACCGATTCCAGTTCTATGCCCGGAAGCCCGCCGATGCCTGAACCCACGGAGCAGCCCGCGCGCAGCTTCGTCTCTTCGTCCATGTCCAAAAGACCGGCATCTTCCAGCGCCTGCCCGGCGGCATCTATGCCATAGACGATGAATGGATCGACCTGACGCTGGATCTTGGGGTCCACGCGCTTGCTCGGGTCGAAACCCCATTTGTGATCCGCAGGCTTCACTTCGCCCGCGATCAGGCATTTCTGCCCTTCGGTATCGAAGCGGGTGATCGTATCGATCCCGCTCTCGCCCGCGATCAAATTGCTCCAGGTCGTTTCGACATCGGCACCCAGGGGGGTGACAAGTCCCAGTCCGGTTACGACGACACGCCGCATAGATCTTCTCCAATCAAGAAAGGCTCAGCCTTACGGGCCGAGCCTTCCAACCCCGTCCGCGTCCGGGGAGACCATTCGCGAACGAGGCCAGTGGTCAGTTAAGAGACATGCTCTTCGATATACTTGTTGGCATCGCCGACAGTGTTTATCTTCTCGGCGGCATCGTCGGGGATTTCCACGCCGAACTCTTCCTCGAAGGCCATCACCAACTCGACGATGTCGAGGCTGTCCGCGCCCAGGTCGTCGATGAAGCTGGCGTCCGGAGTCACCTTTTCTTCCTCGACGCCAAGATGCTCGACAACGATCTTCTTAACGCGTGCAGCGATATCGCTCATGTATGCTCTCTCACTTTGGGGTTTCGAATTACACTCTCGCCCTAATCAACGCTGGCAAGCAAAGCAAGTGCCCGAAATTTCCTGTCTGGCGGGTAATCTTCAAGGATTTGGCGAAACCTCTGCCCGCCTTCGCTCGTTGGGCCGACATGATATTGGAAAAGATCAAAACGCCCGGCCTTTCGCACCTCTCCTATCTCGTCGGCTCCGGCGGACAAGCTGCCGTGATAGACCCGCGGCGGGATTGCGAAATCTACCTCGAAAAAGCGCGCGCTGAAGGTTTGCGGATTACGCACATATTAGAGACGCACCGAAACGAGGATTTCGTATCGGGTTCTCCAACCCTTGCCGATTGGACCGGCGCGACTGTCCTGCACGGACCGAATGCGGGCGGAGACGTGACCTTTGCGAAAACGGCGCGAGAAGGCGATGAAGTCGAAATCGGCCAGCTCAGGATCGCGGTATTGGAGACCCCTGGACATACCGACGACAGCCTTTCCTATGTCATCCATGACACCGCTTATCCCGAAGGCCCGGTCGGAGTGTTCACCGGCGACGCCCTTTTCGTGGGCGATGTTGGCCGCACGGATTTCTATCCGGACCGGGCCCGCGAGGTTGCCGGTCTGCTGTATGACAGCCTGCAGAAGTTGCTGATGGTGGGCGATCAGACGATCCTTTACCCTGCGCACGGCGCCGGCTCCGTATGCGGATCCGGCATGGCGGAACGAGAATTCTCCACAATCGGACACGAGCGCCGCAACAATCCGCGCCTGCAAATCGCCAGCCGCGACGATTTCATCGAGGCCAAACTGGCCGAGGTGCATTACCAGCCACCCTATTTCCGTCTGATGGAGCGGTTGAACGTCGAAGGCGGTAGCGCTGCGCCCCGCGTGATGCGGCCTCGCAACCTCAAGCTTGCTGAACTGGACGAATGCGGCGCGGATCACCTGATCGACGTTCGCGAACCCGGAGCCTGGTGCGCGGGCCACCTGCCCGGTAGCTATTGCATTCCCGTGTCCATGATTCCCGCCTTTGCCGGGTGGTTCGTGCGCGAAGGCGAGAGCGTTGCGCTGGTCGCATCTGAGGAAGGCGCGCTCGAAACAGCTGCGACGCATCTGGTTCGTATCGGCCTCGACAACATCATTGGCGGTTATACCGGCGTCGTTCCCGCCGCAGCCCAAGGACGCGACCTCGGACAAGTGCCGATGATCAAGACAGATGAGGTCGCCCGCAGGCTGGAGCGAAATCGCAACGGCTGGACGTTGATCGACGTTCGCGCGGCAGACGAACGCGCGGAAGCCAAGATCGACGGTTCGACTCATATCTATGCAGGTCATCTAAACGAGCAGTGGCAGGACCTGGATCCCCTGGCGTCCTACACGCTGATGTGCGCCAGTGGCATGAGGGCGACGGTTGCTGCCAGCTGGCTGGCCAGCAGGGGTTTCAATGACGTCGATGTCTATCTTGGATCGATGGGAGCCTGGAAGGCCACGCACGGATGAGCGGTCTCTTGCATCGTGGTTATAGGAAAAAATTTCGATCGATTCCTGAACCTTATCCGCACTTGCTTCGTTGGTAAGATAACAATCTGATCAAAGGAGTTACTGAATGTCTGCCAACAATATTCTCAAGTCGCTTACCGACACCGCTTTCGATTCGATCGAAGGTTATGGAAAAGCTGCCGAGAAGGCCAAGGACCCCAACCTTAAAACCGCACTGTTGAAGCGCCGGGAAAAGCGCGAAAAGACCGTTGCAGCGCTTAACGCGGAAATTCAGCGGCAGGGTGGTGAGTTGGTCACCAAGGGCACCATGACCGGCGAAGCGCACCAGCTCTGGATGAGCATTACCGACGCATTCGAAGACGGCAACGAAGCTGCTGCCGAGCGCGTCGAAGAGGGCGAGGACTATCTGAAGAATAAGTTCGAAAGCGCGCTGAAGGATGACGATCTGGATCCGCAGTCCCGCGTGGTCGTGCAGCAATGCTACGCGGAAATCAGCGATGGCGAACGCTTCGGCGACATGATTGCCAAGCAGTACGACTAACTTCGCTGATCTGCTAAACTGAGAGGGGCGCGGTTCTTTCGGGAACCGCGCCCTTTTCATGTCCTCAGCTATCCTGCGGTGGAATGTCGGACTTTGCCGCTTCGCTGTTCATGTCGGTCTTTTCAGCGGCGCTTGCGTCCCTGTGCGTTTCCAGCGCCTCGCCCGAAAGGCGAATATGCACATCGCGCAATTGTCTGGCGCTTACAACGGACGGTGCACCCATCATCAGGTCCTGTGCCTTCTGGTTGAGCGGGAAGGCAATCACTTCGCGGATATTGGGCTCATCGGCCAGCAGCATCACGATGCGGTCGATACCCGGTGCAGAGCCGCCGTGCGGCGGGGCGCCCAGCTTGAATGCCTCGATCATGCCGGAGAAGTTGGCATCCACTTCTTCCTGAGAATAGCCCGCGATTTCGAAAGCCTTGTACATGATATCCGGGCGGTGGTTACGAATGGCCCCGGAACTGAGTTCATAACCATTGCAGACGATGTCGTACTGCCATGCCTTGATCGTCAGCGGATCCTGCGTTTCCAGCGCTTCCATTTCGCCTTGCGGCATGGAGAAAGGATTATGGCTGAAGTCTATCTTCTTCAGGTCCTCGTCATACTCGAACATCGGGAAATCGACGATCCAGCAGAACTTGAAACAGCCTTGCTCGATCAGGTCGAGATTTTCGCCGGTGCGCGTGCGCGCGGCGCCTGCCAGTTTCACCGCATCCTTTTCCTTGCCGGCGGCGAAGAACAGGCCGTCATTTTCGCCAAGGCCCAGCTCTTCATACAGCTTGGCCATGTTTTCCGGGCCGTGGTTCTTAGCGATAGGGCCGCCGAATTCGCCACTCTTGCGGGTGACGTAGCCGAGGCCGGAGAACCCTTCGCGGCGCGCCCAGTCGTTCATCTCGTCGAAGAACTTGCGGCTCTTCTCATTGGTGCCCGGCGCAGGGATCGCGCGCACCACGCCGCCACTGCCCACGATCTTCTCGAAAATACCGAAACCGGACTTTTTGAAATGATGTGTGACGTCGGAAATAATGATCGGGTTGCGCAGGTCCGGCTTGTCGGTGCCGTATCTGTCTCTTATACACATCTGACGCTGCCGACGAAGAGG
>CAJXTZ010000086.1 GCA_913061345.1 uncultured Erythrobacter sp.
CGAGATCATGCCTAGTCTCGTGGGCTCGGAGATGTGTATAAGAGACAGGCCCCTCCCGCCAGCGGAAGGGGAGAATTGTCGCCTGCCTTTGTATAGCCCTGCCCCAGCCGCCAGTAGCCGCCGTCCCAGTCCTCCTGATGTTCGCGGCTCACGCGCTGGGCGAGGTCCATGCCTTCCAGCCCCGGCCATTCCTGCGCGCGCTGCAGCAGTGCATCGAGGTCGAAATTGCCTTTGGGATCGTGCGCGATCACCGCGTTCGGCGCGCCGCCCGTGCGGATGCGGCGGGTAAGCGCGCGGGTGTCCACACCCGAAATGCCGATCTTGCCCTGCTTCGCCATCCACTCGACGAACTCCGCCTCGCTGCGGAAGTTGGACTGGCGCGTCACGTCTTCGCGCACCACGCAGCCTACTGCGCCTTCCACCCGGCTTTCGAAATCCTCGTCATTCGTGCCGACGTTGCCGATGTGGGGGAAGGTGAAGGTGACGATCTGTGCGGCGTAGCTGGGGTCGGTCAGCACCTCTTGGTACCCCGTCATAGCGGTGTTGAAGCATACCTCGCCCACCGCGCTGCCGGTGGCGCCAAAGCCCCTGCCCCACACGATTGTTCCGTCCGCCAGCACCAATACGCCGGTTGAGCCTTGAGGTTGCGCGCGCGAAGAGGCGAGAAAGGCCATGGTGGCTCCCGTTGGATAGTTGGACCGGCAATGTGTGCTAAGTCCCAGCCGCTAAAGACGGACCCGCCTTCCGTCAAGCACAAGACTTGGCTTTATGGCGCATCGTATTAGAAGCGGGGTCAAATGATCCACAGGAAAGAATCCATCCCATGCTGAGAGACGACATCAAGGCCGAAACGGTCACCGCCATGAAGGCAAAGGATAAAGAGCGCACCGCCGCCCTGCGTCTCATCTCTGCCAAGATCAAGGATCGCGACATCGAAATGCGCGGTAAGGATGCGGGTGACGACGATGCGATGGTAATCGACGTGTTGCAGAAGATGGCCAAGCAGCGCCGCGAATCGATTACCATGTACGAAGAAGGCGGCCGCACCGAACTGGCGGAGCAGGAGAAGACCGAGCTCGCCGTGATCGAAGAATTCCTGCCGCAGCAGATGAACGAGGCCGAAACGAAGGCCGCCATCGAAAAGATCAAGGCCGAGACAGGTGCCGAAGGCATGAAGGACATGGGCAAGGTGATGGGCGAACTGAAGGCGCGCCACGGCACGCAGCTCGACATGGGCCGCGCCAGTGGCTGGGTGAAGGAGTCGCTGTCTTGAGGACCTTCCCCCTTGCCCTTCCTCTTGTGATCGTCCTCTCGGCTTGCGGGCAGGAACCGGCACCCGATCCCACGCCGACGCCCAGCGAAACCGTGGCTGGCCCACGCACGCTGGTGCCAGCGGGCTTCAACGACATGGACCTGGGACCCAAGATCGTCGGGCCGCAGGGTCCGGAGGTTTCTGGCACACTGGTTCGCGAGGGGACGACGATTGCCGAGATCGTCAGCTATGTGGCCTGCCCTGCCGCTGCACAGGACGAGGAGCCAGCGGAAGAATGCGTGCCCGCCGATCAGCCCGATGGTACCGTCTACACCTATGTTCACCGCATCACACCGTTAGATGTAGCGGACGACCTCGATACGCCGATGGTGTTCCGCACGACGCGCAAGGCGCATGGCTTTGCCAACAATATCGGTTTTGATCGGGAGCAGGCGGAAGCCGTCCTTGGCGAAGGCTATGCGATCCGCGTTCAGGAAGACAACGGCGCGCTGGCATGGCGCGTTGAACTCAGCAACGGCTGGAGCGCAGGCGAGGAACTCACCTTCTTCTGGCAGTCCACCCTACCGCCCGAGGGTCCGGCCGAAGCTTACGCCGTCGGTACGGAAAACGGTCGCGCTGTGGGTACAGGCCCCTTCCCGGCGGAGGAAGTCGCCGACGACGATATGGTCGCAGAGACTGCAAGCGCAAACTGATCCGGAGCCACCAGATCCTACCGCTGCGTTAACTATCAAAATGCCATGCCAACGGAACCTCCACCCGAACGCGGCGGTTTTCGGGACAACAGAGGCGTGCGTATGTTGCCGCCTGCCTAGGAGGCTTTCGATGCTGAAACACAATTTTGCCCTGCCAATCGTGCTGATAGCTACGACGGCGATGGCCGCATGCTCGTCAGAACCGGAGATCGACAACGACGCCGATCTGGCGGCAGAAAACGAAGAGGCTGAAATTGCGCGGCAGTCTCTTGATACAGGCGATTTTGCTGATCTGGAACTGGGCGCGAAAATCGTCGGCCCGCAGGGAGAGGAAGTGAAAGGGCGCCTGGCGAACGAAAGCGGTGCCTTTGCCGACATAACTTCCTTCGTCGCCTGTCCTGCCGGGATGAATGAATGCGATCCGGCGACAGCGCCCGAAGGCACGATCTACACCTACGTGCACACGGTCTATCCAGGGGAAGACAATGATCCCACCACCGGCAGCGGCGATGGCGACGATGCATCCAACGTGGAGACGACCGAGGCCTTTCGCATGACCATGCCAAGCCACGGTTTCACCGGCGCGGTCGGTTTTTCATACGGCGAAGCTGCGAACGCGGTGAGCGATACCCTTCTGATCGTGGCCAGCTGTCACGAACAGGGCATCGCCTGGACCGTGGAAGAAGGCGACGGGGGCGACCAGTGGGGCCAGGGCGAACCGATCACCTTCTACTGGCAAAGCACGCTGCCACCCGCAGGCCCTGCCGATGCTTACGAGGTTTTCGCCAACTACACCGCCGCCAGCGGTCCCGGCCCCTATCCTGCACCAAGCGATACGGCCACCAACGCTTGCGCGATCGGCTCGTCCACCAATACATCCACAGTTGGCGGTTGAACTGCGCGCAAACAGGTCGCATTGATGCGGCATGGCGCTCTCACCACAATGGCTGGATGAACTGAAAAGCCGGATCACGCTGTCCGCGCTGGTTCAGCGCACGGTAAAACTGCAGCGTGCCGGCCGCGAGTGGAAGGCGTGCTGCCCGTTCCATTCGGAAAAGACGCCCAGCTTCTATGTAAACGACCAGAAGGGTTTCTATCACTGCTTCGGCTGTCAGCAGCACGGCGGCGCAATCGACTGGATGATGGAACAGCACGGGCTGGAATTCATGGATGCGGTGAAGGAGCTGGCCTCCGAAGCCGGGATGGATGTTCCCGCACCCGATCCGCGCGCCGCCCGGCAGGCGCAGCAGCGCGCCACGTTGCACGATGTGATGGCCGCAGCGCAGGAATGGTTCGTCGCGCAGTTGAACGGCCCCGGTGGCGAATATGCGCGCACCTATCTCCAGCGCCGCGGGCTCGACGAGCATACGATCCACCGTTTCGGCTTTGGCTGGGCTCCTGATGACAAGCAGGCGCTGAAGTCAGCCCTTTCCACTTTCGATGAGCGGTTGTTGATAGAAGCAGGCTTGCTAATCGAGGTGGAAGAGAAAGTCCCTTACTCCCGCTTCCGGGGACGCGTGATGCTGCCGATCCAGGACGCACGAGAGCGGGTGATCGCGTTTGGCGGGCGTATCCTGCAGGATCGCGAAGGCGTGGCGAAATATCTCAATAGCCCGGATACGCCGTTGTTCGACAAGGGGCGCACGCTCTACAACATTCACCGCGCCGCCACCGCTTCGCGCAAGACGGACCGCATGATCGTGGCCGAAGGCTACATGGACGTGATCGCTCTGGCCGCCGCCGGTATTGAAGACGTGGTCGCCCCGATGGGCACCGCCGTTACCGAACAGCAGATCGAGCTCTTGTGGCGCATGGCGGATAAACCCGTGCTGTGCCTGGATGGCGACAACGCTGGTAGGCGCGCCGCCATGCGGGCCGCAGAGCGCGCGCTGCCGCTACTGCGTCCCGGCCATTCGCTGCAGGTCGTGCAATTGCCTGCTGGGCTTGATCCGGACGACCTGCTGAAGCGCGATGGGCGCAAGGCGATGGATGCGCTGCTGGAACGACCCAAGTCCCTGCTGGAGCTTATCTGGGAACATGAACGCGATGCCACCCCCCTCGCCTCTCCCGAAGATAAGGCCGGACTGAAAGCGCGTGTGCTGGAGCATGCGGATGCCATCCAGCACCCCGATATCCGCTCGCTTTACCGGCGCGAACTGCTGGAGCGTTACGGCAGCTTTGCGTTCCCTCCCCGCGAGTTCAGGAAAGGTGGCAGCTTTCGAAAGGATGGACAATTCCGCCGCGAAGCGCCCGCGCCTACGTCTCCGCAGGTCACGCAAGCGTTGCGGCGAGCCACAGCGGGTCTCTTCCGCGACACGCTGACTGCCGCCATCCTGAACGGATTGACGAAGTTTCCCGGTGAAATCCACAGACATGCCGATGCGCTACTCAGCCTCGGCAAAGGCGATGCACAATTGGCGCAGGCGGTAAATTTCTTGCTCGATCATGCCGAAGAGCTTGAAGCTTCCGGTAATTCGCCCATATCGGGCCAAGATATCTTGCCGCCTGCACCGGATAACACCCGTTTCTCCTTCCTCATGGAAGGCTCCGATCCGGACGAGGCGAGGGAAGATCTGGCCGAAGCAGTTGCCCTGCTGGTCGAAAGACCGGCACTCGAGGCGGCAATTGTTGCGGCCACCCGTCGCTTCGATACAGATCCTGAGGGTGCGTTTTCGGAACAACAACGGTTGCGCAAACGAAAACTGGAAATCGACGTGCGACTCGGGCAAATGACCAGGAAACGCGCCGCTTCGCAGGCGTTCGATAAACAAGATCCGGAGGCCGCCGAAAGGCAGGTCGCCGAACAGGAAACGGACTGACGCATCACTATGGCATCCGACGCCAAGACAAAGCAGAACGACGACGCTCCCCTGATCGATCTCAACGAGGCATCGATCAAGAAGATGATCGCCAAGGCCAAGCGCAAGGGCTACATCACTTATGATGAGCTGAACGAGGCGCTGCCTTCGGGCGAGATGAGCTCCGACCAGATCGAGGACGTGCAGTCCGCTCTGTCCGACATGGGCGTGCAGATCGTCGAAAGCGCGGAAGAGGCGGACGAGGACGACGGGCCGGAAGAAATCGCTCCGACCGGTTCGGAATCGCAGGCAGCCGATCCCAAGCAGAATGTTCCGGAAAAGAAGAAATCGGTCGCCGGCGAAGGCCGCACCGACGATCCTGTCCGTATGTATCTGCGCGAGATGGGCGCAGTGGAACTGCTCAGCCGCGAAGGCGAAATCGCCATTGCCAAGCGCATCGAATCGGGTCGCGACACGATGATCATGGGCCTTTGCGAAAGCCCGATCACCTTCCACGCCATCATCATGTGGTCCGAGGCGCTGAACAACGAGGAAATGCAGCTGCGCGAGATCCTCGATCTCGACGCCATGCTTTCCAAGGAACCTCCCGTCGACAAGATGGAAGAGGAGAACGAGGACGACGACGGCGAGATTTCGGAAGAAACTGCCGGCCCCACCATCCGCGACGACGATGAAGATGACGACGAGGATGAGGACGGCGAAGACGGCGAAGACGGCGAAGGCCGCAAGCGCGACGATGACGAGGAAGAGGACAACACCATGTCCCTGGCGCAGATGGAAGCTGCGCTGAAGCCAGACGCCATTGAACGCTTCGCCCGTATTACCGACCTTTTCAAGAAGTTCGAGAAGCTGCAGGCAGAACGTGTCGAAGTGCTTGGTGCCGGAGAAGAATTCCCCAAGGCGAAGGAAGACAAGTACGAAAAACTGCGCGAGGATCTTACTGCAGAAGTCGAATCCGTGCAGTTCCATGCGACGAAGATCGAATACCTCGTCGACAACCTTTACGCTTTCAACCGACGGCTTACCGCACTCGGCGGCCAGATGCTGCGCCTTGCCGAACGCCACAAGGTGAAGCGCATCGACTTCCTCAATGTCTATGTCGGCAACGAGTTGGACGATACATGGTTGAAGGAAAAGGCGAAGAAGGACAAGAAATGGGCCGCCTTCGCCGAGAAGGAAGCCGACGCGGTTGAACGCATTCGTGCCGAAATCGCAGATATCGCCAGCGCCACTGGCATGAGTCTGGACGAATTCCGCCGCATCGTGAACATGGTGCAGAAGGGCGAGCGCGAGGCGCGTATCGCCAAGAAGGAAATGGTCGAGGCGAACCTGCGTCTGGTGATCTCCATCGCCAAGAAATACACCAACCGCGGCCTGCAATTCCTCGACCTGATTCAGGAGGGCAATATCGGCCTGATGAAGGCGGTCGATAAGTTCGAATACCGTCGCG
>CAJXTZ010000087.1 GCA_913061345.1 uncultured Erythrobacter sp.
CGGTCATGATGTCGATCTGGCTGTCGGTCAGCTGGCTGGCGAGACGCACGTTCTGTCCGCGGCGACCGATGGCCAGCGAAAGCTGGTCGTCAGGTACCACGACTTCAATGCGGCTCTCGTCCTCGTCCAGCACCACGCGGCTGACAGTGGCAGGCTGAAGCGCGTTTACCACGAAAGTAGCGGTATCTTCCGACCACGGGATGATGTCGATCTTCTCGCCCTGCAATTCCTGCACCACGGCCTGCACACGGCTGCCCTTCATGCCGACGCAGGCGCCGACGGGGTCGATGCTGGAATCGTGGGAAATCACGCCGATCTTAGCGCGGCTGCCGGGATCGCGCGCGGCGGCCTTGATCTCGATAATGCCGTCGTAGATCTCGGGCACTTCCTGCGCGAACAGCTTGCGCATGAAATCGGGATTGGCGCGGCTGAGGAAAATCTGCGGGCCACGATTGTTGCGTTCCACCTTGGAGATCAGCGCACGCACGCGCTCACCCACACGAGCGGCCTCACGCGGGATTTGCTGGTCGCGGCGGATCACACCCTCGGCACGGCCAAGGTTGACGATCACATGGCCGAATTCGACAGACTTGATAACGCCAGTGATGACTTCGCCTGCGCGATCCTTGAATTCCTCGTACTGGCGCTCACGCTCAGCATCGCGCACCTTCTGGAAAATCACCTGCTTCGCGCTCTGCGCGTCGATACGGCCAAGATCGTCCATCGCGGGCAGCGGGTCGACGATGAAGTCACCCACCGCAGAACCCGGCTCCAGCTTCTCGGCCTGCTCCAGATCAACCTGCTTGAAGTAATCTTCCACTTCCTCGACCACCTCGACAACGCGCCACAGGCGCAGGTCGCCGGTGACGGGGTCGAGCTTGGCCCGGATGTCGTTTTCCTGGCCGAAGCGCGCGCGTGCGGCTTTCTGGATCGCCTCTTCCATCGCTTCGATCACGATGCTCTTGTCGATCATCTTTTCCGATGCGACGGCATTGGCGATCGCAAGCAGTTCAGCCTTGTTGGCGGAAATGGGACTGGCCATCAGTTGTTAGCCTCTTCTTCCTGTTCGAGTTCTTCTAAATCGTCGACGCCGCTCATATCCAGCGGCCTGGTTGCAGCCATCAGCTTGTCGGTAAAGACGAGCTGGGCCGAATGAATTTTATTCAGCGGTACGGCAACATCGCCCGCCTGTTTGTCCGCAATGGTGACCATATCATCTTCGATGCCGACGATATTGCCATGCAAGTTGCGATGCCCGTGGATCTTTTCACTGAGCGCGACCTTCGCCTCGTGCCCGGCCCATTCGGAATAATCCTTCGCGCGGGTCAGCGGACGGTCGATGCCAGGGCTGCTGACCTCCAGGTGATAGGCGCCGCGCACCAGTTCTTCACCCTCGCCCTCTACTTGGTCGATCCGGTCGGAAACGCGGCGCGACAGCTCCATGCATTGTTCCACCACAAGCTGCCCCGTTGCGGGGTCTTCCGCCATGATCTGCAACGTACGCTCGTCACCTGAGCCCGTCATTTTCACGCGCACGAGTTCGAATCCGAGCGCGCGGGCTTCAGGTTCTATCACGTCGATCAGGCGCGCAATGTCGGCCATCGGGTCTCCATCATCAGGTCCACATCCCAAAACAACAAGCAGACAAAGGTCTTGGTGCCGGCCCCTTCCGGCGCCAGCCCCTCCAGTGTCAGACAATGTCGGGATTGCGGCTATGTAGGCGCAGCGCCGCAGGAAAGCAACATGGCAATAAGAGAAAGCGCTCCAGACAGCGAAACGCCCCGAATCTGTCGCCGATTGCTGCGTTACGGCGCGTTGTCCAGCGCCGAGTCGCTCCAGCCGCCATCGTCGTCATCGGCATAAAGCTCCGTCACCGGGTCTCCGAAACTTCCCACGATATATTCATCGTTGGCCATATCGGATTCGGCCGCGGGTTGGCTATCGCCGCCTTCGACGCCTTGCCCCGGGGAACCACCTTCGAGGATGATGCTTGCGCCGCTTTGCTCTTCTTCCTCGGCCAATTCGAGACCGCTCAAGCCAAACCATCCGACCACGCCTATTGCCGCGAAGAAGGTGATCACGCTGACTGCCAGGGTAAATTTCTGCGGTCGGGAGCGAACGCCCGGCGTATCGGTGTGGCGAGCGAGTTTCGAATTAGCCTGTGCCATCGGTACTTTCGTAGCTTTCTTTCTGTCTAGCGATCCGCGCAAGCCGCACGGCCCTTATCGAGGCCCCGACGCAGGCCTGCCATTCTCTCGATGCAGATACTTAACGGAGAGTTCCTAAGTCCCCCTTAATAAGGAATACGCCGAGGCGAAGGCTACTTGTCCTGACCGATTCCATGCTTTTTCATCGTATGGCGAAGCTGGTCATAGGTAAGGCCGAGTGCCTGCGCAGTCTGACGCTGGTTCCAGCGGTTCGCGCCAAGGGCGTGCTCCACAATCGATTTCTCATGCGCGTCCACGGCGGCCCGCAGGTCGTCGATATCGTCCAGCCGCGGTCTCGATACCTGTTGCTGGCGCGCGGGCCGGCCGACATCTTCGCCGGCAGCAGGGGCGGCGCCGGAAAGCGGCTTCCACGGCGAATCGAAAGGGTCGAACACAACTTCGCCGATAGGCTGTTCCCAGTTGTCCCAGCGATAAACGGCGCGCTCCACCACGTTGCGCAGTTCCCGCACGTTGCCAGGCCAGGGGTGATCTTCCATGCCCCTTGCCACGTGCTCGGCAAAGCCCGGCCATTCGTCCCAGCCCAGTTCCGCCGCCATGCGCCTGCCGAAATAGTCCGCCAGCACGGGAATATCTCCTTCGCGCACCCGTAGCGGAGGCAAGGTGATGACCTCGAAGCTGAGCCGGTCGAGCAGGTCGGGACGAAACGTGCCGTCATCTGCCCTGCGCGGCAGATCTTCGTTGGTGGCGGCGACGATGCGTACGTCCACCCGCGTGGGGCGGCTGGCACCGATCCGCGTGACCTCACCATATTCCACTGCGCGAAGCAGCCGCTCCTGCGCCCCCATGGACAAGGTGCCCAGTTCGTCGAGAAACAGCGTACCCCCGTCGGCTTCTTCGAAACGGCCCTGCCGCGCTCTGGTAGCGCCGGTAAAGGCGCCTTGTTCATGGCCAAACAGTTCAGCCTCGATCAGGGTTTCGGGCAGCGCGGCGCAGTTCATGGTGACCAGTGGCTCTTCCCAGCGGTCGGACAGGCGGTGCAGGCGCTCGGCGATCAATTCCTTGCCGGTGCCGCGTTCGCCGATTACCAATACCGGGCGCGCCATGGGTGCCGCGCGACTGGCACGCTCCACCGCATCGAGAAAGGCCCCGGACTGGCCGATGAACTGGTTATCGCGCTCCATCACCAACTCATAGTGCTATTCACTAACATTTGGCAATACTCACTAACCACGCATTAGAAGGCCATTTCAAGAAATCGCAGAATTGCGCCAATCCTGAAGTTTGGCACGCCTGTTGCAAGCCATGGTGTAGAAAGGGTTCAGGAGGAAAACCAAATGTTCGATCGCAGCTTCTTCAACAGCCAGCTTGGCCAGGCCGCCTTGGTGAGCATCGCCGCGATGATCGCCTTCACCATCTTTGCCGGCATGGAGCCGGTGGCAGATACGCCGGCCATGCTGGTGGGTGTGCCCACGGTGGAACTGGCGTGACCGAGGAGAAACGCAACCCTTTGACGCCGCGTGGAACCGGCAGGAGCGGGATCGGCTCGCGTCTCGACAAAGAGATCGAGCGCATCCGCACCAGCCCCACCCCCACCGGCAATTCGCTCAATATCGGAGGACCCTTGATGGGTATTTTTTCGCGCACCCGTGACATTATCGCCGCCAACTTCAACGAATTGCTGGACCAGGCGGACGACCCTTCGAAAATGATCCGCATGATCATTCTCGAAATGGAGGAAACGCTGGTGGAGGTCCGGGCAAGCGCTGCACGCACGATCGCCGACCAGAAGGAAATGCACCGCCACACGGTAAAGCTGGAACGGTTGCAAACCGACTGGGCCGAGAAGGCGCAGCTTGCGCTGAGCAAGGACCGCGAGGACCTGGCCCGCGCTGCGCTGATGGAAAAGCGCAAGGCATCCGACATGTGCGACCAGATCAAGCAGGAAATAGCTGTGCTGGACGATGCGCTGCGCGCCTACGATCAGGATATCAACAAGCTGCAGAACCGCTTGCGCGAGGCCCGTAGCCGCCAGAGCCAGATCTCGGCCCGCCTCGAAAGCGCGGAGAACCGCGTGAAGCTGCGCAGCCTGATGACCAGCGATCGCGTAGACGAGGCGCACACCCGGTTCGACCAGCTGGAACGCCGGGTGGACTACGCCGAAGGCCGCGCAGATGCGCTGGGTATCGGCCAGGACAAGCCCACGCTCGCCGATGAATTTGCCGCCCTGGAAGGCGGCGACAAGGTGGACGACGAACTGGAGGAAATGAAGCGCGCGCTCGGCCTGAGAGGTCAGGATGGGAGCAGCAGCGCCAAGAAGGACGAAGGGGAATAAGTCATGGAACTCGATTGGGTAATCGTAATGGTCGCCATTTTCGTGGGACTACCGTGGGTCGTCTTGCACTACATTACACGGTGGAAGACTGCGGCTACCATCACCACTGACGACGAGGCTCTGCTGGAAGAACTCTATCAGCTGGCAAAGCGACTGGACGAGCGGATGGACACCGTCGAGCGGCTCGTCGCTTCCGACAATCCCGATTTCGAGCCCGCCCGCATCCAGCACGACAAGGCCATCGACAACGTACCATTGCGCGAGCTGGAGGAACTGCTCGCCGAGAAGAAAGGACACCAGGCATGAACAGCCCACGTACAAAGCTCTATCGCGACAAAGTGAATGGAAAGCTGCTGGGAGTTTGTTCTGGCGTGGCCGACTACACAGGCGTGAATGCGCTCTGGATTCGGCTCGGCATGCTGATCCTTGCCGTCACACTTGGTTGGCCTATCCTTGCCTATATCGCTGCCGGTTTTCTGCTCAGTAAGAAGCCGCCGCACCTATACACCGCGCCGGAAGAGACGCAGTACTGGCAGCGCGTGCGGCAGAGCCCGAAGCGCACGGCCCGCGAAATTCGCGCCCGCATGAAGGATATCGACCGCCGCCTGGCCGACGTTGAAAGCTACTACGTCTCTGCCAATCCGCGCCTGTCGCAGGAAATCGAACAACTGCGCTGAGGGGCGCATCGTACAAGGGGAGCTTTATCATGTGGGACTGGGCCTACTTAATACCGATGATCGGCGTATCTATTCCGGTTATTGCGATCTGGACAACGCACCAGCGCAAACTGGCTGAAATGCAGATGGATACGACAGCGGCCAGCACCGCCGAAAAGGCCGCGCAATACGCCAGCCGGGTACAGGAACTGGAAGACCGGGTCCGCGTGCTGGAGCGTATCGTCACCGACAAGGGTTACGACATCGCCACGCAAATCGAGGCTTTGCGCGACCAGCGCAGTGTCGACGAAGGCAACGGCGTCCCCCTCGAAATGACACGCAAGGAGAGCGTTTGATGGACTGGAGCGGCCCCGAATTCATTATTGCGATCATCGCGCTCTCCACCATCGGCTGGATAGTGAACAACTGGATCCGCGCAAAGCATGGCTACCCGCTGGAGGACGAGCTGTTCGGCAAGACCGAAAAGACCGACACGACACGCAACGACGAGGAAACCCGCAAGCTGCGCGAACAGAACCAGCAGTTGCGGGACCTGATGGAACGCATGGAAGACCGCATGATCGTGCTGGAACGCATCGTCACCGACAAGGGCTACACCGTCGCCGAAGAGATCGAGGCGCTGCGTGACAGGCCCGCCCGCGAGGTTCGCGACACCCGCAACAGCGGCGTACCGCTGGATATCAAGAACAAGGAACGCGTCTGATGCCATTTGAACTTACAAGCGAAGTTATCGCCCTTGTTGGTATCTCCGGCGTGATCGGCTGGGTAGCCACCACCTGGATCCGCGTGAAGAACGGCTATCCGCTGGAGAACAGCTGGGGCAAGGCCATCTACCCGAAGAACGATCAGGCCGCAGAGCGCGTAAAACTGCTGACTCAGGAAAACGCCGCGCTGCAGGCAGAACTCGGTTCCATGCTGTCTCTTATACACATCTCCGAGCCCACGAGACTAGGCATGAT
>CAJXTZ010000088.1 GCA_913061345.1 uncultured Erythrobacter sp.
CACTATCCTCTTCGTCGGCAGCGTCAGATGTGTATAAGAGACAGGTCCCGCACGGCCCGCGAAGAAATCCTTGACCCATGGGTGATCGGACTCTTCCAACTCGGGAATTGAGGCAGTTTCCACGATCTTGCGGTCAGCCACCACGGCGGCGCGGTCGCAAATGGAATAAAGGCTGTCGAGATCGTGAGTTATCATGACGACGGTCAGGCCGAGTGTATCGGTCAAGGTGCGTATAAGTTGATCGAATTCTGCCGCGCCGATTGGGTCGAGCCCCGAAGTCGGTTCATCCAGAAAGAGCAATTCTGGGTCCAGCGCTAGGGCCCTAGCAACGCTAGCGCGCTTGCGCATGCCCCCTGAAAGTTCGGTCGGCTGTTGGCGCGCAACTTCGGCTGCAAGTCCGACCAGACCAATCTTCATCAAGGCGACCCGCCTTAGCCATTCGCCGCGCAATTCGGCATGCTCGATCAAAGGGGCTTCGACATTCTGCTGAACAGTCAGAGAGGAAAACAGCGCACCATGCTGGAACATCACGCCAATGCGGCGATCCACAGCGAGGCGATCAGAGACATCCGACATCTCCTTGCCAAAGATTTCGATGGTGCCGCTATCCGGTTCAAAAAGGCCGAGGATGGCATTCACCAGAACCGACTTTCCGCTTCCAGATCCACCAAGGATCGCAAGTATCTCTCCGCGGCGAACATCAAAGTCCAGATCCTCGTGAACGACATGCTCGCCGAACCGAGTGGTCAGACCCTCGACACGGATGATATGGTCATTCTCTTCGCTCATATGCCAAACACATTGAAAAGAATGGCAAAGGCAGCATCAAGAAAGATGATGGCGAACAGCGCCTGGACAACAGCCACTGTGACTCGGGAGCCAAGTTGTTCGACATCGCCCTTGACGGCCAGGCCATGACGACAACCGGCAATGGCTATCACGGCAGCAAGAACAGGAACTTTTGCCATCCCGACCCAGAAATGGCGAATATCCACTGCACTTTCCAACCGTTCGACAAACAGGATCGGGCTAACGCCCATAATGCCCCAACTGACGACCAGGCCCCCTGCCAGGCCGGCGATCATGGCGATGACCGAAAGTAACGGCATGGTGATGAGCAAGGACAAGAAGCGGGGGAGAACAAGAGCATCGAACAGATCGATACCCATTACCTGCATTGCCTCCGTTTCCTGGTTCATGCGCATCGCGCCGATCTGGGCGGCAAAGGTCGATGCCGATCGCCCGGCAAGAAGGATGGCGGGTATCAACACACCGAATTCTCGCAGGACTGAGATGCCGACCAGTTCCACAACCAGTTCAGATGCCCCCAATTGTTCCAGAAGATCACTTCCGATCAGGGCGACCACCGCCCCGATAAAGAACGTCATGATGGCAATCAGCGGCAAGGATTCGAGTCCGGCTCTCTGGATTGACGATGCCAGGGCAACCGGCCTGATACGGCTAGGGTGAACGATCGAGCGAACCAGTGAAACCTCTAGTTTTCCCAAAAATCGGGCGCTTGTTCGTAAGGCTTCCCCAGCCTGATAAACCGTTTTTCCCAAGCGAATGTGCAGTCGTTGGCGGTCAGCCTTTGGGACATCTGCCCCTTGGGTGGCCGCGTCCACCAATTCGAACAAGCGTGTCAGATTTTCAGGCAGCCCTTCAGATTTCGTCACCTCGGGCGCCAGGGTCAGGATCGCAAGTGCACCGACGCTGTCGATCCGGCCTAGCTCGCTACAGTCGATTTCCAGATGAGCCGAAGAATCATAAGAACCTGTCTCTGGGAGGTCTGCGAGACTTTGCGTGGTCCAGTCGCCCGAAAGGACCAATGTGGTTTTTTCCTGCTCTTTTCGAACGGAAATTTCTGGGCGTGACTCCGGATTCATCGAACAAGAAATGCAGCTGAAATCGAAGGTGCAATAACAGAAATCGGAACTGGTCGAGCAGCGGGCCCGGGATACACTCCAAATTTGCCGGGATCAGTCAGATCCGTGCTGGACAAATAGCTCATGCGACTCTGCTTGTGACCCTTAAGTAAACTGGTCCGTATCGTTAAATTTCTGGGTAGGCAAGCGCTGCCTCATGATGTTCGGGCCATGGATTGGCGTAGCAATGCCAGCCTCATCCGTACCATCGAATCTTCAATATCTTGGGACCCCATTGCAGCAACCAGCCGTGGCCGAACTTACAGGAGCGGATCGATCGGGAGCTTTTCAAGAAGCCGGACCAGCGCGCGGGATACGAGGCTTGTCCCTGGCTCCTGTCGTTCAATCATGGGATTGTCGTCCCTTGCGTCGATCCAGCCTAACCGCCCGTCGTCGATAACGACGTGATAGGTGTTCTGCTCGATCGCAGTGTCAAAGACTGTGCGTATCTGCTCTGCAAGTCGGGGACTATCAATCACAATGCCCAGTTCAGTATTAAGATTGAAGGACCGGGGATCGAAATTGAGCGAACCCACGAACAGGCGTTTTGCGTCGACGGAGAATGCCTTGGCGTGCAGGGTCGTTCCGGGTTGACCATTCCGCTTTCGGGAGTCTGTCCGGATGAACTTTCGCGCCGTCTTGGGCTCATCATTTGGGGCCGGCACCTCGAACAATTTCACACCGGCCTCGATCAGCTTGCGGCGATGCTTGGCGTAGCCCGCGTGGACTACGCCCACATCCGTGGACGCGTAGGAATTGGTCAGCACGCGCAGATCCACACCGCTTCGTGCCATCTCTCCAAATGCGCGCGCTCCATCATTCGTGGGAACGAAATAAGCCGAAACGATAAGCAATTCGGTCTGCGGCTCGCCGATGATGTCGGTGAGTTCATCGAGCAAACTGTCCACTTTCTCCAGATTGCCCGATACCTTCCCCGGAGGGTCGCTGACGAGCTTGACCGGCGCCCATGTCAGTTCGGCCTCGCCTTGTGCTAAGCGTCTCAGCAGAGGGGCATCGGCAACGTCCTCCCGGTAATTTATTGATGCGCGGTCACCCACCCGACGGGTAAGCCTGCTTTCCAACTCAACTGCATTGGAGGGGGAAACCTCAGGTACAATTTCCTCGATCTGGACGGCAAGCGGGGAATCCCAGAACCTATCGAAGCAGTCCGTCACTTCCTGCACAACTGGCCCGATGCAAGCCGCATCGAGATCTGCGAAAACGCCTAGCCGCTTGGCCGCGAAATACTCATCGCCAATATTGCGTCCACCAACGATCGCGACCTGATTATCAGCGATAAAACTCTTGGAATGCATCCGCCTGTTGGCGCGCCGAAAACGGAACAGGAAATCGAGCGCTTTGAAGCGCCGGCTGTGAAAGGGATTGAAAAGCTTAATCTCGATATTGTGCGAGCCCGCCATCAAGCGAAGTATCGGATCCAGCCCCGCGATCCCGTTGTCGTCGAGCAGGAGACGAATACGGACACCTCGTGCCGCAGCCGCTCTGACCTGCTCAAGCATCAAATTGCCAGTAAGATCGTCATGCCAGATGTAATATTGCAGATCGACCGAACGCTCGGCATTCTCAAGTAGAATTTTTCGTATCGTGAAAGCATCAAGACCGTCACTTAACAGTTCGACGCCGCTCATGCCGGGATTTTCGGAAATGTTTTGAGCCAATCCCAGGCCGAGGGTCGACAGCCAGGTGTCGCCTATAGTGCGGCTGGGCAACATCTTTGGAGCCCGCTCGGACCGTGGCCGACACACGACTGTCAGGCTTCCTGATCGCGTTGCAGGTGTATCGTTTGCGTGGGAAACGCAAAGTCGATCCAAAGTTCGTCCAGCTTGCGCATGACCGCGAATAACAGCGTTTCCTGCATTGCGAGCGATTCAGGATAGGCGCGCGTATTGAAATAGGCGAACATTTCGATCTGTAATGCGCTGTCGCCAAACCCGTGAAAGCGGACCCGTGCATCGTCATCGATGATATTGCCGTCATCGGCCAGGATCGCCCGCAATTCGCGAAGCAACTGCTCCATCTGCTCGGCACTGGTGTCGTAGGTAACGCCAATAGTCTGATGGAACAGAAAGCGATCCCGGAGAGCGTAATTTTCAATCCGTTCCGAGGCGAGATAACCGTTAGGGATCGACACCAGTGTACGGTCAAGTGTCCGCACGAGGGTGGAACGCATTCCGATATCTTCTATCGTGCCAAACACTTCGCCTATCTGCGCGGCATCACCAACCTGCACAGGCCTGTCCGCGATCAGGGTGACCGATCCGACCAAATTCTCAATGGTCTTCTGCGCGCCCAGGGCCAGGGCGAGGCCACCAATGCCGAGCGCGGCGATACCTGTCGTAACATCGAGCCCTATCGTGTCGAGCACGGCGACGACAGCGATGGCCAGCAGGACCACTTTCGCACCACGTCGAAGGAAGCTGACAATCGTAACCGCCTGACGCCGTTCGGCCCGGTGCATCCGGCCAGTCACGATTCGTGCGATCGCGTCGACCAGGCGCAATGCAAACCAGGCCAGGGCGATCCAGGCAACGATGGCGGCATATCGCAGCAGGGTCTGCCGAGCAACGATCGACACTCCGAGCCCGTCAGCCGTGGCGTAGAATGTGAGGACCGCCAGATAGAGGGACAGCGGCGGCATGGCTGCATCCAGAAACCGATAGGCCGGACTGGTGTCGTGGGTGGCGATGACGCGCCTCAGAATGACCATAAGGAGAGCCGCCAGAAGCCTGAACGCGGCAAAGGCGAGTAGCGCCAGGCCGATAAGCTTCAACCAATCTAGGAGAGGCGCCCCAGCAACGCTCGTGCCCTCCTCGGCACTGACTTGCTCGACCGCTTCGGCAGGCACGAACTGCTCAATCGCATTCTCTGTTTCCGATGCGATACGCCACTGTTTTGTGCCATCCACCTCTATTTGCTGGAGCAGAATTGGTGCTCCTGCTTCTTCTGCAGCAAGATTTCCGACTCTCTCGAAATCTTCGGCGAGGCCATCATCGATAACGCCCGTCGATGCGTTTGAGAGCACGGGAAAGGGTAGCAGGCTCCCGCCGCGATCAAGAGCAATCTGGAGCTTCCTTGCCAGATCGGCAGCACGTTCCAGATCGCGCTGCGCGGCGTCTGGAGGATCGCCACCACCTTGTCCTTCTTCCTCGATCCTCTGGTCGGGAGCCATCTCGACCTCGGTATCCTCGATGGAAGATGACTGTTCGTCCGCTGCCATCGCGAAGAACTGCGCTGCACGAAGGTAGTCCGCATCGCCCAATGCCTGGAGCAGGCCCGTCACCATACTGCGCGGTGTTTCCCGCCCAAACGGATCCGGCGCGGGTATTACCGGCTCTTCTTCAGGAATCTCCGCGCCAGGGAGCGACTGCGCTACTGCGGGAGATGCAAGTGCAAGGGTGATCGCACCAAGGATCAGCACGCGGAATAGATGCAGAGCCGCTTTCATTCTTCGTTTTCCATGTCATCCAGCATTCTGCAAAGCGCTTAGCAAATTTCCGCGTCAAGGATACATAGGGGGCGGGGCAATACCACCGGCGAACTGGCTCCGCGAGCCGGATGCTTCAACTGCCGCGGCCTCGCCCGGATCACCGACCAACGGTCGTATTCTGCGTAGCTCTAGGCTCAGGACCTATTAAATTGCTTGCATTGGCGGGGCGAGGTTGATTCAATGTCGGCGCTGAGGAGGCGTTGACATGAGTGATCTGATTTGGTTGACCGAGGCTCAAATGCGCAGGATTGAGCCGTATTTTCCATTGTCACACGGTGTTCCCAGAGTTGATGACCGCCGGATTATCAGCGGCATCATCTTCGTGATCAGGAACGGCCTGCGTTGGCGTGATGCACCTGCCGAGTACGGGCCACACAAGACGATCTACAACCGCTTCATCCGCTGGAGCCGGATGGGCGTGTTCAACAGAATCTTCGCGGCACTGGCGGCCAAGGGCGGTAAGCCGGATCAGTTGATGATCGATGCCACCCACCTCAAGGCGCATCGCACGGCGGCCAGCCTGGTAAAAGGGGGGCTGTTCCCAGATGTATCGGGCGCACTAAGGGCGGGTTGAACTCCAAGCTGCACGCGGTCTGCGATGG
>CAJXTZ010000089.1 GCA_913061345.1 uncultured Erythrobacter sp.
CCCTTACCGTCTTGGGCGCCGACGAAAGGCAACCGATCAGGTCGAGTATTCGCTCGACAACCGATGTGCTGGATGCATCGTTCATCTTGTCGCTCCTCTCACAGAGTGAGGCTCTAGGCCTCAATTGCCGCCGGTCAAGCTTGGCAGGGTGCCAAACGATAGCGCACAGACACAAACATAGATTGAAGACGCCGTTTTCGAACCGTGCCGGATTCGCTGACTGCTCAGATTGGACGGGCGGTGAATTGCTCGATGGTGGCCAGGAGACGAGATCGGCAAAAGATACAAGGGCGTTTCGATGCGCACGTTTGGGAGAATTTAAGGCAATGCCACTCGAAAGTTCAATAATATCTTCCCTGGGTGATGAACTCTACGGCGCACTGATCAAGGGCCGAACGGTTTCCAATCTGCGGGATCGCCATCCGGAGATAGATATTGTCGACGCCTATCGCGTCCAGGAACGAATGGTCGCGCGCCGTCTGGAAGCTGGCGAAAAGATCATCGGCAAAAAGATCGGCGTTACTTCCAAAGTGGTGCAGGAAATGATCGGGGTGTTCGAGCCTGATTTCGGACAATTGACCGATCGAATGCTGGTTCCCGATTGCGCCACGGCAGATCACAAATCACTCATCCAACCCAAGGCCGAGGGCGAAATTGCGTTCATTCTGAAAAATGATCTCAATGGGCTTGATCTCAATGAGCTTGGCGTGATTGCCGCCGATGTGCTGGAGGCGACCGAATATGTCACTGCCTGCTTCGAGATCGTCGATAGCCGCATTCACGACTGGGATATCCAAATTCAGGATACAGTCGCGGATAACGCCTCTTGCGGAATATTCGCGATAGGCACCGAGCGGGTCGATCCGCGTCAGATCGATTTGGCAAAAGTCGCCATGACAATCGAGCGTGATGGAGCAGAGGTTGCGAGCGGGGTCGGAGCCGCTGTTCAGGGTTCCCCGCTTAACTCTGTCGCTTGGCTCGCCAATACGCTTGGGGAGCTTGGAATGCCGTTCAGGGCGGGCGAAATAATTCTTTCCGGAGCGCTTGGCCCGATGATCGACATTTCCAGCGGTGACACGCTGCAGCTTAACATGAGCGACGGGCTTGGGTCATGTCGCATGACCTTTTCTTAGCCAATCGCCTGCTTCGGCAAGGATGGCAACGCGGTGCCAGACCTCGGCGCACTCTAGTGACAAATTAAGGATCTCAGATGGACAAGATTAAATGCGCAATAATCGGGCCGGGGAATATCGGCACCGATCTGCTTTACAAACTGCTTCGTTCCGAAGTTCTCGAGCCCGTCTGGATGGTGGGTATTGAGGCGGGCTCCGAAGGTCTTGCCCGCGCGAAGGAACTTGGCCTCAAGACCACCGCAGCCGGGGTTGACGGGCTGGTACCTCACGCGATCGACGATGGGGTTCGCGTCGCGTTTGATGCGACTTCGGCCTATGTCCACGCCGAGAACAGCCGAAAGCTTAATGAACTGGGCATTCTAATGATTGACCTGACGCCGGCCGCCCTGGGGCCGCTTTGCGTTCCGCCGGTAAATCTCAAGGATCTGGCAGGCCGTAAGGCAATGAACGTCAACATGGTCACATGCGCGGGCCAAGCCACGATTCCGATGGTCGCCGCCATAAGCAAGGTTCAGAGCGTGGACTATGCCGAGATAATCGCAACGGTCGCGTCGAAGTCGATCGGAGTGGGTACTCGGAAGAATATCGACGAGTTTACGCGCACCACTTCTGCGGCGGTCGCGAAAGTGGGAGGTGCTGCGAAAGGCAAGGCTATCGTGGTCGTCAATCCGGCCGAGCCCCCGCTGATGATGCGTGACACCGTCTATTGCGAAACAGTCGACGAGCCGGATCAGGAGGCGATCACCGCATCCGTGCACGAGATGATCTCCGCTGTGCAACAATATGTCCCCGGCTACCAATTGAAGAACGGGCCAATTTTCGAGGGGCGCAAAGTCTCGATCTTTCTGGAAGTACAGGGGCTTGGCGATTTCCTCCCCAAATATGCGGGGAATCTGGACATCATGACTGCCGCTGCAGCGCGCACGGCCGAGATGTTTGCGCAAGACATCCTTGATGGCAGACTTGAACTCTCACCCTTGAAGGAGAACGCATGATGACACTCGAAGAACAGGTCAGGGGTCAAAAGCTCAAGCTGCATGATATGTGTCTGCGCGACGGCATGCATTCCATGCGGCATCAGATCACGCTGGACCAGATGGTCGATATCGCTTCCGGGCTTGATGACGCAGGAGTGCCGCTGATCCAGGTCACTCACGGTGACGGGCTGGGGGGATCATCCCTGAATTACGGTCGCGGCCTCCATTCGGATAGCGAATACATCTCGGCAGTGGCGAAGGTCGTAAAAAGGGCGACTATCTCGGTACTCCATGTTCCGGGCATTGGTACTCTGGATGAGTTGCGGATGGCCGCCGATTGCGGGGCTGGATGTGTTCACGTCGCCTCGCACTGCACCGAAGCCGACGTTACCGAACAGCACATTGGCCTGGGACGGGAACTTGGACTCGATACGGTCGGCTTTCTCATGATGGCGCATATGACGCCGCCTGAGCATCTGGTTGAGCAGGCGCTGTTGATGGAAGGGTATGGAGCAACAACGATCTACTGTGTTGATTCGGCAGGCTACATGCTGCCTGATGAAGTTACCGATCGTATCACTAGCCTTCGGACAGCTTTGCAAGACGAAACCGAGATCGGATTTCACGCTCATCACAATCTCGGGATGGGAGTTGCAAATTCGCTGGCTGCCGTGGCGGCGGGCGCGGACCGCATCGACGGTTCGGCTGCTGGATTGGGTGCTGGCGCTGGCAATACCCCGCTTGAACTGATGGCTGCCGTCGGAGAGCGATTGGGCATCGAAACCGGGGTGGATCTGTTTAAGCTGATGGACGTAGCAGAGGATCGAGTTCTGCCGATCATGCCAAAGCCGCCCCGTGCAGATCGCGATTCGATAACGCTTGGCTTCGCAGGGGTTTACTCAACCTTCCTGTATCAGGCCAAGGAAGCCGAGCGTAAGTACGGCTTATCTGCCCGTGATATCTTGATGGAACTGGCTCGCCAGAAAATGATCGGAGGTCAGGAGGACATGATCGAAGACACCGCGCTCACCATGGCGAGGGAACGCGATCTGGTATAGACCTTCAAGATTGGGTGTCGAGCATGCCGTATGATAAAAATGCGCGAATTAAGGATATATAGATTGAATTAGATCGCCTAACCTTGATAAAATTGGCGTAAATTCCGTTAAACCAAATATCTAAGGTGAATATTTCAACTCAGACAGCCACACTCTATGTAACGTTATATTCTAAGAGGTATATTTACTTTAATACGCCGTCTGGTCATTTAGTTCAGATAAAGAAGTCCGAAAGATCCGTAGTAACGTCATTGGAATTAGCATTTATGTAGCCGAAGAGGCTCAGGTGCTAATGACGTATTGACGTCATAGCTTTAACACAAGGAAGACTCATGCAAGACAGTGGTCAACAAAACTCGGCATCCTTCAAGCATTTGAAGGAGTTTCAAGGTACTACCCCCAGCGCGCGTCCACTGGCGGACCTACTCGAGCATGCGGCCGACAAGTTTGGGGATTCAGAATACGTATCCTTTAAAGGTCAGTCACTGACCTATTCACAAGCATGGTCATTAGTGCGCGCTATTTCGAACTGGTTCCAGATTTCGAAAATCAAACCAGGAGATCGTGTCGGCGTCTGCCTCACGAACACTCCCCATTATTCGTTAGCATGCTTCGCACTTTGGAGAATCGGTGCCGCAGGTGTCGGAATGAATCCGCTATACTCTCTGCGCCAGCTCAAAATGGTCTCTGCGGACTCACAGCTCGACTGGATCGTTGTCAGTGATGAAGAATCGCAACTTTCCAAGGCAAGACAAGTGGCGGAGGAGGTCGGAGCCCGTCTTATCGTCTGTCGCGCCGATGCTACTGATCTAAATGGAATTGAGTCAGCGAAAACCGAAGGTAATGAAGTTGCGTTCGCAGCTCTCTGCAGCGAAACTACTGACGGTGAGCCATCGCCGCCATCGGTGGATTCGCTTGCCATGATCCAGTACACTGGAGGAACGACAGGCACTCCAAAGGGAGCCATGCTCAGTCATGGAAATATATGGAATGGAGCGCATCAGATCTTCAACTGGCTGCACCGCATCCAGGATGATAGCGCTATTTGGTATGCTGCCGCTCCGTTTTCGCACATCACCGGCCTCTTAAACTACGTTGTACAGCCCACATTTGTTGGGGGTAAGGTGGTACTGACCGAACGTTTTTCTGCAAAAGAGTTAATTGGCTTGGTTCGTGACAAACGAGTATCCGTTCTGATTCTCATCCCCACGATGCTGACCGCGGTCTTGGCTGAAGAAGAGGCCAAGGAAGTGGACTGGAGCAGCATCCTGCACGTGCTAGTGGGTGGTGCGCCGCTCTCTTATGAGCTCGCTAGACGCTTCCATGAGACAACTGGATTGTGGCCCCAGCAAGGCTACGCAATGACCGAAACTTCCGGAAGCGGTGTTGGGATGCCAGACATCAAACTGCCTGGTCACGAGGCTGCTACCGGAATTCCGATGGACAGCATGCGTGTTGAAATCCGCTCTTTAGATGATCTTGCGACGAACGTCTCTCCGGGCGAAGACGGGGAGATCTGCTTCGCGGGCCCAAATGTAATTCAGGGTTATTGGCAACGTCCATTCACCTCCGAAGAATTGACCCCTGATGGACTATTTCGAAGCGGTGACATCGGTTCCTTTACCCCAGATGGTATTCTTTATGTTGTCGATCGATTGAAGGATGTAATCATCTGCAGTGGCTACAATGTCTATCCTCGAGTAATTGAAGACGCTGTATTAGAGCACCCTTCCGTCAGTGAGACCGTGGCCATTGGTATTCCTGACGATTATAGAGGCGAGTCAGTGTTAAGCGTTGTCACATTGAACTCGGGGGCAGAACTTTCGCAAGGGGAACTTCAGGATTTTCTCAAATCCAGATTGTCGGCCGTAGAGATGCCGAAACGAGTTGAAATAGTGGATTCGTTGCCAAAAACAGAGAATGCAAAACTGTCACGTAAGGCCATCCGCGACATGTTTGCGCAAAAGGCACTTTGAATAGCCGGGAGTTTCGAGATGCGCTTGGCAGTCCTTTTGCTGCCGTTTGGAATAGCAAGAGCATCCCGTTCCTCCTGTAATAGCGTATCGGGTGAGAGGATTCTTCCTTAATTGGAGCGCCTTCCTGGCGTGACCGCGTGAATTATAAGTCATCGCTGACTGTGTCCGCGCTTCAACAGGTTAAAGAAGCTCTCACCCGCCGCGTCGCCAGGGCTGGCGCCACGTTGATTCATCGAATGTTCCAGATTGTCAGTCGTCAAAAACAGGCGCGGGATTATCAGCAATTCCACGCGCGGATGGGCGCTAAACATTGTGCCGCCATGGCCATGATAAAGCGCTCCAAGGATTACGGCGAACTGTGTCTTTGCCATGGGCCATTCGCGAGTAGAGCTTTCCGCCGCAGGTTTCCTTGGCTGGACGAGGAATTATGGCATGAAGGCATCGAAGGTTACGGACGCGCAGAAGGCGTTCGTAATTAAGCAGGGCGAGGAAGGCACGCCCCTAGTTGAGATTTGCAGCAAGGCAGAGATCAGCCAGGCGACTTACTCCAACTGAAAGAAGAAGTACGTGGGGCTGATGCCGTTAGAAATGCGGCGGCTGCGCGAGCTGGAAGAAGAGAATAGCCCGGCCGATGAGCGACCCCGGCATCGATCCGATCACTGCGACGGCAATTTTCGCGCTCGCACCACCACCCGAGAGCTTTGCGAAGGGCCGCGACTTTGCGGCCTGGCTCGGCCCCACACCAAGGCAGCACTCCAGCGGTGGGAAGGAGAAGCTGGGCGAGCGCGCAGCGATGCGAAGGTTGCTCATCATCGGCAGCAGCGCGGTCGTGCTTCAGGCCAGTAAGCG
>CAJXTZ010000090.1 GCA_913061345.1 uncultured Erythrobacter sp.
GCGCCAGCGATACCTTGGGCACCGATGCGATGGAGCGTGTCCGCAGCCAGCGCCTGGCCGCCGTGGCGCAGGAACTTTCATCCCCCGCGGGGCTTGCCAATCGCGCCTTCATGCCGCTCGTCTACGGGGATCGCCACCCTTACGCCTACGCCTCGACTTCCGGCGACGCCAAAGCGATCGAGGGTCTGACGCGAGCGGACATGGTAGCCGAACATGCAGAATGGATCAGACCCGAAACCGCCACCATCACCGCTGTCGGCGATGTGACGATGGCTGAACTGGTCGCCGCTCTGGAAGCCACGCTGGGCGATTGGCAGGGCTCGTCAACGCCAGTGCCTGCAAAGAATGTCGATCTCGCTGCAAGCACGAGCGATGCCCCACGTATTGTGGTGGTGGACAGGCCCAATTCGCCGTCTAGCTACCTCGTGTTGGGCCGCCCCACCCCGCTTTCCGGCTGGCAACCCGGTATGGAAGCGCTGGAACTTGCCAATGAAGTGATCGGCAGCGGCTTCCTCTCGCGTCTTAATAACGACCTGCGCGAAACGAAGGGTTGGACCTATGGCATCGGCTCCAGCCTGCCAGATGCGCAAGGACCGCGCATCATGCGCATTGCCACGCAGGTGCAGGCAGACCGCACTGCGGATTCTATCCGCGTTATCCTCGATCAGCTGAAAGCCTTTCCAGGCTCTCGCCCGGTCGACGATGTGGAACTGCAACGCGTGACCGATGGCAACGTGCGCAACCTGCCCAATCGCTACGAGACCAATGGCCAGGTGCTGGGCGCCCTGCTGGCGAACCAGAACGCGGGCCGCGACGATCGTTACCAGGTGATGCTGCCGCAGCTTTATGCAGCCGTCGATGCGCAGGATATCAACGCCGCCGCGCGCGATTACCTGCAGCCGGGGAACATAACCATCGTCGTGGTTGGCGACCGGGAAACGGTCGAACCGCAACTCGAAGCGCTCGAAATGGACGTCGACTATATCGACGCAGACAGCCTGTAAGACATTTTCGAGAGGAGAGCATTCAATGACCGAAGTGGGCGGAACCTACGATTTCGTGGCCAAATCCCCGATGGGGGAACAGACCGGTACGTTCACCGTGGTGCCCGGAGATGACGGCGAGACCTTCACCGGCCAGCTTTCAGGCGGAATGGGCGACATGGACGTCAAGAACGGCCGCATCGAGGGCGACACGTTGACCTGGCAGATGAAAATGGGCCTGCCCATGCCGATGACGCTGGATTGCGAAGCCACGGTAGATGGCGACGCCGTTAGCGGCACGATCCAGGCCGGAATGATGGGCACCATGCCCTTCACCGCCCAACGACAGGGTTAGGAGGCAGGGTTAGAACCTGCCCCGCAGCGCCTGATAGGCTGCTGCCGTTACCGTGTTTGCAAGGTTGAGCGACCGGATGTGGTCGGACCGCATAGGCAGGCTCACCTCGCATTCGCGATGCGCATCGCGTATTGCGACTGGCAGGCCCTTCGTCTCACTGCCGAACACCAGGATGGCGTCGTCCGGATAGGCGGGTTCGTAAAAGCTGCGCGGGGCATCGTCCTCGAACAGGAACATCTGGCCCGCCCGCGGGCTGCGGTCGGCAAGAAACGCATCCCAATCGGCAAATTCGGACAGGCGAACATGCCGCCAGTAATCCAGCCCCGCCCGCTTCAACTGCTTGTCTGACAGTGTGAAACTGTAAGGCCGGATCAGTACCAGCTCCACATCCAGCGCCACGCAGGTTCGCCCTATGGCCCCGGTGTTATGCGGGATTTCCGGTTGGACAAGGACGATGGTGGTCATTCGATTTCAGCAGGCGGCAGAATGCCTCTTACCGTATATGCGCCCGGCGGCAGGAGCAGAGGGATATCCTCGTTTGGCTCGATATAGATACGGTCTATCGCCACTGCTTCGAAAGGATCGCCGAAGCGGAAAGCCTCGACGATAAGGGGCGTGTTGATGTCGCGCAGTTCCTGCGGGATAGGCACATCGAGATAGCCGGCATCGCGTCGCCACTGCGGACGTGATCGGTCGAACCGCGCAACAGGCTGAGACAGGACCAGATCGACCAGTCCTGCTGGCTCTCCCTCTGGCAAGCGGGCCAGAAACGGCTCGCGTTCATCCGTGGAACATAGCGTCTGACTGATCGTGAGAGGGTCAATTCCGGTCATCGCCTTAAGCCGCGCAGCCATCCAGAGATGCCCTCCGGTTTCCACTTCAGAAACGTGGGTGTAGCCGACGTGGACAATCAGTCGTTCGTCCGCATCCATAGTGGCAAGAATAGCGGCAATATTCTCGGCCTGCGCGTTCTCACGCGTAGCAATCCGTGTCGCTCTATCAGCGCTGTCAGGGGCAGCTTGAGCTGGCGTTTCTTCGTATGCCACCAGCCGGTAGCCATCCATCTTGGCCTGCCTTAGCAGATTTCCAAAGACCGGCTCCGAAGTGTAATAGCCTTCCATGACATGAACCCATGGCCGTTCCGGATGGATATTGACGGGATCGGGCGTATCTTCGGAATTTGAGAAAGTTTCAGCGGCATAAACGCTGAAACCAAATGGGCGCAAAGCCTCCAGCAGCAAGCGGATCGTATCGCGATGTCGCGTGACTGCATGGCTCTCGTTGACGATCACCACGCGTCGATTCGCAGCCTGGGTGCGGATTACATCGATAACCGCGTCGATACCTGCAGCACTGCCGGAAACAGGTTCGCATGGTCTTGAGCGATATTCAGCATCCCCGGTCGCAGCCCCAAGATCTTCCCGCCCAAGCATCGCCCATTGCTGCACCTGCCAGCCCCCTGACACGGTATCGGATGGGACGCGATAGAGGAAACCTTGGCCGGTTTCTTCTGCTGCAACGGGCGGGCCTGCCAGTGAAAGCGAGACTGCGGGCTGGGAAGGTAAAGGAACGGCACAGGCGGATTGTAGGAGAAAGATTCCCGCAAGCGCGCGCCGGAAATTCACCCCAGCTTCTCCTTCAAAATCTGGTTCACCACCGCCGGGTTAGCCTTGCCTTGCATCGCCTTCATGGTCTGGCCGACGAAGAAGCCGAACAGCTTGTCCTTGCCGCTGCGGTACTGCTCCACCTTGTCGTGGTTGTTAGCAAGGATTTCGTCCACTGCCGTCTCGATGGCACCGGTGTCGCTGACCTGCTTCAGACCCTCCGTCTCGGCAATTTCGTCAGGCTCGCGGCCTTCCTTCAGCACGATCTCGTAAATTTCCTTGGCCTGTCCGCCCGAAATTTCGCCCTTGTCCTGCATGGCGAGGATGGCGGCCTGCCGCTGCGCCGTGGCATTGGCCATGTTGGCATCATCACCCAACGATTTCACCACGCCCGGCGCGACGGAAAGCGACCAGTTGGCCACCTGCGTCGCCACTTTTGCTTCCGGTTTGCCGAGCGTTTCGGCAGCCACCGCCAGCAGCGTTTCGAACCGGCCGAAGGTTTCGACCTCGGCCGTAAGTTCGCGGGCGTTGTAAGGCGTCAGACCCAGATCACTCTCGTAGCGCGCACGTTTGGCATCGGGCAATTCGGGCAGGGACGAGCGACATTCGTCGAGGAACGCCTCGTCCAAAATCAGCGGCAACAGATCGGGATCGGGGAAGTAGCGGTAATCGTGCGCATCTTCCTTGCTGCGCATCGACCGCGTGGTGCCCGTGCCCGGATCGAACAGACGGGTTTCCTGCACGATCTTTCCGCCATCCTCGATCACGTCGATCTGGCGCTGCACCTCGTGCTCGATCGCCTGCATCACGAAGCGCACGGAATTGACGTTCTTCGTCTCCGTCCGTGTGCCAAGCTCCGTATCGCCCACCTTGCGCACGGAGACGTTCACGTCCGCGCGCATGGAGCCTTCTTCCATGTTGCCGTCGCACGATCCCACGTAGCGCAGGATGGCTCGCAGCTTGCGGATATAGGCACCTGCCTCTGCGGGCGAGGTCATGTCCGGACGGCTGACGATTTCCATCAGCGCCACGCCCGTACGGTTGAGATCGACGTAGGACATCGTGGGATGCTGGTCGTGCATCAGCTTGCCCGCATCCTGCTCCACATGAATGCGCTCGATCCCGATCACCTTGTCCTCGGGAATGCCGGCCTTCTCGTCCGCTTCGATCAGCAGTTGCCCCTCGCCCACGATGGGGTGGTAAAGCTGGCTGATCTGGTAGCCCTGCGGAAGATCGGCATAGAAGTAGTTCTTGCGGTCGAACCGGCTCCACTTGTTAATCTGCGCCTCTATCGCCATGCCGGTGCGCACGGCCTGGCGAATGCACTCGCGGTTCGGCACGGGCAACATGCCCGGCATCGCCGCGTCAATAAGAGAAACCTGCGTGTTCGGCTCTGCCCCGAAGGCAGTCGATGCGCCGCTGAACAGCTTGGCGTGCGTGGTGACCTGCGCATGGACTTCGAGGCCGATCACGACCTCCCATTCGCCCGTTGCGCCGTGAATGCGATAATTGCTCATGTGTTCGCCTCTAGCAAAAAGGCCTCTGTCTTCTGCAGTTCGTTGCGCAGCATCTGATCGTAGGGCGTGCTGCCGCTGACATTGATATCGTTGATCATCGTCACCGAAATGTCCCGATATTCAGGGAAGGTCTGCAGTTCGCGAATGCAGGCAAGCACGATGGGTGCACGCTTGCGATCGGCACGCAGTTCGTTCGTCAGCCGGTCCATCACGGCCGTAAAGGCCATGCAGCGCTGTGCCGATTGCAACTGGCCGCGCTGCTTGCGGTTAGCGAAATGCACGGTCGCCACCAACGCCCAGATCGGCACGATCAGCCCCGCGATCAGCAGGACGATGACAAGGGCTTCAAAACCGCTCACCACCACTTCTCCGGCCCATTTGGACATAGGGCGGTAAAGCCCGCACGCTGCTCAATCGCCAGCCCGGCGTTCAGCACACCCTGCTCGTCCATCGGCTTGCCCACGATCTGCAGGCCCAGCGGCAGCCCATCCTGCGTCAGCGTGGCGGGCACGCTCATGGCGGGAAGTCCGGCAAGGCTGGCGGGCACGGCGAAGACATCATTCAGATACATCGCCAGCGGATCGTCCTGCATTTCCCCCAGCGCAAAGGCCGCGTTAGGCGTGGTGGGAGCAAGGACGGCATCAACCTGCGCAAAGGCTTCGGTAAAATCCCGCTGCACCAGCGTGCGCACCTTCTGCGCCTGCGTGTAATAGGCATCGTAGAAGCCTGCGGAGAGCACATAGGTGCCGATCAGGATGCGGCGCTTCACCTCGTCGCCAAACCCTTCGGCGCGGGTGGCGGCGTACATGTCCTGCAATCCGCTGCCTTCGGGCAGGTCGCGCAGGCCGTAACGCACACCGTCATAGCGGGCGAGGTTGGAGGACGCTTCGGCGGGCGCGATGATGTAATAGGCAGGCAGTGCATACTTGGTGTGCGGCAGCGACACCTCCACAACCTTGGCGCCTGCATCGCGCAGCCATTCCTTGCCCTGCTCCCAGCTTGCCTCGATCTGGGGGTCGATGCCGTCCATGTGATATTCGCGCGGAATACCGATGGTCTTGCCCGAAAGGTCCGCATCCAGCGCGCCTGCCCAATCGGGCACGGGCGCATCGATGCTGGTGGAATCCTTGGGATCGAAACCCGCCATCGCGCCCAGCATGATCGCGCAATCCTCAACGCTGCGCGCCATCGGGCCTGCCTGGTCAAGGCTGCTGGCAAAGGCGACGACGCCCCAGCGAGAGCAACGCCCATAGGTCGGCTTGATGCCTACAATGCCCGTTACGGCGGCAGGCTGACGAATAG
>CAJXTZ010000091.1 GCA_913061345.1 uncultured Erythrobacter sp.
TTGTGGCTCGCGCGCCGTCTCGGCACCGGACCCCGCTGATCGCAAACCGGGATCTCCTATCCCTCGACAGCTGCCGGCTGCGGTCCCGATGGTGATCGACTTACCCGAAATCCGGCAATCAGGGCCAGCAGCGTGAGCAATTGCGCGCCGATCGTCTCGACAGTCGGGAAGAAGCCGAGTTCGGCGAGGCGCGGCAAGCCGGCAATGAAAGTGGCGGAAAGAACTCCGGCCTCCTGGAAAGCGCCCACGCCCTTGCCCGCGAGAATGACCGCAAGGATCGCAATCAGGATAGCACTGTATCTGAAGAACTGGGAGACCGGCAGTTTGCGGCTGTAGCGCAGCATGGCCCAGGCAATGAGCGCCAGCAGCGCGACTGCGGACAAGGCACCTGCCAGTATGATGCCGCTGCTCTGCGGGTTCCACAGGGCAGCGTAGAACAGGATAGTCTCGAAAGCTTCCCGGTAGACAACCACGAATGCAAGACCGAAGAGAAACCATGCCGATCCGCGCGAGAGCGCCTTGCCCATTTTTTTCTGGATATAGCGCCGCCATTCCTCAGCCTGGGATTTGCCGTGCATCCAGATCCCGACCGATACGAGAATGACAGCCGCAAGCAGCGCGCCGATCCCTTCGGTCATCTCGCGGCTCGCCCCGCTGATGCTTACGAAGTAGGTTGCTACGACCCAGGTGGCGACACCTGCGAAAAGAGCAGCGATCCACCCACCATGGATATAGGGCAATACCTCGGAGCGCTGCGACTTTTTCACAAAGGCGATCATGGCGATCACAACCAGAAGTGCTTCGATCCCCTCGCGCAACAGGATGGTGAATGCCCCGAGAAAGGTCGAGATTTCGCTGGCCGCCTCAGGAGCCAACGCTTCCTCGGCTCTTGCCAGCAGACTATCGATGCGAGCCCTTAGTTGCTGTAGTTCGGATGGGTCCGCACCGGACTCTATTCCGGCCCGGAATTGCCCGAGCGCCTGTTCTACCTCCCGCATCAAACCGCCATCGCGCGTTGCCAGGAGGGCCTCCAGGGGTTCAAACCCGTCGAGATAGGCAGACAGGGCAAGCTGCCGCGCTTCTTCACGATTGCCTGCCTGATAGGCTGACAGGCTGCGATCGAGCGTATCACGAACGAAGTCGAGCGAACCTGCGTCAGTTGTCTCTCCCACCGCATCGGGATTGACGCGAAGATAGGCCATGACGGCGAGCGCACGGTCCTCGCCGATCTCCTCGGCCAGACTTTCCGGTGTGAGCGCGGCGAGCGTCTCGAGATCGGGGACAAGCTGGCGTATGCCATCATCTTCACGCCAGATTCGCTCGCCTTTGGCCACATCTTCAAAAGCAATGCTGCCGGCATAGAATGCAAGCGCCCAGCGATCCTCGTCGGGCAGCGATGCGAAGCTGGCCATGGACGTTCCTTCCAGCCCTTGCGTGATGACCTGGTAAAGCCCGAACGCACTGCGCTGCCGCGCCCGGTCGATATCGGTGAAGTCGATCGGCGGGGGATCAAGTGCCTGCATTGCGGCCGGTGGCGCACTTCCGGCGGCGCCGTGACACGAGGCGCAGTTCTGCGCGAAGAGAGTGCGGGCGCGGACAAGGTCGGGCGCCTGCGAAGGGGCGAGCGGAACCGGGTAGGCTGTCAGCAACGAGGCTGCCAGCGCGCGCGCGAAGCGCCCAACTCGCTCGGCGGGTTCCTTGTTGGCGATCAGAGCTCGCAATTGGTCCGATCGGCGGATGAGTGCTTGATTGTCTTTAGTGTCCGGAAATGCAGCAACCTGCCGCGCCACGACATCGGAAAACTCCACCATTTCGCGATATTCGAATTCGTCGGCAACACGTCCCTCGGAAACCGCGGAGGCGTAATCGACCGCGATATAATCGAGCAAACGCCAAGTGGTTCGCACATCGGGTTCTTCCGCGCTTGCGGTGGCGGACAGACACAGCGCAAGCGCCAGCAGAATGAGCCGCAGTGCCGGATGGACGGTGGCGGAGACGATGCGATGCATGAGGGGCCTCTATATCTGTTGCAATTAGTTCGCAATAGCAGCGTATAGGCGGAGACGTATTTCCTCCAATCCGCAATCGCGGGCATGTTTTGGAGTTTAGGTAGAGCGCAGTTCGCCGCGTGCCTGTTTGAAGACTTCGGCACTTCCCCACACCGCCAGTCCTGCCATGATGCTCGCCACAACCAGATCGGGCCACGCACGACCGGTACCGAAAACGCCAATCGCTGCGCCCAGCACGGCGATATTGCCGATCGCATCGTTGCGCGAACAGATCCAGACCGAGCGCATGTTCGCATCGCCCGAGCGATACCGGAACAGCATCGCGGCGACGGCGAGATTTACCGCCAGAGCAAGAGAACCGATGGCGCCCATCGTTCCCGGGTCGGGCGACGCCCCGACAAAGAAACCCCAGATGGCCGAGCCGAGCACCCACAGGCCGAAAGCCAGCATTGTCGCCGCCTTTACGAGAGCCGCACGCGCACGCCAGACGAGCGCCATCCCGGCTACGCCGAGACTGATAACATAGTTTGCCGCATCACCGAGAAAGTCGAGCGCGTCGGCTTGCAAGGCGCGCGAATCCGCTGCGATGCCTGCCACGATCTCCACACCGAACATGATTGCATTGAGACCCAGCGCGATCCACAGAATGCGCCGCCATGTAGGATCGTTGTTGCTTGCACCGGCCTCATCGGGGCCGCAGCAGGTCTTTCCCATTTACTCGACTCCTTGCGTCGATCCGGGATATGCACCTTGTAGTAACTACAAGGTCAAGCGGTAGGAGCCTATGTAATGAGAATTGGTCAACTCGCCCGGATAACCGGCGTCAAATCAGAAACAATCCGCTTCTACGAGCGCGAGGGTATCCTCGCTGCCCCTCCGCGCACGCAGGCCAATTATCGCGACTATGGACCTGCAGAGGAAGCGCGCCTTAACTTCATACGGCGCGCGCGTGATCTCGGCTTCTCGATGGCACGCATCAGGGAATTGCTCGATCTCTCCGATGATGCCGACCGGTCCTGCGCAGGCATCGACGCTCTGGCCAGAAGCCATCTCGGCGAAGTCGAGCGGAAGATCGCGAGCCTGGAGGCGTTGCGGACGGAACTTGGGCGCATGATCGCTGCCTGTGAGCAAGACACTGTAGGCGATTGCCGCATCATCGATGCACTTGCGGGTACCGCCAAGCCTTGATGCCCGCGCCTCGTGCGCCAGTTCGGTCGGGCTCGCCAATGCACGGTTTTTGTCCGCCGCCCATACCGGTCTCAACTTCAGGTAAGGCCGACGAGTGCGAAGCTGCCCGTGTCGCCATCCCCGGGTCCTGTCGAATGGGTTATGATGCCGCCGCAGGCCAGTTCCAGACGACCATTTTTTCAATGCTCATATCCGCCATCGTATAGGCGATCCCGCCGACGCCAAGCCCGGAGCGGCGCAGCCCTGCAAAAGGCATCCAGTCGACGCGGAATGCCGTATGGTCGTTCACCATCGCAGCCGATCCAGCCAGAGACTCGATGCAATGATTGGAGAATGACAGCCGATCGGTGAATACAGCAGCCTGAAAGGCATAAGGCAGTGCATTCGCCTGCTCGATAGCCAGGTCGATTTCGTCATACCCATACACGCAGATCACGGGACCGAAGATTTCTTCCTGGGATACCTTGGCACTTTCCGGAGGATCGAGAATGACGGTCGGGGAGAAAAGAGTGTCACTCAGACGGCTTCCCCCGCACACCAGCGTGCCGCCTGCTGCGATGGCTTCATCGACCCAGCGTTCGACGCGGTTGACTTCCGCCGGCCGGATCAAGGGGCCGCATTGGGTTTCAGCATCGGCGGGATCGCCCACAACCAGTTTTTTGGCAGCTCTGCCGAGGTCATTGGCGAAGTCTTTCAATTCTGCAGCAGGGACGAATACGCGCTGCACGGAAACGCAGACCTGACCCGAATGATGGAACCCGCCCTTGAGCAATGAAGCGATCACTGCCGCGCGCTTCACGCCGCTGTCCACGATTACCGGCGCCGCACCGCCGTGCTCGAGAGCAATGCGGGTTCCCGGCGCGAGCTTCGAGCGAAGCATCCAGCCGATTTTCGCAGAACCGATGAAAGAGAAGAACGCCGTGCGCGGATCGGTTACCATCCTTTCGGCGACATCGTTGCTGCAAGGTGCGAACCGGCACCAGGCCTCGGGCAGGCCGGCTTCATGGAGAATACTCACGAAGCTCTGGCATGACAGAGGCGTTTCCAGCGCAGGCTTGATCAGAACGGGGCACCCGGCTGCTACTGCCGGTCCTACCTGATGAACGATCAGGTTGAGGGGGTGATTGAATGCAGAGATCGCTACAACCGGACCGATCGGTTCGCGGAAAGTGTACGCCGTCCTTCCCGCACCCGCTTCTGTCAGGTCCATGGGGATCTCGTGGCCACCGCCATCGCTCAGCGCCTGAACGCACAAGTCGACGCTGTTGATCGCGCGACCGGCTTCCACGCGCGCATCGACCAGGGGCTTGCCGCCCTCCCTGACGATCTGGAGAGCCAGTTCTTCGGCTCGCTCGCGCATGATATCCGCCGCCCGCCGAAGGATGGCGATACGCTCATGCACGGCAAGCCAGCCATGGCGGTTGCGGTGGAGCAACTGCGCTTCACTCAGCCACTCATCGATTTGAGCCCAGTCGACAAGCGCCAGTTCTGCAATCGGCAAGCGGTCGAAAGGATTATGAACGACCGTCTTCATAGGTCGCACACATTCGCGCCAAGCTCGTCGATCAGCACCTTCTTGTTTTCGGAATAGTCGACCGGCAAATCGACAAGGTGCACGCCGCCTGTCTCGAATGCGGCGTCCAGGACCGACACCAGATCCGCGCTTCGCTCGATACGGTGACCGGTCGCTCCATAGCCTTGTGCGTAGGTGACAAAGTCGGGATTGGAAAAGGTCAGGCCGTAGTCCGGAAAGCCGAGCTGGTCCTGCTTCCAGCGGATCATGCCGTATGCCTCATCGTTCAGGATGAGCACGACAAGGTTCAGGCCCAATCTGACAGCCGTTTCCAGTTCCTGCGAGTTCATCATGAACCCGCCATCGCCGCATACCGCGAGCACTCTGCGCCCCGGCGACAGCATCGCCGCCATCATGGCCGATGGAAGGCCTGCGCCCATCGTCGCCAATGCATTGTCGAGAAGGATGGTACCCGGTTCATTCGCAATGTAGTTTCTGGCGAACCAGATCTTGTAGATGCCGTTGTCGAGCGCAACGATATCATCGCGCGCCATTACGCTGCGTACGTCGGCAACCACGCGCTGGGGGACCATCGGAAAACGTTCGTCGTCGCTGGTCTCGGAGATGTGCGAAGCAATCTCGTGGTGCAGCGCAGTGTAATAGCTGCGATCACACTGCAGCTTGCCATCCAGACGGTTTCCCAGCCGCTCGACCGATCCGGCGATGTCGCCGATGACTTCGAGCTGCGGGAAGTAGACCTGATCGACTTCAGCCGCCTTGTAGTTGATATGGATGACGGTTTGCCCGCCCGGCTCCATGAAGAAGGGCGGCTTCTCGACCACGTCGTGACCGATATTGACGATCAGATCGGCCTT
>CAJXTZ010000092.1 GCA_913061345.1 uncultured Erythrobacter sp.
TTCGCTTTCACGCCGAAAGGGGCGCTGTTCCAGTTGCCCAAGGGGGCGACGGCGGTGGATTTCGCCTTCGCCGTCCACACCGATCTGGGCGCACAGACCGTGGGCGCGAAGATCAACGGGCGGCACATGCCGCTGCGCACGCCGCTGGGCAATGGCGACGTGGTGGAAATCATCAGGAGCAAGAACGCACAGCCGCAACTCTCGTGGCTGGGCTTTGTCGTCACCGGCAAGGCGCGCGCGTCGATCCGCCGCGCCGTGCGCGCCAAGGAGCGCGCCGAAATAGCCGAGATCGGCGCAAAGCTGTACGACGAAATTACCGAGCGCCTTCCCGCCAAGGTGGGCAAGAAGGCCATGAAGCAGGCGGTGGACCGGCTCGAGCTCAACGACGAGGACGATCTGATGTACGCGATCGGTGCTGCCAAGCTGTCCGACCGTGAAGTGATGGAAGCGCTCATTCCCGGCAGCACAGCGGACATGCCAGAAGAGGCCGAACAGGAACGCGCAATCTCCATCAAGGGGCTAACCGCCGGGGTCGGCTTTGACCTGGCCGATTGCTGCCATCCCGTTCCCGGAGACCGCATCGTGGGTCTGCGACGCCCGCATGAAACCGTGGAAGTCCATGCAATCGACTGCTTGCAACTGGTTAACGGCGTGGATGCCGACTGGGTTGATCTTTCGTGGGGCGAACGATCCCACGGTGCGATCGGACGGCTGAATGTCGTGCTGTACAACAGGCCCGGCACGCTGTCTGAAATGGCAGGCGTCTTTGCCCGCAACAACGCCAATGTAATGCACCTCGAACTGACCCAGCGCGACGATCCCTTTCACACCTATCTTCTCGACCTGGAAGTGCAGGATCTGGCGCATCTGACCCGCATAATGAGCGCCCTTCGTGCGACGGACGCGGTTGCGCAGGCGGAGCGGGTCTAGGCGCGGCTCAGTTTTCTGCGTGATCTCTCCCGCGCAGCCCCTGGTTCCAATCGTTCAACGACCTTCAGTTTCTCGCAACGATTGTCATTTGGTCGCCACCAACTTAGTCGATCACGCGCTGCACCGGCACATGCACGCTGCACACGTCAACGCCGCCAGCAGGTTGCGTATAGAACGCATCGTCGCGATTGGCCCGCACGGCGACGTAGCGAGCGAAAGTCTCGCTTCCGGTATCGAGATATTCGTAAGAAGGCGGAGCATCCATTTCGCTCGCCAGTCGAACCGACACGATAGGGGTGCGCAGGTCTGACTCCTCCTGGGTATAGAAGCCCAGTTCTCCTGATCCGCGCGGCAGGCTGGAAAGATGTTCCATCCCCTCGATCACCCGGCCCACCACGGCAAGGTTGCGATCCATATGCCGCTGCGGTTGACCGATGATCGTGTAAAGCTCGGCGCCTGTACCGGTATCCGGTGCATAGTCGCGCGCGACGCCGATGTAGCCGTAGCAGTGAAGGGGCCAGAAGAGGCTGCTCTCGACCACATCATAAGGTTCATCGAATTGCTGGGCAGGAAGGCGTTTGCCCGGATCCTCGACAGTGTTTCCCTCATCGTCTTCCCAATGAACGCCAGTTTCTTCATTACCGATTGGCCAGCCATTCCAGAACTCTACCCAAGGGGCATAGCCATCACGATCGTGCCAACCTTGCTCTGTCAGGCGGGTTTGTGTTGAATCGATAGAGAGCAAGGCCAACTGCTCGCTCGTGGTGAACCCAGGCGCGCCATCAATACCCGCTGCGGCCATCAGCGCTTCGACCGCTTTGATATGCTCGTCATGGGTGGAGGCAGGGTTCTCGAATATGTCTCGCATGGACTTCGGCAAATTCTCGAAATCGGATGGGGAAGAATTCGGTGACACGGTCGCGTTACCCAGCGTATCGACATCAACCTCGTAGGCTGCAACCGGAGATACCACACCCTCCGGCAGCGGCTTTGCCTCCGTCACATCGCCCCATTGTGTGACGTAGTTGTCCTGCACTCGATACACGCTTGTTTCGTCCCACCAAAGCGCGCGGGCGAGGGTGCGGATGTTCTCCACCCACGGCTGGCTGAAAGGCGCAGATATAAGCTGGATCACCAAGGTACGCGGATTGCCGCGATCGTCGGGTGCCAGTTGCATCACCAGCACGTCCTCGGGTGAAATCGCGAGCCATTCTTCATCGCTGGCAGAGGCAACGACCGAGGTTGGCGTCACTGGCTCCGCGCTCTCCTGTGCAGTGGCGGGGAGGGCGAGTGCAAGAGCGGACAGCGTGACCAGATTTCTCATCGGGTCATCCTGCCATGCTTTACAGGCTCGTCAATCCTGCTGGCGGCCCATCGCTTCGTCGATCCGCACCTCGCGTTCGCGCGGCATGTAGGCGGGCGCGGGTTCGTTACCTGCGGCTGCATCCATTTGCGTGGCGGTTTTCAGCAGGAATTCGCGCACCCGGCAATGCATGGTCCAGCCGACCTTGGGATCCTTCGCCCACAGGCATGCGCGTGCGACCTTCGCCTGCGGCGTGTGGTCGATGACCTCGAGCTTGGCCTCATCCTTCTTGATGATATCGTCCGCATCCTCGACGAAGCTCATCAACTTCTTGCGCAGTGCCTCCACATCGGCGCGATGATCGAGATACACGGGTATGCGCATTATCAAGGCGGGTTCCTGCTTGGTCCAGTTCTCGAAGCTGGAGCCGACGAATTCGGCCACCGGCGCCATCACCCGGCGATCGTCCCAGGTGCGCAGCCGCAGGTGTGTGAAGCCGATTTTCTCTACGTAGCACCACTGGTCCTCATAATAGACGGCATCACCGATGCGCGCCGTCTTGGCAAAGGCGATCTGCATGCTGGCCATGATATCACCCAGCACCTTGCGCGCGGCAAAAGCGATCACCAGGCCCAGTGCGCCCGCGCCCGCCAGCAGGGAAAAGCCGAGCGTCTGGGTGATGTTGCTTTGCACCAGCACGATGCCAATCCCCGCCAACATCACTAGCACGATGATAAGGCGCCGTATGGCCGATGCCTGGGTGTAGAAGTCGCGGCTTTCCTCGTTTTCCGGCTTCTCGATCTTTCGGGCGTTGCGATCGGTGGCGAAGTCCAGCATGGCCTCTACCATCGTTACGATGATTGCCCCGATGGCGATTACGATCAGGGTGAGTTGCAGGGGGCCGAGGATATCCTCCACCGGACCGGAGAATGTGAAGAGCACGTTGCGCATGATGGCAAAGCTGCCCGCCAGTGCCAGCAATGTGACGGGCATCTGCACCGCGCGCATTATCCTTCCAGCCATGCTGTCATCGTCGCACCGTTTCTTTCCGGCGCCGATGCCCTTGTAGGTCAGTATTGCGGCAAGAAAGGCCAGCAGTAACACCAATGGAATGGCGATTACCTCCCACCAGGCCAGGGTCCAGAAAGCCTGCTGACGCAGTGTCTCAGGCAGGCTCATTTCAAAATCGGTGGGGCCGAAACGTTCATAGAGTTCGGGCAGATTGCCAACGCTCTGGCGGCTGAACATCCACACCGGTTCGCCGCCCGGCTCTTGCAGACGGGCAATGCTGACAGGAACGCTGCGGCGACCCAGTTTGAGATGCGCCAGCGTAATATGCCGCCGCTCTGCGCCGGCCATGGGATTCTTGTTGCTGGCAGCGGTATCTACCGCATCGGGCCGATCGGGCAGATCCGCCCAGCTAATGGCTATTGAACGGTTGGCGATCTCGTACATCATCGCCGCAAGGTTCTCGGCCTGCATGTCCTGTTCTCGGAGCGACAGGTTCGTCATGTCGAGCGCGGTTGCTGCCCGTTCCCATTCGCCAGCTTCCGCTGCGGCAAAGAAGCTTTCGAGCAACGCCTGCGGCGTATCGAGTTCCAGCGGTTCGCCCGGCGCAGCAAGACCCGAGTTGAGCTCATCTACCTCGTATACTTAAGGCTCCGACCCGCTGGGGACCTGTCGATCTTCCTGCGCGATTGCCGGCGCGGCAATCGCTGCGAAAACAAGGGCCAAGAGCCCGGCGAGCGTGCGATATATCCGTTCCATCCTGCAAGATGTTACGCACCGAAACGCCGATGGGTCCGAGATGGCGTTAACGCACCTCGTCTTCCAGCGCGTGCATATCGTCATCCGAAAGGCCGAAGTGGTGTCCGATCTCATGAATAAGGACGTGCGCCACCAGATGCTCGAACGTTTCGTCCCCGCGTTCGCACCATTCCAGTAGGATCGGCATCCGGAACAGGCGAATGCGATCGGGCATGATGCCGGAATGCTCGATACTGCGCTCGGTCAGCGGCAGGCCCTCATAGACGCCCGTAAGTTCAAAGGCATGCTCGATGCCCATTTCCGCGAGCAATTCGTCCTCGGCAAAATCCTGAACCTGTATTACCACGTGGCCCAGGTGCTGCGCGAATGCCTTGGGAAGGCGCTGGAAAGCAGCGCGCGCGGCAGCTTCCATGTCCTCGATGGAGGGGGCAGGACCGATGGGGTGTTTCATGGCTGCGGGAATAGGGCGTGCAAACCGCCATGTCATTACGCTGCTTGTCATTGCCCGATACCTTCGCTAGGTGCGCGCCTTCTGCCAAGACAGGCATGCGGAGCGGTGGCCGAGTGGTCGAAGGCGCACGCCTGGAAAGTGTGTATACGGTAACCCCGTATCGTGGGTTCGAATCCCACCCGCTCCGCCATTCACAAACCATCGATAAAGAACGATAAAATATTTCCGCGAGAAGCGCGCAGTTCTGCGGGCTTCTCGCGAAGATTTCTCTCCGGGCGATTTTCGTGCTCCGGGATTTCGGCATTGGGTTGGCGGCTAAGCTGCCGTGAAATCGAAGAGCTCACGCTGCTCTTTCCGGCCCACAGGAAATGCACCAGCCTTGAGGCGCGTAGCGTTGAGCATGGCGGGTTGGGCCCCAGAAAGGGTGGCTTGCAGGGGCTTTGTTAGAGCAACGTGGCACCTCGCGCCGAGCTCTGCTAGCCAGCAGTGATGCCGCGCAAATCTCCAGCCCTGCCGCCAAGCCCATTTCGCCGCTTCAACTCATCGCCTGAGATGTTCGTGAAGATCAATGGCAAGACCCATTACCTAAGGCGTGCGGTCGATCACGAGGGCGAGATCCTTGAAAGCTATGTTACGAAGAAACGCGATAAACGAGCGGCTTCGCGGTTCTTCAAGAAAACGTTGAAGCGCCATGGCAAGACAGAAACGATTGTTACCGATGGTCTCAAATCGTATCCAGCAGCGATCTGGCAAATATATATGCGGGTCTAGGCCGCGTTGACAAAAGAGTTCAGCCGTAGGCGGGCGGCGGCGAGGTTGAGGAATTTTTCGAAGGAGAGGGCGGTCTTGTCATAGCGCGCGGCGATAGTCAGGGTGCTGGTGTACCTTGCGGTTCGAGCGAGGTGGGATAGTTGGCAGGATGCCTCGGATCAGCAAGCTTTCGCGGAGCCGATCCCCATCATAGTCCTTATCCGCCAGCAGCGCGCTTGGTGTCGCGATCGGGATCGCCATCAGCGGCTCGGCAGCGGTGTAATCGGACTGTCTCTTATACACATCTCCGAGCCCACGAGACT
>CAJXTZ010000093.1 GCA_913061345.1 uncultured Erythrobacter sp.
TGGCTGCTTCGATCTTTCGCTGCTGGCCGCCTGCCAGATCGATCTCCCAATTGGCACTGATCCCCAGGTTATAGATGCTGAGCGTGGAGTTTCCCCCATCGCTCTCAGGCCCACCCTGGGGCGGCCCGCTATCCGCCTGAATATCCAGTCCCGGCACTTCGGCTTGAATACTCGTCGCTTGGGCGCCAGCCGCTGGCCAGCGATTGGCACGTTCCTGGCGCACAGAGGCGCGGGCCTGCGAGACCCTCGCTTGCGCAGCCTCAAATCCTGGATTGCCGACAATCGCCATTTGTTCGAGTTCGGTCAGAACGGGATCGTCGAGTGCGATCCACCACTCGGCAAGCAAGGGCGTCGTTGAGGATAGATCGGTGGTCTGACGAGCGAACGCGCCTTCAGGCACCCGGGCGCCGGCAAGATCCGGCGGACCTGCATAGTCAGGGCCAACGGTGCATGCTGAAAGAAAGGTCAAAACCAACAAGGGTGCGACTGGATTTTTCATTCTTACCTCAATGCATGGATAACGACATTTCGTCCGGAAGCGGACGCAGGAAGAGAGCCAAAGGTACCGTCGCAAATGCTGCAACACCCATGATCCAGAAAATGTCATTGTATGTCATGATGAATGCCTCTCGCTGGATCGTACCGCCCAACGATCGCATCGCGGCCTCTGCGCTGCCGAGTGCGTGCGTCAAACCATCGAGATAGTCTTGAAGGCGAGGATCGTTGCGCGAAAGCGTTTCCTCCATTCGCCTGCTATGCAGCCACATCCGCTGATCCTGAAAAGACGCAAGCGCCGCGAGAGCAAAAGAGCCTCCCAGATTTCGTGCGCAATTGAAAATACCGGACGCGTCGCCAGCGTCATCCTTGGCAACAGAGGCGATGGCGGCCTGGTTGAGGAACATCATCACCAGGATCATCCCGACTCCGCGCACGAGCTGGCTTTCGATAAATACCGCGCCGCCCGATTCGGCGGTAAGGTTCGTGCTCATCAAGCAACTGAGCGCCATCAGTCCCAGACCGGTTGCCAAGGCGAGCCGGATATCGACGCGACGGATCAGGAACGGGAGGACCGGCATTATGACGAACGCCGGAACGCCCATCCAGAAAATGACCTTGCCAGTTTGAAATGCGTTGTAATCCGAAATGAGCGCGAGAAATTGCGGGATCACGAACATCGAACCATACATTACCATACCCAGGGCAAGCGCCATGATACTGACACTGGCAAATTGGCGGTTGAGCAGAATTTTAAGTCGCAAGACTGGCTTCGTAGCCCAAATTTGTCCTGCGAGCAGCAATCCGAAACCAATTGCTGACGCGATGGCCAGACTGACAATCAGGCTTGAAGAAAACCATTCCTCGCGGTGTCCTTCCTCGAGCATGACCGTCAGCCCCCCAAGGCCAAGAACCAATCCCAGAATGCCCGCCCAATCGGCATTCCGTAGATAATCCCAATCGGGCTTCTCGTGCGGAAGGCCCAGGAGGAGAAGAAGTAATAGCACCGCGCAAACAGGGACGTTTACGAAGAAGGCGTAGTGCCAACTCAAATTTTCTGTCAGCCAACCCCCCAGCAACGGGCCTAGAACGGGGCCGAGGATCACGGTCATACCGAACAAGGCCATTCCGATCGGCTGCTGGCTTGGCGGGAGCCGTTTGGCAACAATGGTCATGGCCGTCGGGATAAGCAGGCCACCCATTAGGCCTTGTCCCGTCCGGCCGATAACCATCGTCATAAGGTCGGTGGCGACGCCGCACAGAACAGAAAACCCTGTAAACGCGGTGACCGCTATCAATAGAAGCGTTCTGAGGCCCAGAAGCCTTTCAAGCCAGGCGCTTAGCGGAATGACGATGATTTCGGCTACGAGGAATGAGGTCGCAATCCAGGTTCCCTCGGTGACACTTGCGCCGATCTCGCCTTGGATGACGGGGAGAGCTGAATTAACGATCGAAACGTCGAGTGTTGCCAGAAGCGCCCCGAGAGCACCTGCTGCAACGGCGATCCACGCCGTTGCATCCGCACGCTCCGGGGCGCGGCCCGTCGGCAGAGTACTCGTCGCCACCATCAATCTCTCGGCGCAGCTTCGCGAAGATCTTCCAGTTCCCCCTTGGCGGACCGGGTATCCACCGTCGCAACCACGGACATTCCGGGGACGAGCAATCGGCGCACCTCCGGCGCGGCTGAGATTGCAATTCGTACCGTGACCCGCTGAACGATCTTGGTAAAGTTCCCCGTCGCATTTTCCGGCGGCAGAATGGAAAATTCAGCGCCCGTGCCGGGGGCAATACTCGCAACGCGACCACTGATTTCAAAGTCCGACAGCGCATCGACTTCGATGGCAACCGGCTGGCCGACCCGCATCAGTCCCACCTGCGTTTCCTTGAAGTTGGCTTCAATGAAGAGTTGCTCCACCGGCACAATGCTCATTAGGCGTGTACCAGGCTGGACGAATTGCCCTTGGCGGACAGAAACGTCTCCAACGCGTCCGGAAATACTAGCACGCAACAGGGTTGATTCCACGTTTAGCTGTGCGACATCCAGTTGCGCACGCGCCGCATCTGCCTGCGACCGAGCCTGACCCACCTGCTCCTCCAGCGTTCCAATGCGTAGTTGCGCAGCACGTAAAACTGCTTGACTGGCATCAACCTGCGCTCTTGCCATGCGTGCCTGGGCGCGAAGCTGATCCAGTCGCTCACGAGGTTCAGCGCCCGTTGCGGCCAACGGTTCATACCGTCGAAGTTGATCGGCCGCCAGTGCCGCCTCTGCCCGAGCCGCGGCCAATTGAGCCTGTGCCTGGGAAATTGCCGCCCGCTGCTCACCCATCTGCGCACGCACAGTTTGAGCATTAGCGAGCGACGCATCAATTTGGGCCCTGATTTGAGCTTCCTGTGCGCGGTAGTCCCGCACATCCAGCTGAACCAGCGCAGCCCCTTCCTGCACCTCCTGATTTTCCTCTACCAGAACGCGATCGACATAACCGCCGATCTTGGGGGCGACGATGACTGCATCGGCTGCAATGTAGGCGTTGTCCGTGCTCTGGAAGTACTTCCCTGTGGTTTGATAGTCCCAATACCACCACCCGCCGGCAAGCAGCACCAGAATGATGCCAATGATTAGCGCCAGCCTCACCTTGCGGGACTGCAAGGGAGACGAGTGCTCAGTCGCGCGAGTTTCTTCTGAGGTTTCCGGTTCAGTCACAACGCCTGTTTCTTTCCGTGTATTTGATCAAGGGAGGTCAGAATGGACATGCGCAAAGCATCAGCCCAACGATGACAGCCATATGCCCGGGTCCCGCGATGTCGTCATAAAGCCTTTGATGAGGAAGCCATCCGCCAACATTTGGCGCCCTATATAGCAAGCTGCCATACAGTAAACCTCTTTATCTTTCCGGGAAACGCGGCTACCGAAGCACTGATGACCACCATTGCAGATCAGCGAAAAGCCTCGGAAAGCGCGAGTTTCCTCACGGAAACCGACGAGCTTGTTTTCTTGCTCGAAGAGGTGCCGAGACGGCTGCGCCAGGCCTTTGACGGCGCGCTCAGGTATTTTGGTCTGACGCGGACCCAATGGCGAACCTTGGGATATGTGTTCCGTTCGGAGGGACTGACGCAAACCGAACTCGCGCAATGCGTAGAACTGGAGCGGGCCAGCATCGGTCAGGCAATCGATCGTCTCGAAGAACTAAATTACGTCGAACGCCGAAAGTCGCTAGACGACAGGCGCGTCTGGAAGATTTATCTCCTTCCCGCAGCGCTCGAACTCATTCCGAAGCTCAGACAAGAAGCCGATGCCGTCTATGAGAAAATGTTCAAGGACATTGCTCAATCGGATAAGGCACATCTCTGGCAGACCTTGCGTCATTTGTCTGTAAATCTCACAGCGGGCATTAAATAAAGCCGAAACGAAAATCTTTACTCGCCATAAGAATATAACATCAGTGGAAGAGGTGATTTGACTATGAATAAGGTAGTAGAGAGGCCATCACATATTCCAGAGCAGGCGGTTTTTGATTTTGACTTCCGGCTCGACGAGGGTCTGATCGCCAATCCTCATCAACGCGTCTTGGAACTGCTCGATACAGCCCCCCGGGTGTTCTGGACGCCGCGCAACGGCGGCGCCTGGGTCGCGTTGGGTTACGAAGAGGTTTCCGAAGCGCTGCGACGGCCAGAAGTGTTCTCCAGCGTGGTGCGTCCGCCTGCGGATATGAAGAAGCTGAAGGAAATGATGCCTGCCAACATGCCGCGCATCCCTCAACTGGCGCCGGTCTCTGTCGATCCGCCCGAACACACGGCGCTGCGCAAGCCGCTCGCCAGGGCCTTCTCGCCCAAGGCCGCGATGAACCAGCTGGACAAGATTCGCGCGCTCACCGACCAGTTGATCGATAACGTCATCGATCAGAAGCACTGCGAATTCATTTCCGCGATTGCCGAACCGCTTCCCGTCACGGTGTTCCTGGACATGATGGGATTACCGGTCGAACGGCTCGCCGAGTTTCGTGAACTCGTTCACGAGGTTCTAATTCCCGTCCACGGGCCGACCAATATGCCGATGATGTTGCGCAAGGTTGCCGATGCACTGAACGAAACGATCGTCGCGCGTCAGCATGACCGGCGCGATGACATTCTCAGCGACCTATGGGCACTGGAAGTCGAGGGTCAGCCGATGACAATCGAGTTGATGGAGGATTATGCAGTCCTGCTGTTCCTCGCCGGACTCGATACCGTGATCAACGCGCTGGGATACGCCGTGAACCACCTCGCCCAAAATCCCGATCTTCAGACGGCGCTGCGCGAAGATCCTTCGCAGATCCCCGATGCAGTCGAAGAGATGCTCAGGCGTTACAGTTTCGTCGTGCCAGTGCGTAGAGTTGCGCAGGACACCCGGCTCGGCGATTTCGAGCTCAGGGAGGATGAACAACTGGTCGTTCTCCTAGCAGGAACCGGACTCGACGAACGCAAGTTCGAGAGGCCGGAAGTTTTCGATCTCGGGCGCAAATCCAAATCTCACCTCGCTTTTGGTGGTGGCCCCCATCGCTGCGTCGGAATGCATCTGGCGCGCATCGAGTTGCAGACGGTCTATCGGCAGATGTTGTCGCGCTTGCCGACGTGGCGCCTCGATCCGGCGAAGCCTACGAAATATCATGCGGGCAACGTTATTGCCGTGGATGAACTACATATTCGCTGGGACTGAGTTGGCAGTTCAAACAAGTGCAGTATGCCGCCCGACCACGGCAACTCGCACGAATCCGTCACCAAAACGGGAATCAAATCTGGGCCAACGGCAATCTCCCGCTACCCGCTCCAGTCCTTCCCAACCCCATGTAAAACCGCAGAAATCCGCCATCGAGCAGGCGGATTTGCGCGCGAGTGACACGCGGGTGTCATACATTCGCGCCTCGGAATCACAGCCAACGCCCTCGAATCGTTCAGAAAATCGTCGTCGGGACTGTCATACACGAGCGTCATACAAATCGACTGTGCGCGGACTGTGGTTGAGAGGGTCTGTCT
>CAJXTZ010000094.1 GCA_913061345.1 uncultured Erythrobacter sp.
GGTTCGAGCTCACAGCAAGACCAGCCTTGCACAATATTCTCGAACAGATGCGCGCAATGGAAGATTTGCTGGAGCGCGCGAAGGGACTGGAATGGACGGCTGCGCGACCGGGCTGGCTCTTGGACGAACCCTATACGGGTGAAGCCGTCATTACCGACGAGCGCCTTGCCGAAGGTTGCTTTCGCTGCAGGCACTCGGACCTCGCGGCCGCCATGCTCGAATTCGTGTGCGAAGGCAGCTGGATAGCTGGAAGGCCAGCGATCGGCGGACCCGAGGCGGAGCACTATGAAAACCCGGCGGCCATTAAAGCGGAGCTCGGGATAGATTGAACGACGCACAATCGCCCGAAGCGCGATGGACCTGAGGGTTTTGAGCTCTTGAAGTCAGCCACTTGGTCGCAAGACGATTGCACCCGCCCACGTATCGAAGCTGACAGACCGATGGAATAGACAATTTGCCCGCAACAGAAAGCACTTCAGTGGCCAGCAAGGTAGCAATCTTCGGTGCAGGTGTTGCCGGTCTGACGGCAGCGCACGAACTTGTGCGGCGCGGCTGTCAGGTTGCCGTATATGAAAGCAACGATATCGCGGGCGGCTTTTTCCGCAGCGCGCGCCGCGAAAATGACAACTTGCCAACCGAATATTCTTGGCATGGCTTTGGGCCATGGTACCACAACACTTTCGATATTCTTCGCCAGATACCCTTCGATGACGAGGCATCACTGTACGACCGCATACTATCGCGCCCGATGGAATATGCCGTTGTCCCGAACCGCGTTGAAGGTGATAAGGAGACCGCCGACTTCTTTGAAAAGCCCACGGCCTTTCGCATGACGGCGTCCGACAAGATCTCACTCGCCTGGGGGATAATCAAGGCCTGGTCGGTCAATCACCGGTCGAAGCGTAACTATTCTCACGCCAACGCCGCAGCTTACTGGCAACCGCGGATGACGCCCACTGGACACAGAACGTGGAAAGCGCTGTTTGGTCCATGGATTGGGGCAGACTGGCCATATGCATCGCTGCATCACGTGGGTTTGTTTTTTGGCCAAAACATTAGGTCCGGCCCTCCGCATAAGCATCCCGCTGATGACGACGGCCCTGCCTAGGAACACCGATCGATGGGAGGATGGTCGCTTCTCAATGGGCCAAGCAATGAAGTGTGGTTCGACAGGTGGGTCGAGCATCTTGAAGATCGAGGCGTGGTGTTTCATTGGCAGTCGCCCCTCGAAACGTTGCACTTCGATGGAACCCAAATAGCTGGCGCAAGCCTATCTTCAGGCGATGAAGTGCGTGCGAATATCTACGTCTTGGCCAGCACCCCGTTCTCGTCTGCCGAAATCGTAGAGCGAACGCCTGTCTTGTTGGTTGACCCCCAGTTGGCGAAACTGAGGCCGCTAGTCCAGGACGGCCCGCACACCCAGGTTTCCTTTCGTATCGCCTTCGCTGAACGCATGGCCTGGCCGCGCGAACGCACCGCGATCGCGCTGACTGATTCTCCCTTCAACATCACGCTCTTCGCAAATGAGCAATCGTGGCCTTCCCACATCGATCTAGGCGAGGAGGTGCAATCGCTCTGGACGTGTACCGCCTGTGTCGCGACCGTTCCGGGCATTGTCCACGGCAAGCCGCTACGCAACTGTACCAAAAGCGAATTCATGGACGAAGTTCTCGCCCAGATACGCGCATCGCAAGCGCTGGATGGAATGATCCGAAGGGCGAATGGCGGTCGCAGCATCGAGGAGTTTGCAATCCTCAAGGCCGAAGTCTGGGACGAGTGGGAATTCGACCCTTCCGGCATCACGCCAGAGCAGCCCAAATGGGTGACCACCACGAACACCCGGGACCATCGGCCCTGTCAGGCGACATCGATACCAAACTTTGTCTTGGCGGGTGCCCATACGGAAACCGAGGCAGATATCTGGAGCATCGAGGGAGCGGTTGAAAGCGGTCGCCGTGCGGCGAAAATCTTCGAGCCTGAAGTAGTTTTCAAGCCGCAGCACAAGCCTCTCGCGCTCAAGTTCACATCATGGATCGACGATGCATTTTTTGCCCTGCGGCTGCCACATGTGCTGTCGGTGATCGGAGCCCTCGTCGGCGCTGGCCTCGTGATCGGTTTGTATGAGCTGATTGTGCGGAGTTGATTGCAAGCGGAACCCGGCTGCGAGGCATAGGTTCGAAAGATATAACGAGAACGCTCAGAGGAGAGCTACCATGGATCGCGCCAAGATTGACAATGACCTTTCAGTACTGAAATTTCCGCCTGAAGCGCACAACATGCAAAATCTTGCAGAAGCTGGCTTCGAGGCTGTCGTCAATCTCAGACAGGCAGGCGAGCAAGGGGAAAAGCTAAGCCCGCAGGCCGAAGCGGAGGAAGCGCGCGAAGCCGGTCTAGAATATCTTCACTATCCGGTCTCGCCGCCCGATCTGACAGCTGCGAATGCGAGGGCTTTTACGGAGAGGCTCGAACAGCTTCCCGGTCCTGTGGCAATTCACTGTGCAAGTGGGCGCAGGGCCAGCTTGATGGGGCTTGCATCGTGGGCGCATCAATTGCATCGTGGGCGCATCAAAACAATTGCGATGCATCCGCCGCTGCGGATCGCGGGCGGGAATCGGGATTGAAGATCAGCGAGGCCGACCTTGCGCCAATGTTCGACAAAAGCGAGGCCGAAGCGTGATTTTCAGACAGCTTATCGAGCCGGAGTCCTCAACCTACACTTATCTGATCGGGTGCGAGAGCACGGGTCGGGCGGTCTTGCTCGACCCCGTCATCGAGACGTGTGACCGGGATATGAAAGCCGTCGCGGCATTGGGTCTCAACCTGTGTTTCACGCTCGACACGCATATCCACGCTGACCACATTACGGGTGCATGCCGCTTGCGCAGCCTGACAGGGTGCAAGGTCGCTTACCCTGCCGACGACAATATTTCATGTGCGGATGTGGAAGTGAGCGAAGAAGCGCCTTTAACGGTAGGTGATCTGACGATCCGCGCGCTGTTCACGCCTGGCCATACCGACAAGCATCACTGCTATCTGATAGAGCACGGCGGCCATACGCAGGTCTTCACGGGTGACGCGCTGCTGATCGATGGCTGCGGCCGCACCGATTTCCAGAACGGCGATTCAGAAACCCTTTACATGTCAGTCCGCGAAAAACTGTTCGCCCTACCGGAAGACACGCTGGTCTATCCTGCGCATGACTATTCAGGGCGCCGCGTCTCGACGATCATGCAGGAACGCACACGTAACCCCCGCTTGAATGACGATGTCTCGCTTGCCGAATTCCAGCAAATCATGGCCGATCTTGATCTGCCTTATCCCAAGAAGATCGACGTGGCCGTGCCTGCCAATCGGAAATGCGGAGATTGTGTCGAAGAAGCTGTCAAGCACATGCATGAGATCGGCGGGAAATCCCCGCAGGGATAGCTTGGTTACCGAGGATAGCGCGCAACCACCGCCTTCCCTTACACGACCGCGAACTGCCCCATCATCCCTGCATCCTCATGTTCGAGAATGTGGCAGTGATACATGTATGGCAAATCGGGATCGGTATTTTCTTCAAAGCTCAGAAGTACGCGAACCTGCTCGCGCGGATTGACGACAACCGTATCCTTGAAGCCGGTTTCCAGTGGCGGGGGAACCTGACCATCGCGGTCTAGCACCTGGAACTGGACGTTATGGATGTGAAACGGATGCGCCATCATCGAGGCATTGGCAATTTCCCAGATCTCCCACTGTCCGACCGGAACGCGTTCGTTGATGACGTTCATGTCCATCGCCGCCCCATTGATCGACATGCCTCGTCCCATCATACCCATATCGAGAACGAACCGGCGCGTGCGGATGGCGAGCGACAGGTCGGGCGGAGTAAGTGATGCCAATTGAACCGGAAGCGGCACGGCACTGGCCGATCCTGCGGTCCTGATGTCGAGTATTTGGAACGCTTGGTCGACACCACGCCTTTCGTTGCCGCGCCCCATCATTCCGCCGCCCATCATGCCCATTCCGTTTTCCGGGCTGTTGGCGATCAAGCGAAGCGGACGCCCTTCGGAAAGATCGACGACGACCTGCGCGCGTTCGCCGGGAGCCAATTTGAGAGATCGCACCGTGTGGGGCCGGCCAAGCAGACCCCCATCGCTGGCAATGAGCTGCATTGGCCCATTTCCCTCAAGTGAAAAATCATAGAAGCGGGCGTTCGATCCATTGAGGATGCGCAGCCGCAATTGACCGGACTTTGCATCGAACACAGCATTTCGCGTGCCGTTCACGAAGATGTGGTCACCGCGCACCCCCATCATCTGCGCGTGCATCCCGCTGGGATAGATCAAGCGACCGGACCCATCGAGCACGCGATCCTGAACGATCAAGGGGATGTCATCGACGCCGTATTCGCTGGGCAGGTCGAGGCGGTCTTCCTCGTCGTCGCGGACATAGATCGGGGCTGCCAGACCGGCATAAACCTGAGGGCCCGCCCCGCGATGCAGATGCGAATGGTACCAGTAGAGCGACGCGCGCTGGCGCACCTCGAATGACGGGCTCCACCGTTCGCCCGGAGCGATAAGTTGATGCGGTCCACCATCTGCCGCAGCGGGGAGCTCGAAACCGTGCCAGTGGACGGTCGCTCCTTCCGCCAGCGAATTATCGATATGGAACCGAACGGTTTCCCCGCGGCGCATCTCCAGTGTCGGTCCGAGATAGGGCGCGTTGATACCGATCGTGGGCGAGATTACCCCCGGGACGAATTCCTTCTCGCCTGGCGTCAAGGAAAGGCGAAATACGCGTTCACCCTTATCAATCTCGCCTCTCTGCAAGGGCGGTATGGAAAGGGCGGTGGGCTCTCGGGTGCTGCCCAGGAGCGAGGTATTCTGCGCTTTGCATCCCGTCAGAGGGAAAAACGTGAAGGCTGCCGCTGCCAGTCCTGCACTTTTGATCAGTGCTCGACGAGGGATGAGTAGATCCTTGCTCATACCAGTTGTGGTTGTCCTCTTTCATATTGGCTCGTGCCGGATCGATTTGAAACCAGCCAGGGTTCCCTAGAGCGATTGCGGATCTTCACATTACGAACCGGTCCCAGCCCGCATAATGCTCACCGCTACGCTTGCCTTGAGGCAGGCTCAGTCCGATCAAGAGCAGTCCGACCCCAACCGATGCCACCGTTCCGGCAGACGACGCCCCCGCAAGGAGGAATGGCGATGCGACAAGCCAGGCGCCGAATGCTGCGTTGAGGAAGCGCAGGGTGCGCGCAACTTCCGCAGTCGCGATAATGGCAACCGTAATTACCAAAGCGCCGACCACGTGATCGCTGTTGGCCATCGCTCCCTCGCTGCCTAGCGTGATCCTTGTCAGCATCAGCCACGCTCCTAAACCCGTGCTGGCCATCAGGGTCCAGGGGAAGGTCACGCCGCGCACCGTGTTGTTCCAGATCGAGCGCGCATCGGTCATAT
>CAJXTZ010000095.1 GCA_913061345.1 uncultured Erythrobacter sp.
GCGCGATGAGGTGACGCCGAAGAACATCCTGATGATCGGCCCCACCGGCTGCGGCAAAACTGAAATCAGCCGCCGTTTGGCAAGACTTGCCGAAGCGCCTTTCGTAAAGGTGGAAGCCACCAAGTTCACAGAGGTCGGCTATGTCGGCCGCGATGTGGAACAGATTGCGCGTGACCTGGTGGAAGAGGCCATCCGGCTGGAGAAGGACCGCCGCCGCGAAGCCGTGCGCGAAACTGCCAGCGATGCCGCGATGAACCGCTTGCTGGACGCACTGGTGGGCACCGGTGCGAGCGAGGCGACACGCGAGAGTTTCCGCCAGCGGATCGTCGAAAACTCGATGAACGAAACCGAAGTCGAGATCGAGGTGGAAGACGCGCCCAACATGAACATGGATATCCCCGGCATGGGCGGGGGTGCGACCATGATCAACTTGTCAGACATGATGGGCAAGGCATTTGGCGGAGCGCCGAAGAAGAAGCGCAAGCTGAAAGTTCCCGATGCGTGGGACAAGCTGGTGGACGAAGAAGCCGAAAAGCGCATGGATCAGGACGACGTGGCCCGTGTCGCCCTGCAGAACGCGGAAACGAACGGGATCGTCTTCCTCGACGAGGTGGACAAGATCGCCGTGTCCGACGTGCGCGGTGGCTCCGTCTCGCGCGAGGGCGTGCAGCGCGATCTGCTGCCGCTGATCGAAGGCACCACGGTCGCCACCAAATATGGTCCGATGAAGACGGACCACGTATTGTTCATCGCCAGTGGCGCGTTCCACGTGGCCAAGCCATCGGACATGCTGCCCGAACTGCAGGGCCGCCTGCCGATCCGCGTAGAGCTTCGCAGCCTGACCGAAGAGGATTTCGTGCGCATCCTATGCGAGACACGCGCCAACCTGGTCAGCCAGTACAAGGCGCTGCTGGGTACCGAAAAGCTGGAGGTCGAGATGACCGACGACGCCGTGGCCGAAGTTGCCCGGCTGGCGGCGCAAGTGAACGAAGGCGTCGAGAATATCGGCGCGAGGCGTTTGCAGACGGTAATGGAAAAGCTGTTTGAGGAACTGAGCTTCGAGGCTGAGGAAATGGCCGGTCAGAGTGTAACCGTCGATGCCAACTACGTACGCGAAAAGCTAAGCGACCTTGCCGCAGATACGGACCTGTCGAAATACGTGCTGTAGTAGGGCTATCCGCCGAATGAAGCGACCTAGCGGTTGAACAGCCGGGCGAAGAAGCCTCGCTTCTCCATCGGCTGGATGGGACCGAAACGCGCGAGCCGCGTGCTGGCATCGCGGTGTGGCTTTGGTTCAATCCAGCTATCGGATCGCGAAGACCGAAAGGTGTATTTGCTCATCGAATGCCCCCTATAACCTGCCTGCCATAAGAATACTTTCTCCAGGCCGAAAGTCATGTTCGTTCTTTACCAACTTTTGCACAGACTTTTCCCCAACAGTCAGATTGCGCGCCGGTCGGCCTTCAGTGTTCAAGTGTTAGGTACAAAGTGAAAGCGAAAAGGAAGCCGTTCGGCTTTCTCGCTTTTAATCATGCAGTTGGCAACATACTCACCACGCCCGAGAACGGGTATCGATAGGCAATGGGCTATTCGCTTCCTCAGGGGTGTCGGCGGTTTCGATGAGCTTTGCCGGCACAATGCCATTGAAACTCTATATTGCGCGCTCTTTGCGAACCACGCACCGCGTCATTTGCGATGATGGTGGTTTGTCTGCCGTAAGATACCGGTGCCTGGCTGTGATAGTGTTGTCTGCTGCGGCGTATCGGCAACCCCGATCAAGGATGCGGTGCCAGCCCGATTTCCACGCCGGTCTTGTCTGTCAGCGCGAACTTGTCGACAAGGTCGGCGCTGGCTTGGTTCAGGCCGACCACCTGCACGCTGCGGCCATTGCGGCGCATACGCTCCACCACCTTGTCCAGCGCGCCGACGCCGGAAATGTCCCAGAAATGCGCCTTGGTGACATCGATCACCACGTTGTCGGCCGGGTCGTCCATACCGCTCTCGGGACCGATGGCGTAGAAGAACCGGTCTACGCTGGCAAAGAAGATCTGGCCGGTGATGTGGTAGGTGGCGGTATCGCCTTCGCGCACCCGCTGCACCGCGAACATGCGCTGCACCTTGCCGGTGAAGAATATACCCGAAAGTAAAACGCCTGCCAGCACGCCCAGCGCCAGGTTGTGCGTCCACACCACGATCACGACGGTTGCCAGCATCACCACGGAAGATGGCCATGGGTGGTGGCGGATATTGGGGATGGAGTTCCAGCTGAATGTGCCGATGCTCACCATGATCATGACAGCCACCAGTGCCGCCATCGGGATCTGCCCGACGATGGGGCCGAGCAGCGCCAGCAGCACCAGCAAGGTGACACCAGCAGTGAAGGTAGACAGGCGCCCGCGCCCGCCGCTGGTCACGTTGATCACGGACTGGCCGATCATCGCGCAGCCACCCATGCCACCAAAGAAGGCCGCGGCGATATTGGCAACGCCCTGGCCGCCGCTTTCGCGCTGCTTGTTGGATTCGGTATGCGTCATGTCGTCCACGATCTGTGCGGTAAGCAGGCTTTCCAGCAGGCCCACCGCGGCCATCGTCAGCGCATAGGGAGCGATGATCTGGAACGTTTCCACCGTCAGCGGCACGTCGGGAATGATGAAATAGGGAAGACCCTCTGGCAGTTCGCCCATGTCGGACACCGTGTTCACATCCCAGTTCAGCCCGATCGACAGCGCGCCCAGCACGATGATGGCAACAAGCGGGGAGGGGACAGCGGTGGTCAGCTTTGGCAGCAGGTAGATGATGGCAAGGCCGCCTGCCACCATTGCGTATGTCACCAAGCTGACGCCTTCGTTGGCAAGGTTGAGTTGCGGCAACTGGGCCATGAAAATCAGGATCGCCAGCGCATTCACAAAGCCTGTAATCACGCTGCGCGAGACGAATTGCATCATCAGGTCCAGCCGCAGGAAAGCGGCGATGGCCTGGAATATGCCCATCAGGATAGTGGCGGCGAAAAGGTATTCCACTCCGTGATCGCGCACCAGCGGTACCACCACCACGGCAACAGCGGCGGTGGCCGCGGAAATCATGCCTGGCCGCCCGCCGGTAAAGGCGATCACCATCGCAATGGTTATGGACGCGTAAAGGCCGACACGCGGATCGACGCCCGCGATGATGGAAAAGCCGATGGCTTCGGGGATGAGGGCCAGCGCCACCACGATACCGGCAAGAATGTCGGCGCGCGGTTGGGCGAGCCAGTCGCGCTTCAGCGCGGCTGTATCGATCATGGGTCATTTCCGCTTGTTGCGGGCGCGCAGCGGAGCGCGCCGGTGATATCGCCGCCATCCTCTATATGTTGCGGCGCACAATGCAAGGGGCAGGGCACCGCACGCCCGCGCGGGGTCGCTGACAGAGCGAGAATGCCGATTGGTTTATTTGGATTCTAATGCCTTGCGCAGGTGGGAAGCGGCTGGTTTAACTACGCACTCGTGCAGAACTTGATGGGACACCGATGCAATGAAGAACCTCTTGCTTGCCGCCAGCGTCAGCGCGCTTTCGCTGTGCCTCGCAGCCCCCGCGATGGCAGACCATCACGAGGCGGCGGGCGATGAAATCGCGGCCCTTACCGCTCCTCAGATCGAATATACCGAGTGGATGCTGGATAATGGACTTCGGGTGATCGCCATCGAGGACGACACCACTGCCACTGTCACCACGTCGCTGTGGTACGAAATCGGCTCCAAGCTCGATCCCGAAGGGCGGTCCGGCTTCGCACATCTGTTCGAGCACATTCTCTCGCGCAAGACGCGCAACATGCCATACAATATGATCTACGATCTCACCGCTGACGTGGGCGGCACGCGCAATGCCTCCAACGGCACGGATCGCACCAACTATTTCGAGACGGTTCCGGCCCAGTATCTGGAGGCGATGCTGTGGACCCATCGCGAACGCATGGCCTTCCCCGTGGTGGACGACGATGTCTTCGAAACAGAGCGCAGCGTGGTGAAGGAAGAGTATCGCACGCGCGTGCTGGCTCCGCCCTATGGTCTTCTCAGCCGCGTTGTTCTGCCTGAAGTCGCCTATGACGATCTGCCGCACCGCCGCCCCGGCATCGGCTCGATGGACGATCTGGACTCTGCCACGCTGGACGATGCCCGCGCCTTCCATCAGGCTTATTACGGCCCGGACACTGCCACGCTGATCGTGGCGGGCAATTTCGACATGGATAACCTGCGCTCACTGGTGGACGAATATTTCGCCGACATTCCCAGCCGCGCCAATCCGGTGGATGTCACAATCGACATTCGCGAGGATCGTCGCACGCAGCCGCGCAGCATCACGGCATCCGCGCCCAACGTGCCGTTGCCACTGGTAGGCACAGTGTGGCAATTGCCCGAAGCGACCCATCCCGATGCACCTGTCGTCGAGGTGCTGAGCGCTATCCTTGGCAGGGGCGAGAACAGCCGTTTCTACAAGGCCCTGGTGGAGCCGGGTATCGCCGTTCAGGCGCAACAGTTTGCCGACTTCACCGAAGAAGGGGGCGCCTTTGCCCAGTTCGCCATCACCAATCCGCAGGCCGACAAGGACCAGGTCGCCGCGATCCTGGCAGCAGAGAGCGCGCGTATTCGCGACGAACTGGTAACGCCGGCGGAGCTGGCCGAGGCGAAGAACGAACTGATTTCCGATTCCCTGCGCCGGCGCGAAACCGCGCGGGGTCGCGCATTCGAGCTTGGCGAGGCGCTGGTATCCACTGGCGATCCGCGGTCTGCCGATACGCGCCTTGCCGCGATTGCCGCTGTTTCCGCGCAGGATATTCAGCGGGTGGCGCGCGAATGGCTAGACCCCGATGCCCGCGTCGACTTCACCTATACCCAGGGCGAGTTCGACCCCGCCGCCTTCGCCAACCCCGAACCCATGCCCACCTTCCGCACACTGCCGCCGCCGGTGGGCGAGCCGCTGGAAGTGCTGCCCGAAGGTGAGCGCGAGGCCCCTCCGGGTCCGGGCGCTGCGCCCGACCTCAATCCGCCCTCCTTTGAAACCGCGACCCTTGCAAACGGGATCGAGGTGGTGGCCACCCAGACAGGCGATGTGCCGATCGCCACGATGACGGTGCTTTTCCCCGGCGGCAGCGCCAGTGACGAACGCGCGCTTTCCGGCACTGCCGAACTGGCTGCCGGTCTGGCCACGCGCGGCACGCCCAGCCGC
>CAJXTZ010000096.1 GCA_913061345.1 uncultured Erythrobacter sp.
AGCTAAGGTGGCATAATGAGAGACAAGCGACCGGAACCATACCGTTACAAGTCCAGTGGCCGTGAAAGCCGCCTCCCGCTCCGACAGATGCCGCACCGCCGATGCGACCGCATGAGCCGTCGCAATCTCTTCCCGACTCTTCATATGGAGCCGCTTAGGGATGAGCGGATCGCCCTCCTTAATGCCCATTCGCTCGGCGAGGCTGGCCATCATTGCCTTGCCCCGTTCAAGTAAAGTGGGGCGATCATTGGCCCGCTTCGTTGCCGCTACAGTCAGCTCGTTCGAACGCAGTTTGGCGTCGCGCACCATGCCTTCAAGATCAAGCCCTTGATTCCAAGCCCGCCCCTCCCATTGGGCCATCAAGGCACCGCGATCCACATCGCTTTGCTTGGCCTGGCGGGTCGCCAGCGTTGCCACGACACCTGCCTCGAGGCCACCACCGCGCCGCGCTTCGAGCACCTCCTGCCGCCGCGTCGAGAAGGCCATCACCGCGTCACGGTTTATACCCTTGGCTTCGAAGTTGCCGTGCTTTCCGAACTCGCCGATCCGGTAGCCAAGCTTCTCGACCTCGATCCGGAAGCGCGCCATCGTCATGGCATTGAGAAGAGTGTTGTGCTGCCACAGCTTGTCATTGCGCAGCGCCCTCCACTTGCCATCCTTATCCTGCGTCATGTTGGCGACCACAGCGTGGAAGTGCAGGTTCGGTTCCTGGTTGCGATTGGTGTCGTGTTGGAACAGGGCAACGGTCAGGTTATCGCTCGCATGCAGCCGTTCTTGGCCACCCTTCTCGGTGCGATATTGGGCCGCATTCTTCTCTACCCATTGAATGGTTTCGACGACCGCTGAACGGTACGCGTCAATGATCCGCTGATCCTTGCCGACGAGCGCCAACAGTGACCAGCTTTTGGGCAAAGAAAAGGTTAGGTCGGTCCCAGCACGATGATACTGGCCTTGGTGCCCGATACGTGCGCCATTGGGCAGTTCGCCGCGCAGGATTGCCTCGAACGCTTTGGCATCGACCGTGCCTGAGAGACCCAGCCGTTCGGCACCTTTGCCGACCCAGATCCCGGATCGATCAGCGTCTGCCTTGGTGTAATAATTGTCGTTGGCGAAGTAGTTGGCCGCACCACCAGCAGAGCGCACATTGGCAACAGAAAGCATCGCTCAGCGCCCCGCACGCGTGGCTGCCTTGCGCTCGCGATAATCGCGAATGCGTCGTTGATACGTGACCACAACCCGGTCCCGCAGCTCCTTATACTTGTGGGTTCGGAGCCAGCCATCGAGGGCGATCTTGGTGAAGAGCAGATCGGCCATAACCTGATCGCGGAACGCCTCTTCCTGGGGCTGCTCAAGCGCCTCGATGACGGTGAGCTTCAGCCACTGGCTGACGCTCATATGCGCTGCATCAGCAGCGGCTTTAACAAGGGCATGAAGGTCTTCGTCGACATAGCATTGTAGGGCAAACCGCACGGCGTCACCTGACGTTTGGCCGCCCCTCCTCGGCCCAATGCCCCCTCTGGACTGACATCAGTCTACGGCAGCGGTCACCCTGTAGGAAAACGCTATTTTTCGTATTTAACTTAAGGGCTTAGCAGAAAACAACTCACATGTGAGTTGCGGATCGAGAAGTGACATTAGATGACACTACTCGGCGACAGGTGGTCAAATGGCTGCGAAAGCCGCAGAAATCCTCGCCTCCCAAACACCGGATCTCCGGGTACGGTGTGCCCTCCAAGTTCCCATATTCCCCCACGTGACCAGTCATTTCGCCAGTTCGTTCTGAGGCGGTTTCCCAGCCGCTTCCAAAAGGATCCCCGCGCCCGCGCGGCGAAGGAGCGAAGGGAAGTGAGGCCAATCCCAAGCACGGAAAAGGCCCCGCTGGATCAAGCAAGCGGGGCCTTTTGGGAGGGTCAGATTGCGATTGCGATCAGGCGGCCTTTGCCGCCCCTCCTTCCTTCGCCTTCGCAAGGAAATCGACCTGTTCCGCGATGATCTCGCAGCCGTAGCGCGTTTGCCCATCGGCGTCGGTCCAGCGGCTGTAATGGATGCGGCCCGTCACCATGATCATGGCACCCTTCGCGACATGCTCGGCGACGCTTTTCCCGATGCCGTTGAAACAGGTGACCCGGTGCCATTCGGTCTCGGTCTGGCGGTTGCCTTCGCTGTCCTTGAAGCTGCGCGTGGTAGCGAGCGATAGGCTGGTTATCGTGGCGCTGCCGGAAGTTTCGCGGACTTCGGGAGTGTTGCCGACAAAGCCAACCAGTGTGACGGTGTTCTTCATTGTTCGTTTCCTTTCGAGGTATTCAATCCGTCCAAGGGATCATCCCTTTGACTGAACCCCGTTGAGGCCGGGCACGGGCAGGACTGCACCGAGCGTATGCGAGGGAAACCCCGCCTATCGGGGTGGTGCGGGCAGCCGCGCGAAGCGTGGCAACACGGTCCGGATAGGCGCGGGTTGCAGCGCCTGTACGGGTTCGGTCAGGGGCGTGATCAGGTCATGAAAAGGGGATGGTTCTTGAAGGCCTGAAGAACTCTTGGAGCCGAACACGAGGCACCACATCCACCGCCTGTTTCCTTCCGGCAAAACCCTGTCCTGTCTTGTGAATCTGCCGCTTGTCGGCCAAGTATCGCGCATGAATGCTGTTGAGATCGAAGAAGCAATTTCAGAACTGGCCGCCCAGCCATTTGACCGGGCGGAGTTTCCATTCGCGTTTCTCGAAGCGTTCGGGCGCAAGGCGAACACGCTGAAGCAATTACGGGCCGGGACAACCAATACCTCGGACCTTCCCGGCGGCGTCCTCCAGCGCAACAATATCCATATCGCCACGTGCGATCCGGGCACGGTCGACGAGACGCTGAAGGCCCTGCGTGAAAGCCCCAAGACGGGCGCGGCGAAGGCCAAGTTCATCCTCGCGACGGACGGCACCGATTTGCAGGCGGAGGATCTGGTCAACGGCGAGTCCGTCGCCTGCGCCTCCAACGATTTCCCGAACCACTTCGGCGCATTCCTGCCGCTCGCGGGCATCACCACCGTCAAGCAAATCCGCGAGAACAGCTTCGACATCCGCGCCACCAGCAAGCTCAACAAGCTCTATGTCGAACTGCTGAAAGAGAACCCAGATTGGGCCACGGCGGAGCGCCGGCCCGACATGAACCACTTCATGGCGCGGCTGATCTTCTGCTTCTTCGCGGAGGATACCGACATCTTCAACGGAGAGGGCCTGTTCACCTCCACGGTCGAGAGATTCAGCGACCGGGAAAGCTCCAACACGCACGAAATCATCTCCAACATCTTCCGCGCGATGGACACCCCCACGCGGCACGAGGGCAGGCTGGACGATCGCTATCGCAAGGCCGCGAACATCCCGCCCCACGCCGATGCCTTTCCCTACGTCAACGGCGCGCTGTTTTCGGGCAGCGTGGAGGTTCCGCGCTTCAGCCGCATGGCGCGTAGCTATCTGCTGCATATCGGCGGGCTGAACTGGAAACAGATCAACCCCGATATCTTCGGCAGCATGATTCAGGCGGTCGCCGATGACGAGGAGCGCGGCGCGCTCGGCATGCACTACACCAGCGTTCCGAACATCCTGAAAGTGCTCAATCCGTTGTTCCTCGACGACCTGCGCCAGCAGCTGGAGGAAGCGGGCGACAACGGCCGCAAACTTGTAAACCTGCGGAACCGCATGGCGAAAATCAGGGTGTTCGATCCGGCCTGCGGATCGGGCAATTTCCTCGTCATCGCTTACAAGCAGATGCGCGAAATTGAGGCCGAGATAAACAAGCGGCGCGGAGAAAGTGAACGCGACAGCGACATCCCGCTCACCAACTTTCGCGGCATTGAGCTGCGCGATTTCCCGGCAGAGATCGCGCGCCTCGCGCTGATCATCGCCGAGTTCCAGTGTGACGTGCTCTATCGCGGCCAGAAGGAGGCGCTTGCCGACTTTCTGCCGCTCGATAGTCAGAACTGGATCACCTGCGGGAATGCTCTCAGGTTGGATTGGTTGAGTATCTGCCCGCCGACAGGAACAGGCGTGAAGCACCATGCCGACGACCTTTTTCATTCACCGTTAGAACAAGCTCAAATCGACTTTGAGAATGAGGGAGGTGAAACCTATATATGTGGCAATCCGCCATATCTGGGCAACAAACTCCAATCGAAAGAGCAGAAGGCGGATTTGGAGAGCATCTTTGCCGGGCGAGTGGATGGTTGGCGATCTCTGGACTACGTGGCCGGTTGGTTCTTCAAGGCTACTGAGTTTGCAAAATCAACGGCTGCTGTTTCTGCATTTGTGACGACAAACTCAATCTGCCAAGGTCAGCAAGTTCCGATACTTTGGCCAAGCATCTTGGCGTCGGACACTCACATTCCTTTTGCTCACACTTCCTTCAAGTGGAGTAATCTCGCTAGCCACAATGCAGGCGTGATTGTGGTGATCGTAGGACTTTCATCCGACAGTAGGAAGAAGCGTCGACTCTTCTACGTGGACGAGAACGGGCAGACCCACGAGAGAGTTTGCGAGAACATCAATCCTTACTTGGTCGCCGCCCCAACGTTGGTGATCGAAGGTTGTCGACAATCATTGTTGCCCGATGCTCCGATGATGTTCGGAAACATGCCCAGAGATGGGGGTAATTTGCTCCTCGATTTCTCGGAAAAGCGCAGCCATGAAGGTCAAGATGAGATTTTCTCTAGATTTGCGCGGCGTTTTGTCGGCTCCGAGGACTTCATCCAGGGGAAGGTACGCTACTGCCTGTGGATCAATGAAGAGTCCTCGACTTTGGCGGCACAATCCAAGGAGATAAGCCGGCGACTTGCAGCCGTTCGAGATATGCGGGAGGCAAGCAAGGCATCGTCTACGCGTGACTTCGCAGAAAGATCGTACAGGTT
>CAJXTZ010000097.1 GCA_913061345.1 uncultured Erythrobacter sp.
TCCAACGCAGAAACTGAATCACCGCCCTGCCCTGTGATTCAAATCTTCGATTAAGTATCGCGTGTGCACTGCTGCCAAGCTTGGGCCACGCAGGCCTGGAATTTTCCGCAAGGACCTAAAGCATGCGGCGGAGGCCGCGCTTTCGCCGTCGATGCGACAAAATGATGACAACGTGGGCTATCTGAAGTTGATATCATCCCACTCGTTGAGGGTTGGCTTGACCCAGGATCTGATCGCGTTGGGCGCTGACGGTGTCGCGATCTTGAATGCAATGCGCTGGGATTCTGCATCGACGGTGCTGCGATACGGCAGGAAGCTGCAGGCATATTCGAGCGCAACCGCACGGTTTCTGGGAAACGATCCGCAATAAGACCAGGGTTTGATTCCGGACAACGAAGTTTCGATACTAGCTTTATTGAAACAGCATCTTCTCGAGTGCATCCGCCAGTTCACATCGCTTCTTGGCAGGGAGCCGGTCCAGATTGCGTTGCTTCCACAGGACGGCAGGCAGGTGCCAAGCTTCCGGTATGCCGAGAAGTTGCCAGTCCGGCTCTCCGCGTTTGAAGCCGACCAGAAACCGCCGATGCGCATCGGGCATGTCGGCAACCATCGCAGCGATGATCGCCTCGCGCGCTTCTTCAAGATCGGCCAGCGCGATCGGCTCATGCGTCATTCCGACAAAACCGCGCTCGAATTCCTCCATAAGCGGTTTTCGTGTCGGGGCAAGAACTTCGCCAATCGGGCGATGGTGACTGATGACGTAGACAAGGAATGCGCGCCGCAGCTCGTCGCTTATACCTTCGTGCGCCAGGAGATCGCGCACGTCGAAAAGGTCGCGAGGGTGCTGGCGGTCAAGCGCCGCGACGATCTTGCCCGCATAGAGATCTTCGAAGGACACGATCTGCATCTCGGCAAAGCCAAAGGCGTCTTCGACTGTTGGCACAACGCTCCGCAAGGCAAGATCGTAGACGGTGCCGCGCAGTACCGGCGTTACCTCGATCTTGATCTGCACGCCTCCAGCGCGGACGAGCAGCTTGGTGACGATTTTCTCGTCGGCCGAGCGCGAAGCATGGACCTTCGCATCCGGTATTTTGCGTTCGATCCGTTTCGCTATTCGCAGCATGGCCGCGTCGATCGCGGCAAGTGACCTGGTGCGATCCTCGACCGGCAGATAGGTCAGGTCGATGTCCACCGACAGGCGCGGCATGTCGCGCACGAACAGGTTGATCGCGGTACCGCCTTTGAGGGCGAAGGCTTCTTCCTGCGCTACGAAAGGAATGGTGCGGATGAGAAGGGCGACCTGTTGCCGGTAAGAGTCGAGAAAGGCCATGATGCCCGCTACCCCGCCAGATCGGACGGCACGGTTATGTGGTAGCCGGGGTCGAGCGTGCCACCTTTGACCAGGACGCGCTTCCCCGATCCAAGATCGACACGGGTCACATCGAGACGGGATCGCCAGGCATGCCGGTGGCGGTCGGCGAAGAACAGGAATAGCCGTTTCACCTTCACGCTGGCGCAGGTCTCCAGCAGGGTTTGCAGGCGACGCGGGCTGAGATCGCTCAGCCCTTCCATCAGGGCATCGACTTGATGGAAACTCTCATGCTTGGGCAACTCGTCGAGCAGCTCGAGCACGGCGCGTTCCTTGCTGGCATAGCGGATGGGCAAGCTTAGGCCAGCGGCGCTGACCATGACCGGGCTGGGTTCCGGCGGCGCGCCGGCATCGCCGGGAAACAGACGCAGACTGTTGTGCCAGCGGAAGGCTACGTCGAGCGGCAAGCTGTCCAGCCATGTCGGCGGTCGCTTCGGCCCGTAGAGGTGAACCTCGCGCATCTCCGCCGAAAGGTAATGGGCATAGCCTAGCTGTTCGAGTGCGGTGCGCCCGCCGACGGTCAGCGGCAGGTCCAGCACGGTCTGGAGCGAGATAACCACCTGCGGCCATGTCAATGGCGCGCGCGAGCGACGATAGACCCGCCGCGCCGGACTTTCGAGCCAGCCAGCGCGGACATACTGGCTGCGCAGCGCCGATGAATAACCGTGCGCCTCCATCCACGCGGCATCGGCCAGGAGTCCCTCAGGGAGTTCCCGCTGAAGCCGGTTTAGCTTGCTGTCAGAACGCTTAGCCATGATTAGTGTTTTGGCATATCTTCAAACCAAAATCCAGTTTGAAGCTTTCCGCTTTTGCCAAGCCAAGCTTGGTGTTTGGCGCAGTCTACAAACCTTATGCTCGGACTCAGGGCCCAAACCTGCGGTCGAACTCACGCCTCAGCCGCGAGATCTCGGACGTCTAGTCTGCGAGATATCCGCGCTGACAACGTTTCGGCATCCCGCTCAAAAGCAGACCAGTTCTCCTAATCTCCGCATTGCGCAATACATTCGCGACAGTTCATGCGGAGATTGGAAAGCCTATTTTCCGCAAACTGCATGAAACCATGCCTACGGGATGTGAGTCGCTCGCCTATGCTTATTCAACGGACCGATATTCCACTCCGATCCGGTGCTTGGCGCTTCCGCGTCGGCTACGAACTGCATCGACAAAACGCCGCGCCGACGCCGCATTCGGAAAGCTGTCGCGCGCGCCCTTTCCTTTACAACCTATGCGACCCCAGTGACGATCGACGACGGTCCAGCCAAACAGATCAAGCGTGACCGTGAGCTGATAATCGCGTGCGATGTTGCGCGCAGTATCGACAGCCCGCCAGTGCTCGCGGCATTCGAAGTGCTTTGCCATGAAAAACATTGCTCACACCGAAGCCCTCAAATCCAACGCAGAAACTGAATCACCGCCCTGCCCTGTGATTCAAATCTTCGATTAAGTATCGCGTGTGCACTGCTGCCAAGCTTGGGCCACGCAGGCCTGGAATTTTCCGCAAGGACCTCGAGCATCAAGGATTCCGTAACGGATTGTCCAATCGGATTTGAACGCAGCGTTCGGCCAGTCATTGTTTTTGGCCTGCCAAAATGTTACATAAAGGCTGGGAGAAACGCGATGAGCTTCGACGATCAACCTAGAGAATCTGGAGTGCTCCAGGCAGCCACGCAATGGGATCCTTCAGGCGGAGTAAATCCAGAGTGGCTCTATAGGATCGAAGATGAGGCTCTCGAGGACGATCACGAGGCATCGCAAGGGAGCGGATCCTCGCATGCTATTTTCGGATTGATGTTAGCGATTGGGTTCATCTTCCTCGCCGTTTTGAGTTGGTGACTCATTCGTCATCACCACGAAGACGTCGTTGTATCGAGTTCCGCTCCCGCTGATCGCGGTCATAGAAGCGCTCGTTGAAGCGGTCATTCGCGCCGCCTTGACCATCCCGACCTTCTTCGAATTCCCGACGGCGGTTGCCATAACGCGAACCATTCGTTTGGTAGCGATCGCCAAGTGAAGATGCCCCTTCATCGATCCGGTTACCGATCGATCCGTTAGCTGCTCCACTCACAAGGTTTCGTGGCTCACCAACATTAGGGTTAGGCGGACTACCGCGAAGGTCGGACTTGCTGAAATCGCCGGGCCCAGTGACATTGCCAACCAAAGAGCCGCGTTCAGGGATGAGGTCATTGAAGGGGGCGACGCGATCATCGTAGTAATCGGCGATGATTTCTCTCGCTACGAACTCATAGGTTGCCTGCTCTTGCGTATTGTAGTCGGTGCGGGCCAAGCTCGGTGCGGTCACTCCAAGTTCTGCGGCCTTTTCCTGATACCTTGATGCAACAATCTGAGACATGTCGAAGTTGAGGTTCGCACCGTATCCTTCGCGATTGGAGGTATTGTTGCTGAGGGACGTCGAAATTTCATCGATTGCAGCGATGCGTTCATCGATACGTCGGATCTCTTCGAGAGCCTGCTCACGAGAATAGGACTTATCCGAATAGCCTTCGCTTCGATTAAAGCTGCCGCTCTGCGAGTAGCTACCAATATCCTGTGTAGCATTCGATCCGTTGGAGCGATTATCAGAGGTCGAGGAGTCGAATCCCTGGCTTTCTGTACGCTCATTCCCGTGGCTGACGCTATCGGTGCGCAACCGTCCTCCATTGATGCCAGTTTGCGCGCCAGCATTAATACCAGCGCCAGAGCCCCTACGAGGCCTCCCCCCAGAGTTTCCTCTACCGGCAGTGCCAGATATGCCGATATTCCCGCCGCGAGTAGTCTCAAGACGATCAATGTTGGTTTGTTGATTGCCCGAAGAGCCAGAAATCCTGTCACTTTCGCTTATACCGTCTCTGGAATCGAGCGACTGATTGTCAAACCTCTGTAAATTTTCACCAGAGCGATATCCTGCAGAGCTTTCGCTTCCGCTCGAGTTGCGGACGCCGGTCGTTTGACGTGCCGAGGTTCGGTCGAGGAACGAAACCGCACGCGAACGCTCCTCGGTGAGGCTGTTGCGAGCCGTCTCGAGCTCGGAAAGCGTCTGCTGGCGCTCGGAATTCGCGAACTGGCTCAAAGAGGCACCGAAGGCGAGACGGCTCATACCGGGTGATGTATCGAAGACGGTAGAACCGTCAGCCATCGTCCGCGTAAAAGTACCGTTGGGATTGACAGTCGACTGCACAGCAGCTCCACCCGTGAAGGATGGCGCAGTGTTCCATTGGTTAGACTGCCGGTTGAAGCTCGACAGGTTCATGTAGCTCTCGTTCCCGTAGGAATAGTTACCGGTCGTCCGCTCGACAGCCGCCGCTTCCGCTGCAGCTTGTGCCGGCGCGAGCATGGAGGTCGCCTGCGACGAGACGGCCATCGCTCCCCGCGCCATGCCGGCAGCAAGGAACGGGATCGACATCATCAGGAAGCCTGCGATCGTCGCGGTATCCGCGTTGACCGCATCGATACCGGCCATGCCTGCCATCGTGATGCCGCCCGGCGCGGTCGCATTCA
>CAJXTZ010000098.1 GCA_913061345.1 uncultured Erythrobacter sp.
CGCCGCCGTCTGCACCTTCCAGATCTTGCACGAACTGGATCGTGTCGGGCGAATTGACGTAGGCCTGTTCTTCCTCGTTCACCCAGAAATCCATGCCCACCGTGTTCCAGCGTGTGGGATCGAGGCGGTCGCCGGAAAACTCGTCGGAAAAGATCAGCTCCCGCGCCGCCCCCGCGCCTCCGGAACCGTCGGCCTGCGCCTGCGCGGCGTCGACTTCAGCCTCAGTGGCCGGTGCGGGGTCGGCAGACTGACCGCAGGCTGCAAGTGAAAGAGAAATCGCGGCGAGTAGCAATGTGGGCATGTTGTTCATGCAGCCAAGCTTATCGCCTTGCCGTTCGCGTGTCACCTTGTGAACGCTCACATCACCGCGGGGTTTCTCCTTCGCTCTCCATGCGCGCGTATTCCTCTTCCATCAGGCTTTCCACCTCGGTCAGTGCAAACCTGGCATTGCGCGTAGGGGAACTGCGATATAGCGCGCGCAGGTAGGACCGGTCGAACACAGTGAGGCGGGTCACGTCGCGGGCAGGGCCGAATGCTCCAAGCACCGTATCGAAGGCCAGATCCTCGCTCGGCTCCTCCGTTTTGGCGAGGGCGCGCATGGTGGCATAATCCGCCAGCGTCAGCGCATCCACCGTGCCCAGTTCGGAACGGCGGAAAAGTACCACCGAAAATTCGATATCCTGACGGATGGCGGTGTTGGTGCGGGTCATCAAAGTCGTTTCGTTCACGGGCCCGGTATCGGCGCCCTGAACGGCCTTAAGACCGCCGCGGTTGCGAATGCTGATGAGGTTCCAGCTAAGCGCTGCTCCCTCCTGGTCCTCCACGCGTTCGCGTTCCCAATAGCCAAGCCCTCGGATGAGGAAATCGTTGTTGTCGCGCAGCTCCTTGAACGTTGCATGCGGATCGTCGACCACGATCACCCAGACATTGGCACCGCAGTTTTCTGTCGCGTCGACTTCCACACCGATCTGCTCGGCATTGTCATAGATTCTGTCGATCACGATTTGGGCGTTTTCCGGTGCGAGCCCCCAGACGCCCGGACAGATCGGCTTGTTGAAGCGCGCCAGCGGTTCCATCGCCGATGTGGGCCGCGGCGTAATGTCGCGCGTCTGGTCGCGCGCATCGCCACGGTCTACGTCGATGGTCCCTTCCACCACGATATCATCATTTTCTGGATCGCCGTTGGCGACATCCTGAGCATGGAGCGGCGCTGCAAGGGCTGCGGCGCTGCACGCCATGGCTGTGAGAATATGGTGAGCGGGGATTTTCATAATCTGGTTCCTTTGCCTGTGCTGCCATGGTCTTGCTGGACCGTGCCGCAAACCGGTCCCTGCCGCTGCTGGTCGATAAAAAGCATGAGCGTATCGTGAGTTATCGCAGAGATACCATATTTTGCACGCCATTGCCGACGAAAGGCTGACTCTGCTCGACAATTTGCCTACAGGGGGAAATCGGTCGCAAACCTCCCGGAGATTTCATGCGTATCCTTGCTTTCGCTCCTGCCCTGTTCATGCCCTTCCTGATGGCTGCCTGCACGGCGGACGACTTGCCTCAAGAGCAACGCGTCGTGGCACCCATACTCACCAGCGATGAAGCGTTTGACGAGTTTACCTATGCCCGTCCGCTCGAAGCACGCGTCACTCATGTGGCCCTCGATCTCGACCTCGATTTCGAGGGCAAGCGCGTGGAGGGTGTTGCCACGCTGGATGTGGATGCTGCAGAGGACGCGAGCGAGATCGTGCTCGATTCCAATGGGCTGATGATTGGCGGCATTACCGATGGCAACGGCAATGAACTCGACTTCACCATCGGCGAGAGCGACCCCGAGAAGGGCGAACCGATCACCGTGCAACTGGGTGAATTGACCGGGCCGGGCCTGCAGCAGGTCGTCATCTCCTACGCCAGCGGACCGGAGGCCGAGGCGTTGCAATGGCTCTCGCCCGAACAGACTGCGGGCGGCGAATATCCGTTCGTGTTCAGCCAGGGGCAGGCGATCCTCAATCGCACGTGGATCCCCACGCAGGACAGCCCAGGCATTCGCCAGACCTGGGAAGCGCGCATTACCGCCCCCAAACCGCTCAACATTGTGATGAGCGGTATAAGTCGCGGCGAACCCGAAGACGTGGGCGAAAACCGCCGAGCGTTTGAATTCGTGATGGAAAACTCCATTCCGCCTTACCTGATCGCGATTGCCGCCGGGAATATCGAATTTGCCGAACTGGGCCCGCGCTCCGGCGTCTGGGCAGAGCCCCAAGTGCTGGAAGAGGCCGCCGCCGAACTGACCGATACAGAGGCGATGATCGATGCGGCGGAAGAGATTTACGGTACGTACCGCTGGGGACGCTACGACATGATCGTGCTGCCGCCTGCCTTCCCTTATGGTGGTATGGAAAACCCGGTGATGACCTTTCTCACACCCACCTTTATCGCAGGCGACCGTTCCAACACCGGACTGATCGCGCACGAACTGGCGCATAGCTGGTCGGGTAACCTCGTCACCTATTCCAGCTGGCGCGATGGCTGGTTGAACGAAGGGGTTACCTCCTATTTCGAAAGCCGCATTTCGGAAGCCGTGTTCGGAGAGCAGCGCGCCAACCAGGAATATGCGCTGAGCTATGCCAGCCTGATTGAAGCCATCGAGGAGAACGGCGCGAACAATCCCAACACCGCCATGCGCACGCCCGAAGGGATCAGCCCGTTCGAGACGGTTGGTCCGGCCATTTACGACAAAGGCACGGTTTTCCTACGCACGGTGGAGAACATCCTTGGCCGCGAACGCTTCGACGAGTTCATGCGCGGCTGGTTCGATCGCCACGCTTTCCAGCCCGCCACCTCCGAGATGTTCCTGTCCGAACTGCGCGAATACGTGATCGACGGTGACGAGGAACTTGAAGAGCAGCTGATGCTGGATGAATGGATTTATGGCACCGGCCTGCCGGATAACGCCATCGCACCGGACCCACAGGCCTTTGCCGAAGTCGACAGTGCGGCGCAGGCCTATGGCGCCGATGGTACCATGCCTGACAGCGCCACGTGGCGCGGCTGGACCGGGGCAGAACAACAGCGCTTCCTGCAGGAACTGCCGGAAGACATGTCTGACCGCCAGCTTGCGGCCCTGAACGAACGGCTTGCCTTGTCCGAAACCGGCAATAACGAGGTGCTGTTCCTGTGGCTGGAAGCTGCTTTGCGCAACGAATACCAGCCCGCTGTATCCCAGGCGGAAACCTTCCTTGCCGAAGTCGGCCGCAACAAGTTCGTGGAGCCGCTGTTTGCCGCATTGTGGGAAACCGGCGGCTGGGGCCAGCCCATCGCCACGCGCATCTATGATGCAACGCGCAGCGGCTATCACAGCTACACACGTGGCAAGGTGGACGCGATCGTTGGCCGGGAAGGCTGAGCTTCCTGCTGGCTTTGAAAGCCACCTCCTGACAAATAATTGCGCCATGGGTACACTGTTTGCACTTGCCGAAATGGTCAGTGCCCCGCACATTCATTAAACGATGTTGCGCCAGTACGAACTTGTTGAACGGGTCAAGGAGTACGACCCCTCCGCCGACGAGGCGCTGCTGAATCGCGCCTATGTCTATACCGTGCAGAAACACGGCAGCCAGAAGCGCGCCAGTGGCGATCCCTATTTCAGCCACCCGGTGGAAGTCGCCGGCCTGATGACCGACCTGAAGCTGGATCAGGAAACGATCATTACCGCGCTGCTGCACGATACGGTGGAAGATACGCTCGCCACTATCGACGATATCGAGAAGCACTTCGGTCCCGATGTCGCTCGGCTGGTGGACGGCGTTACCAAGCTTTCGAAGATCGAGCAGATGGCCGAGAACGCTGTCTCTTATACACATCTCCGAGCCCACGAGCTGGCGATGAGCGAAGATCTGCGCGTCCTGCTGGTGAAACTGGCGGACCGGTTGCACAACATGCGAACGCTTCACCACATAAAGAAGCCTGAGAAGCGGCGCCGCATCGCGCGCGAAACGATGGATATCTACGCTCCGCTGGCAGAACGCGTCGGCATGTATGAATATATGCGCGAGATGCAGCTGCTGGCCTTCGAGCAGCTGGAGCCAGAGGCTTACGACACGATCACCAAGCGGCTGGAGCAATTGCGCCAGTCCGATGCCGGGCAGGTGGATCGCATCGCGCTGGATATCAAGCAGGCGCTGGCCGCTGCCGGGCTGGAGGTCGAAGTGTGGGGGCGCGAGAAGCACCCATATTCGATCTGGCGCAAGATGGCCGAACGACATCTGCCGTTCGAGCAGGTGACCGATATCATGGCATTCCGTGTGCTGACCGACAATGTGACCGATTGTTATACCGCGCTGGGCGTTCTGCATACCACGTTCCAGTTCGTGCCGGGGCGGTTCAAGGATTACATCTCCACCCCCAAGAACAACGGCTATCGCTCGCTCCACACCCTGTCTCTTATACACATCTCCGAGCCCACGAGACTAGGCATGATCTCG
>CAJXTZ010000099.1 GCA_913061345.1 uncultured Erythrobacter sp.
ATCATGCCTAGTCTCGTGGGCTCGGAGATGTGTATAAGAGACAGATAATGCGCAATTCGCCCGTGGCAAATTTCCCTGTGGCGGGAACGCTTCCTAAACCCTTGCGAGCCTATGGTTGTCGCAGAATTAGGCAATCCGTGCGCGGCCCACGCGGCTGCGCGCGCATAGGGATGACGCATGTATATCAACCAGACGCAACTGGCCGACCGTAAGCTGCACGTCGAAGCAAGCGATGCGATGGTGGACCGCTTCGATGTGGCGATGATTGGCCTTGGCTATATTGGCCTGCCGACGGCCGCTATAATCGCGCGGGCCGGGCTATCTGTGCGAGGCGTGGATATTTCCCGCCGGATTGTCGACCTGGTCAACCAGGGCGAAGTCCATATCCAGGAAACCGATCTGGATGCACTGGTGAAGAATGTGGTGACGGACGGGATGCTGACCGCCTCCACCGAAGCGCCGGTAGCCGATATTTATCTCATTGCAGTCCCCACTCCGCTGGCCGAGAACAACACTCCGGATATCTCGATGGTGCTGGATGCCGCGCGCCTTGTCGCGCCCGTCTTGCCCGCTGGTGGCTGCGTCATCCTCGAATCGACATCGCCCGTCGGCACCACCCAACAGATTTCTGCCGTGCTTGCACAATTGCGTCCCGATCTCGCGATCCCCGGCCATTGCGGTGACAAGACGCCCGACGTGCATATCGCCTATTGTCCGGAACGTGTGCTGCCTGGCAGGATCATTGAGGAACTGGTGGCGAATGACCGCGTGGTGGGCGGGATAACGCCCGAATGTGCGCGCCGGGCGCAGGCGTTCTACACCCGTTTCGTGCGCGGCGATTGCATTGCCACCACGGCTGGCGTGGCAGAAATGGTGAAGCTGACAGAGAACAGTTTTCGCGACGTGAACATCGCCTTTGCCAACGAACTGTCGCTGGTGGCCGAGCACATGGGCATCGACGTGTGGGAAGTGATCCGGCTGGCCAACCGCCATCCACGCGTTAATGTCTTGCAACCCGGCCCCGGTGTGGGCGGCCATTGTATCGCGGTGGACCCGTGGTTCCTCGTCTCCAGCGCGCCGGAACAGGCAAGGGTGATCCGCACCGCGCGCGAGGTGAACGATGCCAAGCCCGATCACGTCGTCAGCCGTCTCACCGCCATGCTGGAAGGCAGTCCAGGCGCCAAGATCGCACTGCTGGGCCTCGCCTTCAAACCCAATATTGACGATTTTCGTGAAAGCCCTGCGCTGGCAATCGCTGCGAAAGTGGCGGCACAATATGGCGACCGGGTGCTGGTGGTGGAGCCTTTCACAAAGGAGCTCCCCTCCCCGATGGCGACAAGCGGTGCACGCTTGGTGAAATACGAGGAGGCCATGGCCGAGGCCGACCTTGTCGGCGTGCTGGTGGACCATGATGCTTTTCGCTCGGCACCGCGCTATCTCAGCGCCGACAAGATCATCTACGATACCAGGGGCATGTGGGCGCAATGACCGGAACGGATGCGGCGATGCCGCGCATTCTTGTATGTTTCGGTACGCGGCCCGAAGCGATCAAGATGTTTCCGGTGGTGCACGCCCTTCGCGAGCATGGCGGGATGGACGTGCGCGTCGCCGTGACAGCGCAGCATCGCGAGATTCTCGATCAAGTGCTGGAAATCGCAGGCATCGCGCCGGACATTGATCTGGACCTGATGCGACCGGACCAGTCGCTGGATGAGCTTGCAGCGCGCATTCTCACCACCTTCGGCAAGGCGCTGGATGAGTGGCGGCCTGCTCGCGTGCTTGTGCACGGCGATACGCTGACCACCATGATGGTGACGCTGAGCAGCTACTTCCGCAAGATTCCGGTCGGCCATGTCGAGGCGGGCTTGCGCAGCGGCAATATCTATTCGCCCTGGCCCGAAGAGGTAAACCGCAAGGTTGCAGGCGCCATCAGCGATCTGCATTTCGCGCCAACCGATGGCGCTGCGGCAGCCCTGCGCGCTGAAAACGTGCCGCAAAGCGCAATTCATGTCACGGGCAACACGGTGATCGACGCGTTATTCGCCACACGCGACAAGGTGGGGGCCAAGCCCGCGCTGGCATCCGGTTTAGATGCGGTGGCGATGCGTTTTGCAGGCAAGCGTATTATCGCGCTGACCGCGCATCGACGGGAGAATTTTGGCCAAGGCATGCAAGATATCGCACAGGCCATATCCGATCTTGCGACCCGCGATGATGTGGCCGTGATCTTCCCCGTCCATCCCAATCCCAATGTTCGCCCCGTGATGGAGGCAACGCTGGGCGGGCGCGAGAACATAGCCCTAGTCGAACCGCTGGATTACCCGCACTTCGTCCGACTGATGGAAATGGCCGACCTGCTGTTGACCGATAGCGGCGGCGTGCAGGAAGAAGGGCCTAGCTTCGGCAAGCCGGTGCTGGTGATGCGCGATACGACTGAACGGCCCGAGGGAATTACCGCCGGAACCGCCAAGCTGGTGGGTACGGATCGCGAACTGATCGTTCGCGAAGCCACGCGCCTGCTGGATGACAGGGATGCCTACGAGGCGATGGCCCGCGCGCACAATCCCTATGGTGACGGCAAGGCATCACAACGCATCGCGCAGGCAGTGGCCACCGCCCATCGTGTCGGGGGCACGCGCTAGACGTGCGCTCGGACTTACCGGCCTATTAGAAGGGCCGGAAGATGCTCAGCAGCGGGACGGTCTGAATGATGTCGCGGAAGGTCTGGCGCGTCTGCGAACCGTCGACCACGATGATATCGCCGCGATAGATGGCAGGATCCGGCTCCTGCCCGCGGCGGATGGTCGTGAGATCGAAACCTGCGGCCATGCGCTGGCCATCGATCTGGCGGAAGACAATCACCGTTCCCGCATTGGCATATTGATCCAGCCCGCCGCCAAGCGCAATGGCCTGGAGCAGGCTGATCTCGCCGAAAGTCGGATAGATACCCGGTTGGTTGACGGAACCTTCCACCGTGACGGAGCTGCCGGTCGCTTCCATCACGCCCACCGTGACATCGGGATCGCGCAAATACTGCTCCGACAAGGCTGCAGTAAGCGTTTCCTGAAACTCGACAGTCGTCTTGTCGGCGGCAGATACGCTGCCGACCAGCGGCATTGCGATATTGCCGGTCAGGTCGACCTGGTATTCGCCTGATAGTTCCTCCACCTGGAAGACGTTGATCGAAAGCTTGTCGAGCGGAGCGATCCGGTAATCTTCGGTAAGCCGGTTCATGGTGGGGGCATCGGGCCGGTCGAAACCTGTCGTGTCGTAGGATACGTAATCGCTGCGCGAGTTTCCGGCGCAGGCAGACAACAATGCGGCAGCACCCACAACGCCCGCCCACTTCACTGATCGCAAGGATTCAGGTTTCGTACGACCAATCATCAAATAATCTCCATTCAGGGCAGGGCTTTCGCTTAGATAGCCGCGCCTCGCAACCTAAAATTCATCGGGTACCAGGGCAATAGCCTATCTGCGAACGCGTGACCGTATGCTTGTCGTTCCGCCCAGGCTGAAGTCTGGGCGGATGGCCCATCCGGTTTTGACCTGTCCTGAAAGATTACGGCAGGATAAGCCTAATCCACGTGGAGAAAAGCGGCCAACGGGTAGCGCCCGACGACGGCATCGTTGCAATCGAGAACAGTGACATCCTGCGCCATGTGCAACCGCCCCGTGCCAATCTCGCAGGAGGCATAGTGCCGGGCAACGCTTTTCGCGACCAGGCTCACCATCGTCGCATCGGGCAGGTCCATGCGAACCTCCCGCGTGCGCCTGTTGCCACGCTCCAGATAGAATCGAAAGTCCGGCATCGCGTTCCCTTCCCCCCGGACTCACAGCAGCGATGTTACGGTTTGATGACAATCGGGGTGCAAGTTGCTGAGTCTGCGCTATGACACGCGCATGGCCGCGTTTGGATGCATCCTGTTGATGATACTACCGTTGCTGGGGTTGGTGATCGGCGGCTGGCTAGCCGGACCCGATGGCATGATCTGGGGCGCGGTCGTCGGATTCGCTATGGCTTTGGCCATCATTGGCGTTTTGGGCTACGGCCTGGTGAAGGCGCGCCGCCGCTGAACGGTACTAGAGCGTTTTCCACACGAACCGACTCGACGAGGATTCCTATTGCTGCGCTGATGTGATTCACGCTGCCTGCTGGTGGCAGGAGGCC
>CAJXTZ010000100.1 GCA_913061345.1 uncultured Erythrobacter sp.
GCCGTGTAAAAGCTATCCTCGCCGCTCGCTCAACTTTGAACGGCAGGATGGCGTAAGGGCAGCTCAGTAGTGATGACGAACCGGTCAGACCGGGGATTGGTGAAACCCAGGGGGTCACAGCGCTTCGAGCGCGATGACGTGATTAGGGAGCCAATCTGCGGACTTCATCAGGGCCAGCAGCCATACGGTGCTGCGCGAACAGGCCGAACACATGGATGCACCCGACCGACATCATCACCGCAGAAAAACGCTTGCGCAGCGAGGGCCGTCCACACATGACCCCCTGATTTTCCTCCAAGTTAGATTAGAGTCCGACCCTGACAGAAGGACGGACGAGATGAAGAGAACGAGGTTTACCGAAGAACAGATCATTGGCGTGCTGAAGGAGGCTGAGGCGGGAGCGAAGACCGCAGGCCTGGCTCGGCGGCACGGTGTGTCGGAGGCGACGCTTTACAACTGGAAATCGAAGTATGGTGGGCTGGAGATACGCGCTTACGCTGCTTCAGGCTGAGCTCGATGAGGAAGAATAGGGCAACGCCCTCACTCCCTGCTCCGTGCAAACCGTTTCCCTGATATCTCGCTGAGCCTTCCCTGCTTCGGGCGAGAGAATTTCCTGCTCGCCGAGTAGGGAATTTGGCTCAATGAATGGCAGTTTTCTGCGGGCTTCAAGCTTCGACGCGCGGCAAGGAAGGGACCAAAATACGATATTTCCCTCTAGATTCCCTGCAAACAGCGAAAACAGGCAAGAGACTGGTTCGCTCGTGACTGCGTCGCGCACCATTTCCGGGCAAAGCTGGGCACCTCGCCCTTTGATCGTGCAGCCGAGGCCATGCCCTGAGCCAGTGCTTCGGCTTGTCCTTTAATCTTGATGTTAGAGCCGACGCGGACGTCGATGACGGCGCGGGCATTCTGTTGCCGCGCTTTGTCGTTGCCATCTTTAGGCTCTCGGCGAACGACTTCACCGAATTTCTTCATAGCTGCTGTAGTGATACGTGCGGGCCCGCGGTCAAACTGCTGACGTAGAGTGCTTGACGTCATGTTGAGACAATCGATCGCGGCGCTCCTAGAGCCTCGCAGCGATGTCAGGAACGCGCGGTGACTGGTCTGCAATGACAGCGATCCGGTCCAACCGGGTTACTATCGGCATCACGGCAGGCAAATGGCGCGTTTCTTCGCCAAGATCGGACCACTCTAAAACATCGATATTCTTTGCATTGAATACGAGGCTGGCTTTGTCGGACCCCTTGCCAATCATCTCGGCCAGGTCGATTACCTGCGGCACGACGGTTGTTTGTACCTTTCCGCTGATCTTCACCTGACGAACCTTCGGGGCAAGCGCCTTCGGGGCAAGCGCCTTCGGGGCAAGCGCGCTGACTACCATCATTCGCAGTCCTTTCAGAACTTTCAGTTGCTATTGAATTCACTTGCAAATAAGGGCCCGGCTCGTTCGCGCAATGGAGACTACACTGACTTTCCATCGGCCATCATTTCTGGATCGCAAATACCTGCTGGTGCTGACGAGCGTAAGCCTTTTAGCCGCTTGCGCCTCACCGCAGCTTGATCGTCCGGAGTTGGCGCAGAACCTTCCGGTGAACTTTGCTGCCGGTGGCGTCTCCGCCCAGCCGGACGATCAATGGTGGACCCGTTTCGGCGACGAACGACTCACCAGCTTGATCGACGAAGCGGTAACGGAAAGTCCGCAGGTCGGGCAGGCGCTTGCCAGAGTGGAGCAGGCGCGGGCGCAGGCGCGCATTCAGCGCGCGGACCAGCTACCGCAGGTTTCCGCATCGGGAAGTGCTTCGCGTTCGCGCCAGACGCTTGGTGGTCTTGGTCCGGTTGGAGCCATTCCAGGTGTCCCGGAAGACGAAGAAGCACCGTCGGGTTTCGTGGTCGAAAATTATGCTCTCTCACTGGATGTAAGCTGGCAAACCGACCTGTTCGGCGCTTTTCGTGCCCGCAGCGCGGCCGCGCGGGCCGATTTTCTTGCCAGCGAAGCCAATCTGCGCGCTGCACGCCAGGCTATCGCGGCCGAAACCGCCCGCGCCTATTTCAGCTTGGTCGAAGCGCGAGCGCAGGTCGCCCTGTCCCAGGAGGTGGTCGAGACTTTTGGTGAGATCGCCCGACAGGTCGGCAATCGCGCAGACGTGGGTATCGCCCCGCCGAACGACAAGCTGCTTGCTATCTCGAACCTGCAATCGGCGGTTGCCGGTCTGCAGCAGCGGAAAGAAACGGTCGAGCGTCTGACCCGCCAGCTAGAAACCCTGCTGCGCGATTATCCCGCCGGGTCTCTGCCCACGGCAACTGTTCTTCCGGCGATCCCTGCACCGCCGCCCGTCGGACTCCCGGTCGATCTGCTCACGCGCAGGCCCGATGTGGCGGCTGCCGAATACAATCTACGCGCGGCTGGCTTTCGAACCGCTGCGGCGCAAAGGGCGCTCTTGCCATCGCTGAACCTGACCGGATCGGCTGGCACGGCGAGCGACGAGCTAGACAATCTGCTGGACGGTGATTTCTTCGTGTGGTCGATTGCGGGTGCCTTTCTGCAGCCGATCTTTCAGGGTGGGCGCCTTCGCGCGCAGGTTCGACTTGCCGAAGGCCAGCGCGACGAAGCTGTCGAACTCTACGTCGATACGCTTCTGACCGCATTGTCCGAGGTGGAAACCGCACTGGCCGTGGATGACGAACTGGCCGCGCGCGAAGCCGCGCTGGTTAGCGCCGCCGATGCATCCCAGCGTTCCGTCGACATCTCCTTCAATCGATATCGTGCCGGAATAGACCCCTTCCTGACTGTGCTGCAGAGCCAGCAGGGCGCGCTCGATGCGCGCGGCGCGGTTATTGCGACACGGCGGGCTCGGCTCGAAAACAGGATTGCCCTCCACCTCGCTCTCGGTGGCGGCTTCGGTTCACCCTCCACCACTCCGGTCTTCATTGGCGATGGCCCTGCTGCGCCCACCCCCCAGGATACCAACCGATGAAACGCATTTACGCCATTCCGGTCAGCCTGTTGCTGCTCCTGTCCGCCTGCGGTGGCGGTAGCGAGGAACCGGATGCCGATGAAGCCGAAGCTGCCGAACAGGCGCAGGCAGTCAGTGTTCGTGTGGCCCGCGTTGCGGAAGGTTCGATACAGTCATGGGTCTATGCCCAGGGCACGGCGCGAGCAGCGCAGCGCGAATTTCTGTCGTTCGAAAGCGCCGGGCGCGTTGCCTATCTCGATCCGCGCCTCGAAGAAGGCGACCGCGTTCGTCGCGGACAGGTCATCGCTTATCAGCGCCAGGCCAGAGCCGAAGCAGGGGCCGCCAACGCGCGGGCGAACCTCGCCAATGCGCGAACGGAAGTGCGGGTGGCCCAGGCCAACCAGAGGCAGGCCGCCGCCAGCCTCGAACTGGCTCGTGAAACCTTCGAGAGGTATCGCCAGCTTCTGGCGCTCGATTCGGCATCCGAGCAGGAATACGACGAGGCCGAAGCGCGGCTCGCCGAAGCGCGCGCCGCCAAGGACAAGGCCGACGCCCAGCTCGCCGCCGTCCGGGCGAACGTGAACGCGGCACAGGCCGGCGTCGACGAGGCGCAGGTGAGCGTCAGCGAGAGTCGTATCGTCTCGCCGATTAACGGCGTGATTGCGCGTCTCAACATCGAACAGGGCCAGTATTTTTCGCCGCAGATCATTCAGACGAACAGCGAATCAGGCGCTTTATCCAGTGTTCCGGTTGTCATCATCAATCCATCGAGTTTCGAAGTTACCGTTCAACTGCCCGCCTTCGAACGGGACGCGGTCGAGATCGGCTCCGAGGTTCTGATCGACGCTGCCGACGGTTCAGC
>CAJXTZ010000101.1 GCA_913061345.1 uncultured Erythrobacter sp.
ACTATCCTCTTCGTCGGCAGCGTCAGATGTGTATAAGAGACAGCTACGGGGCAGAAATTGCAGGGTGCAGCCAATCTTGGCGTACGTCCCAGCTTTAACCCGCCCAAGGAATTGCTGGAGCCCTATTTCTTCGATTTCTCCGGCGACCTGTACGGGCAGGAAATCGACGTGGCCTTCCATCACTTCCTGCGTCCCGAGGCGAAATTTGACGATCTGGAGGCGTTGAAGCGCCAGATGGAAGAGGATTGTGCCAAGGCGCGCGAGCTACTAGGTGCCCGCCCAAAGGAATAATGGCGCGATGACCGACGAAACAGCCAAGCGGGATTACCGGGACACCGTCTTCCTGCCGAAGACCGATTTTCCAATGAAGGCCGGACTCCCGCAAAAGGAGCCGGGCATCCTTGCGCGCTGGGAAGAAGAAGGGCTGTACCAGAAGCTGCGCGAGGCGCGCAAAGGACGTGAGAAGTTCATCCTCCACGATGGCCCGCCCTACGCCAACGGCAACATCCACATCGGCCATGCGCTGAACAAGGTGCTGAAGGACGCGGTTGTCCGCACGCAGACGCTGCTGGGCAGGGACGCGCCCTATGTTCCGGGCTGGGATTGCCACGGCCTGCCGATCGAGTGGAAGATCGAGGAAAAATACCGCAAGAAGAAGAAGAATAAGGACGAGGTTCCGCCGAAGGAATTTCGCCAGGAATGCCGCGAATATGCCGCCGAATGGGTGGCCGTGCAAGCTGCACAGTTCAAGCGGCTGGGCGTGATGGGCGAGTGGGACAAGCCCTACCTCACCATGGCCCCCGAGGCCGAGGCGGGCATCGTTGCCGAACTGCTGAAGTTCGCCGAGAACGACATGCTCTATCGTGGCGCCAAGCCGGTGATGTGGAGCCCGGTCGAGAAAACCGCGCTGGCCGAGGCCGAGGTCGAATACGAGGATATCACCTCGACGCAGATCGACGTGGCTTTCGAGATTGTTGAATCTCCCATCGATGAACTGGTCGGCGCGCACGCGGTTATCTGGACGACCACGCCATGGACGATCCCGGTGAACCAGGCTTTGGCTTATGGGCCGGATGTTGAGTATCGGCTTGTTGAATGGGAGGGCAAAAAGCTCTTACTTGCGAACTCGCTGGTCACTGACACTTGGTATCGCCTTCGTGGTTGGAAAAAGCACTCGACTGTCTCAGACGAGAACGGCCCCATTCTCGAAGTAGTAGAATACAACGAGGCTGAGCCAATGCCGTTGGGCACCATCTTCAAAGGCTCCGAACTCGCCGGAACCAAGGTCCGCCACCCGATGCACCACCTCGGCGGTTTCTTCGCCGAGCCGCGCCCGATGCTGGCGGGCGATTTCGTCACCACCGATGCGGGTACGGGTATCGTCCACATGGCGCCCGACCATGGCGAGGACGACTTCGAGCTGTGCAAGGCCAATGGCATTACGCCCAAATTCGTGGTCGAGGACGATGGCCGCTACCGCGAGGACTGGGGCTGGCTGCCGCGCACGGACGAAAGATCCGGCAACGTCATCAACCCGAAGTTCAACGCGCCCGACGGGTCGATCTGTTCGGACCTGCGCGAAGCGGGCGGTTTGCTCAGCGCATCCGCAGATTATCAACACTCTTATCCACACAGCTGGCGCTCGAAAGCCAAGGTGATATTCCGCTGCACGCCGCAGTGGTTCGTGCCGATGGACAAGCCGCTGGGCACGTTCGATTTCGACGTCGCCGTGCCCAATGCCATCGGCGGCGCGGTCGCGCTCGGAACGCAGGCGGACAACACAGCTACCCTGCGACAGACGGCGATGGCCGAAATCGAAAAAACGCGGTTCGTTCCCGCCAAGGGCAAGAACCGTATTGGTTCGATGGTCGAAGGCCGCCCGGACTGGGTTCTCAGCCGCCAGCGCGCCTGGGGTGTCCCGATCACGCTGTTCGTCAATCGCGAGAGCGGCGAGTACCTTGTCGACAAAGCCGTGAACCAGCGCATCATCGAAGCCATCGCGCAGGACAGCGTCGATGCGTGGACGCAGGAAAACGCCGCCCAGCTTCTAGGCCCCGATTACGCGGTCGAGGATTACGAGATGGTCACCGACATTCTCGACGTATGGTTCGATTCAGGCTCCACCCATTCCTTCGTGCTGGAAAGCGACAACTGGCCCGACCTGCAATCGCCCGCCGATCTCTACCTCGAAGGCAGTGACCAGCATCGCGGCTGGTTCCAGTCCTCGCTGCTGGAGAGTTGCGCCACCCGTGGGCGCGCGCCGTACAAGCAGGTCCTGACCCACGGCTTCACCATGGCCGCCGACGGTCGCAAGATGTCGAAGAGCCTTGGCAACACCATCGATCCGCTCAAGGTGATGGAGCAATATGGCGCCGACATTATCCGCCTGTGGGCGCTGAGCGTCGATTACACCGCCGACCATCGCATCGGGCCGGAAATTCTCAAGGGTGTGGCGGACCAGTACCGCAAGCTGCGCAACACCTTGCGCTACATGCTGGGTGCACTCGCAGATTTCGACGAGAGCGAGCGGGTTGACGTGGCGGACATGGCCGAACTCGAACGCTATGCCCTCACCCTGCTGGGCGAGCTGGACGGCAAGCTGCGCACCCACGTCGATAATTACGATTTCGATGCCTACACCCGCGCGCTGGTGGACTTCATGAACGAAGACCTCTCGGCCTTCTTCTTCGATATCCGCAAGGACCGGCTCTATTGCGATGCGCCGGGATCGGCAGAGCGGCGTGCCTATCGCACCGTGCTCGATACCCTGTTCAACGCGCTGATTCGCTACGCCGCGCCGGTGCTGGTGTTTACCGCAGAAGAAGTATGGTCCACCCGCCATCCCGAAGCCGGATCGGTGCACCTGCTTGAATGGCCTGAAATTCCCGCTGCCGATGTGAATGGCGAACGCTGGGAGCAATTGCGCCAGCTTCGCGAACGGGTGATGGAAGCCATCGAACCGCTGCGCCGCGAGAAGGCTATTCGTTCCGGCCTGGAAGCCGAAGTCACCGTACCCGCCAGCGCCGTGCCTGAAGGCTTTACCGCAGACGATCTTGCCACCTTGTTCATCACCGGCACCGTATCGCTGAGCGATGGGGACAGCGTGACAGTGGCAAAATCTGACGATTCCAAGTGTGGCCGCTGCTGGCGCCTTCTGCCCGAAGTTTCGGAAGATGGCGACCTCTGCAATCGCTGCGAGAGCGTGGTTGCCCAACTGGACGCTGCGGCATGAGCACGCTCGCCAAATTCCGGATCTACGGCATCGTTCTGGCGCTGGCGATCTTCGCCATCGACCAGTGGGTGAAGAATTTCGTGGTGGAGGACCTGGGCCTCAGCCGCGTGGGCGACCACTATCCGCTGCTGCCCTTCTTCGATTTCACCCGCACCAACAATTACGGCGTCTCCCTCGGCATGTTCGAGGCGACGAGCATGGAAATGCGCTGGATCCTCGTCGGCGTCACTGCGCTGATCTCTGTTGTCGTGTTCGTGTGGATGCTGCGCGAAAAGCTGCTGGGTGACATCGTGGCACTTGGCATGGTGCTGGGCGGCGCGCTGGGAAATATTCGCGATCGCTTCCTCTACGGATATGTGATCGACTATGCCGACCTGCACATTGGCGACTTCCGCCCATTCCTGATTTTCAACGTCGCCGATGCCGCGATAACGATTGGCGTCGTTATTATCCTTGCCCGCGCCTTGTTCATGCGCGAGAAACCGGCAAGCGAGCAGGACGCCG
>CAJXTZ010000102.1 GCA_913061345.1 uncultured Erythrobacter sp.
CTCGTGGGCTCGAAGATGTGTATAAGAGACAGCATCCACTACTACGCCGACGCCCTCAAGCCGTGGATTGCCCGGCGCGAGCGCTTGCCCGCCTTCCTGATCCGGCGCGATCCGCGCGACATCAGCCGCATCTGGGTACTGGAACCGGAAGGTCAGCACTATCTGGAGATCCACTACCGCACCTTGTCCCATCCGGCCGTCACCCTCTGGGAACAACGCCAGGCGCTGGCCAAATTGCGTCAGCTCGGGCGCGAGCAGGTGGACGAGTCGGCGCTGTTCCGCATGATCGGGCAGATGCGCGAGATCGTGACCACCGCCCAGAAGGCCACGCGCAAGGCGCGGCGCGACGCTGATCGCCGCCAGCACCTCAAGACGTCGGAGCCACCGGCCAAGCCCATACCGCCGGATGTGGACATGGCTGACCCGCAGGCAGACAACCTGCCGCCGGCCAAACCGTTCGATCAGATCGAGGAGTGGTCGCCGTCGATGAATATAAGAGGACTTGCCATGGAATGCTCTCGGACATAGGAAATCAGGAGTTCCAATCTTCAGTGAGGGGCTAAGATAGGAAAAGTTGAATTTCTAAACGATGAAATTCAGCTTTTCTGAACAAGGAGTGACTCATGCGCGAAATCAGCCTGGACCGTCTGCGCACGTTGGTGGCCATTGCCGACCTGGGTTCGTTTGCCGAGGCGGCCCGTGTGCTGCACCTCGCGCCACCCACGGTCAGTTTGCATATTGCCGACCTGGAGTCGCGGGTTGGCGGAAAGCTGTTGTCGCGCACACGTGGGCGCATTCAGCCTTCGGCGATTGGAGAAACGCTGGTGGAGCGCGCGCGGCGCCTGTTGGCGGATGCGGAGCAGGCGCTTGAGGACGTGGAGCGTCAGGTGCAGGGCTTGGCCGGGCGTGTGCGGCTGGGTGCCTCCACAGGGGCCATCGCACAGTTGATGCCGCAAGCTTTGGAGACGTTGGGCCAACGCCATCCCGCTATCGATGTGCAGGTCGCGGGGCTCTGTTGCAAAAATCGTGAAGCTTGAGCATGCTTGGCGGAGATTGGACGGACGGAACGATGACGGATTTCAAGTGGCGCCATTTCCAGGGTGATGTGATCCTGTGGGCGGTGCGCTGGTATTGTCGCTATCCGATCAGCTATCGCGACCTTGAGGAAATGCTGGCGGAACGCGGCATTTCGGTCGACCATACGACGATCTATCGCTGGGTCCAGTGCTACGCCCCGGAGATGGAGAAGCGGCTGCGCTGGTTCTGGCGGCGTGGCTTTGATCCGAGCTGGCGCCTGGATGAAACCTACGTCAAGGTGCGGGGCAAGTGGACCTACCTGTACCGGGCAGTCGACAAGCGGGGCGACACGATCGATTTCTACCTGTCGCCGACCCGCAGCGCCAAGGCAGCGAAGCGGTTCCTGGGCAAGGCCCTGCGAGGCCTGAAGCACTGGGAAAAGCCTGCCACGCTCAATACCGACAAAGCGCCGAGCTATGGTGCAGCGATCACCGAATTGAAGCGCGAAGGAAAGCTGGACCGGGAGACGGCCCACCGGCAGGTGAAGTATCTCAATAACGTGATCGAGGCCGATCACGGAAAGCTCAAGATACTGATCAAGCCGGTGCGCGGTTTCAAATCGATCCCCACGGCCTATGCCACGATCAAGGGATTCGAAGTCATGCGAGCCCTGCGCAAAGGACAGGCTCGCCCCTGGTGCCTGCAGCCCGGCATCAGGGGCGAGGTGCGCCTTGTGGAGAGAGCTTTTGGCATTGGGCCCTCGGCGCTGACGGAGGCCATGGGCATGCTCAACCACCATTTCGCAGCAGCCGCCTGATCGGCGCAGAGCGACAGCCTACCTCTGACTGCCGCCAATCTTTGCAACAGAGCCCACGTTTGCCACAGTCAATGCGGACGCGACAGCCATTAGGCTTATCGCTAATCCGCTGAGCTGATCCTCGGACCTGATATTCATGCCTTGGCACCATCAGCGACCTGAGAGTGTGGCCCCAAGACTTGTGCCGCCGCCGAAATTGCGGCGATTGCTGTGGGAACACCTGCAACAATCGCTACCTGGGTAAGAACGCCGAAAATCTGGTCTCGGGTTGCACCCGCGCGTACCGCAGTGGGGACATGAAATTTGATGACATCAATTCCCGTTGCGCCCAACGCCGCGCCGGCTGCGATGATAACGAGTTCCCGGGTTTTCAAATCCAAATCGGTGCGGCTGTATACATCGCCGAAGACCCACTCAATCACATAGCGACCAAAATCAGGCGAGCTATCCTTAAATCCATCAAGGTATTCCTCCGTGGGAATGCCGGTGACTGCGGCGAATGTAGCAGATCCCCTGGCGAAACGGTCCTTTGAGACCTCAGCAGGCAAAGCGACGCTGGAATTTACGACTGACATACTCTATCTCCTCGTTTACACTGCACCGTGCGTGCAGTCTCCAACACATACTACATTGCACAGTGCAGTGCAGTCAAGGAAGGTGATGATCATCGTGAACGAAATTAGCGATTCCCCCCCGCAGCGCCGGTCCCTCAACTCGCAGCGACATACCGAAACGAGAGGGAATCCTGGATGCCGCAACGCGCGTCTTCCTCGCGCGAGGCTTTGAAGACACGAGCATGGACCTGGTTGCGCGGGAGGCCTCAGTTGCGCGCCGAACTGTCTACAACCAGTTCGAAAGCAAGGAGGCGCTGTTTATCGCATCCGTAGAGCGAGTATGGAGTGAATTTCCCGTTGTGGAAATTACCGCTGATGAGTCTGTTCTAAGCGATCCGGCGGCTGGTCTGAAGCGGATTGGGGATGCCGTTGTGGATTTTTGGGAACCGCCGATTGCTGTGGCTTTTCTTCGTATGGTTATTAGTGAGGGAACCCGGTTTCCCGACCTGCCAACAACCTTCTTTGAAGCAGGGAAGGCGCCGGCAATGCGAGCTCTGGTAGAGTACCTGAGAACCTTAAGTGCGAACCGCGTGCTTCATGTCGAAGATGCGGAACTTGCAGCTTCACAGTTCTTAGGTTTGCTGAACGAGCCCCTTCTTTGGCTACGAGTTATCGGTATTGGGGATGCTCCATCGAAGGAGCGACGTGAGAAAGTGGTTGCCGAAGGCGTGAGCATGTTCCTCTCTCGCTATGGAAAGCGGCAAATATTGCCAGACAGCTAGGATGTTCACGCCCTAAAAATCATATTTTTATATCAAGGCGTAGCTGTCATCGTGAACCAAGCTCAAAAGGTATTGGCCGTAATTCGTCTTTGCTAGTAGATTTCCGGCTTTCTCGATGACCTCTGGCGTCACCCAGCCTTTCCGATAGGCAATTTCTTCGGGGCATGCGACTTGGAGATTTTGTCGGTCTTGAACTACTCGGACAAACTCACTTGCCTCAAGCAAGGAAGCGTGTGTTCCTGTATCAAACCAGCCATATCCTCGGCCTAACCTGACAACCGAGCACAAACCATTTTCTAAGTAGATATTGTTTACTGATGTTATTTCGAGGGCTCTGTTGCAAAAATCGTGAAGCTTGAGCATGCTTGGCGGAGATTGGACGGA
>CAJXTZ010000103.1 GCA_913061345.1 uncultured Erythrobacter sp.
ATGTGTATAAGAGACAGCCCTTCTCGTTACCGGGATCGTAGAAAGGCAGTTTGACCACCTTCGCCGTTACAAACCTGTCTTTCAGCGCAACTTTCAATGTCGTGCCGGTATCGGTGTAGTCCACCGCGATCAGGGCCAACGCGATGTTCTTTTCCAGCCGTGGCGAATAGATCGCGGAGGTGACCACGCCCACGCATCCATCGTCGCCAAGAACATCCCAGTAATCGGTGTTGGCGCTTTCCATCGGCGGACAATCCAGCACCAGCCCCACCTGCTTGCGACGCGGGCCTCGCTCGGCGATGCGCCGCAGGGCTTCCTTGCCGATGAACTCTGCATCCATGTCGAGATCGACCAGGCGGCCAAGATTGAGTTCGTAAGGGTTGGTGCGCAGGTGTGCATCGGCGCGATAGGATAGAAGGGCGCCTTCGATCCGGCGGATTGTGGAGGTGTGGCCCGGCGTCAGCCCCAGCGGGCGGCCTGCTGCCATAATTGCTTCCCACAAGGCATCGCCCATGGTGTGATCCAGCAGGAACAACTCATAGCCGAATTCCTTGGACCAACCTGTCCGCGACACGATCAAAGGGATGCCTTCCAGTTCCATCTTATGAAAATGAAAGTACTCAAGGTCGTCCAGCGTATCGCCGAACAGCGCGCGCATTACGGCTTTCGATTTGGGTCCCTGCAACTGCAACGGCGAGGCATCCGGCTCAACGATCGTCACATCCATGCCCGAATGAACGGCCACGCCCTTCGCCCACAGCAGGATGTCGCTATCCGCCAGTGAGATCCAGTATCTGTTGGCCGCCAGCTTCAGCAGAATCGGATCGTTCAAGACACCGCCCTGCTCATCGGTGATGAGCACGTACTTGCACTGTCCCGGCTCCATGTTCGAAAGGTCACGCGGGGTCAGCAGCTGCATGAAACGCGGCGCATCGGGGCCGGAAATTTCCACCTGCCGTTCTGCCCCCACATCACACAGGATGGCGTGGTTCACCAAGGTCCAGAAGTTCGCCACTTCGTCGCCGTAACTTCGGGGCAGGTACATGTGATTGTAAACAGAGAAGGATTGCACGCCCCAGCGCATGGTCGCATCGAAAAACGGCGATTTGCGCACCTGCGTGCCGATCACGAAATCTTCTGCCCCGGTCATTCTCGATCAATGCGCGAAGGACCGCGAGGGTTTCAAAGCGGACTTGCGACGCGCTCAAAGAGCGTCTTAACTGAAGATGGCGTTGCAGTTTGGGGGAACAGCAATGGCCAGATACGCGCGTTCGGAACCGTTTTTCACGATCATGACGGGGATCGTGGTGGGCTTCGTCATTCTTGGCTTCGGCGCTGGGATCGCCGCAAGGGGCAGCGGCTTCGATATCGTGACTTTCGCGATGCTCTATGCACTGGGCCTTGCGAAGCGATCGGATGCGCCTGTGGACAAGCGCCTGATGGTGCTGGCTGGCGTGATGATGATGGACCCGGCGGTGGCGCGGGCGGCGATCTTCATCGTGGGCTTTGCGCCACTGACCCTGCTGATCGAACTGGCGATCCTCGGCGCTTTCCCGATCTACGACTGGCGCACAAGGGGCCGCCCACACTGGGCCAGCATGTTCGGCGTGGTGCTGTTCGCGGTGTGCTTTGCTCTACGCATGGCGCTGGCCGGCAGCGAAGCCTGGGCGGGGTTTGCAGTTTGGTTTTTCTAGGTGACGGTTCCGGCTGTTGTATCTGCCGTAGCGATCATTCGGGATTGATCGGCGGATTGTATTCGCGAATAACCTCGAGCGGGCGCTTCTGGGAGTAAGCAACCGTGGCTTCCGGCTCCGGGTAGCCAACTCCCATGAAGAATATCGGACGCTCGTATGGTTTTAGCCCCAGCACGTTGGTCGCCCGGATCTCGTGGCGGTCGACATCCGGCCAGTTGAATATGCAGGAGCCAAGGCCAAGAGTTTCCAGCGCCAGTGCAAAGGACATGGCGGCGAGAGAACCGTCGATATAAGGTACGTGCCGATCCTTCTCGTCGTAGAACGCATCCAGTGTTCCCAGGATCACCACCATGACCGGGATGTTCTGCTTGAAGCCACTGGTGCCACCCGGCAGCGCTGCCACATCTTCCACGGTTTCGGGATCGTCGAAGACCAGGAACCGGAAGGGTTGCCTGTTGCAGGCGCTGGGCGACAGCCCGGCCACCGTGAAAGCCTTGTCCAACAAATCGCGCGGCACGGCCTTCTGCTCGAACCAGCGCACCGATCGCCGCTTGATGGCGAGCTTCTTCAACTGCTCGTAATCGACCGGATGCTCGTCCAGGATACGCTTGTAGGGGATACGCTTGCCGCCCCCTGCGCAACTCTCGGCGGGGGGAGGACATTTCTCGAACACTTCGCGCGCGTGATCCACCACCGGATCGGGAGCGGCCGCCTCGAAGTATGCGGTAAGGACGTCATAGCCCCAGTTCAGCGAATCGCCCGTGGTCTCCAGCGAACGGGAGGGTTCGGCCACGATCTTGCGGTAAACATTGACCGTTTCGAGGATATAGTCCTTCGCGAAGACCGGACGCCGGGGCCGCATCGTCAGCCCCTTCTCCAGCCGATGAACATTCCTGCGCATCAGGAAAACATTGGCGTCGTCTTCCTTAAGATCGGCATGATATTTCGCCAGCCCGCTCAGCACCGCGCGTTCCTCGCGCTGGAACTGCCGCGACAGCAGCGAGTAGTAGGCCGAAGCCATTGGCCTTGCCTGCGAGGCCAACTTCAACCCCGCGGTCTGCCCCGAGCTGATGAACTGGCTGGCCTTAGACGTCTTGTAGAAGAGATGGGCATCGCGAAGCCTGGCGAACTGGCTCTCGGTCAGAATTTTCTTGAGTATCGGCTTCACCGCTGAGAATCTCCATCAACAGATCGTTTTGGTTTCGGCGTCGTTTAGTAACGAAAGAGCCGGATGCGAATTGCCGAACAATAGATTAGCCGTTCAAGACCCGGGCTAGCCGGGGCTGCCACCGACTGCGACGGCATGTGTCCTGCGGCATTACCAGCCCAAGCGCCGCAACGCAGCGGGAATTAGTGATTAGCCCCCTTTTGACTTTCCGATTGACCTAATGGGTCTGGCTGCTGGGCATCTCGCCAAGCTCGAGAGCCGCGATGCACTGCGAATTGGCAACGTCGGGACGCGCGCAATTCTGCCAGCGCTACCCGATGGCTATCAAGCCGGGTGCCTCTCACGCAGCAAGACACTTCGCGAGCTTGCCCTGCAAGCTCATGAGGATCATACATCGCTGCAATACGAAGGCTCAATCGGGCAAGCCTCGCCCTCTCGCTGCCGAACGATCAGAACGGGATATCGTCGTCCAGATCGTCATAGTTGGAGCCGCCGCCCTGTCTCTTATACACATCTCCGAGCCCACGAGACTAGGCATGATCTCG
>CAJXTZ010000104.1 GCA_913061345.1 uncultured Erythrobacter sp.
GCGCAATTATGTGGCGACGGTTATTATGCGGAGTCGAAGGCGCTGATCTGAGCTTTGCCGGGGAGGTCCGGCTCCCTCAACTCCGCATAACTATCTATCGCGCGGCAAGTATCGCGAGCAGTTTGTCGGGTGGCCGGAATTTGCCTGGTTTGATGCCGAGCGGGGCCAGCGCGTCGAGCATCTCGAGTTTTTCGGTTGGATCCGCGCGCAAGTAGATCTCGGTGCTCTGAAGCGTGGCGTGACCGAGCCACAGTGCGACCTTGCGAATGTCGCGGGTCGCCTGAAGCATGTGCATTGCGCAGCTGTGCCGCAGGACATGGGGCGTTATTGACTTGGTCGCTAGAGTGGGTGCGATGCCCGCCGCTGCAGCGGCGTGCTTTTTGAGAATATATTCGAAACCGGATCGCGTCATCATCCTGTCGGCATTGTTCAGGAAGAGCGCTGTGTCGCCAACTTCGGGTCGGATCGCGATCCAGGCGCGCATTGCGGCAGCGGTCTCCTGCCAGAGCGGCAGCACGCGTTCTCTTCGTCCTTTGCCGATGATGTGGATGCTGGCTGGCGATCGCCCGTCGAATTGGTCGAGTCCGACGCCGACGAGTTCGGAAACGCGCAGCCCTCCGGAAAAAGCCAGATGCAGCATGGCTCGATCACGGATGCCCGATGCTGTTCGTCGATCCGGCGCATCGAGCAGCGCTTGCACTTCGGCCCGCGAAAGTGACGCCACAAGTCCCTGATCGATCTTCTTCATCGGTATGGCATGTACCCGAAGCGCTTGGTCCAGCACGGCAGGCACACGGTGCTCGAGATAGCGGAAGAAGGACTTCACTGCGGCGAGCCTCGCGTTGCGCGAACGGGCCTTGTTGTCGCGCACCTGTTCGATGTGTTCGAGAAAGGCGAGGATGGTCGGCACGTCAATATCCTCGATTTGCAACAAGCACGGTCGCTTGCGCAATCGACCGGCGGCGAATGTGACCAGTAATTGGAAGCTGTAGGCGTAGGCGTCGCAAGTATGAACGCTTGCGCGGCGCTCATGGGGAAGGTGCTCACGCAGAAAGGCAGCGAGATGTTTGGCAAGGTCGGTCATCTCGACACCCCGCTGTGGAATGCCTCGCTGGCAGCCGCCATGTGCGCCATCAGTTCGGGCGTCACCTCGAGATACCAGTATGTATCGGTGACATGGGCGTGCCCCAAATAGGTACTGAGGGCCGTGATATGCCGAGCCACCAACTTGGAATCGTGCGCACAGGACTCGAGAGAGCGAACGGCAAACGTGTGGCGAAGATCGTGAATCCTGGGCCCCGGTGTTCCTGCCGCGCCGCGCAAGCCGATCGATCGTATGACCTGCAGGAAGACCGTTATCACGGTCGGATAGGCGGGCGGCGTGCCCTGAGGCGAGATGAATAATGCATCGCTCGGACTGGCCGCCTTCAGGCGCGTCGCGAGATACCCGTCAAGTGCGCGTCGCGTCGTTGGATGCAGCGGCAGCTGTCGGCTCTTCTTGAACTTGGTCTGGGCAATGATAAGCCCGTCAGAGGTCACGTCCGGCAACCGCATGGCCAGCGCTTCCGAAACGCGCATGCCGGTGGCCGCGATTAGCCCGAACATCGTGGCGTAGGTGAGCGGTCGGATCGAGCCGTCGGGGCCAAGTTGCCGCGCAGCGTCGATCAGCCGTTGGATCTCAACGGGGCTGTAGATGTAAGGCGTGCGCCGCTTATAACTGGCGCTGCCGAATAGATCGACGGCGGGAACTTCATGACGCGGGTCCTCGGCACGGAGCGAGAGTGCGAAGCGGCGTACTGTCAAAAGCCGGTTGCGTCTTTGTTCCCGCGAAGGTGCCTGTAGTGCCCACTCGCGCACGGTGGCTGTCGTTACGACCTGCTCGTTGCGGCTTTCGGCAAAGGCGACGAAGTTGCGCAGAAGACTGCCCTGTGTCCGGAATTTGAACCCCAACGCCCGGTGCAGCACTACATGATCGGCGAGGAGCTGACTCAGCATGCCGGTTCTCCCGGCCAGGGTTGGGCGATCTGCGCCAGCATCGCGATATCGACCTTGGCGTAATGCGCAGTCATATCGAGGGAACGGTGACGCAGCACCGTGCCGACAGCCTCGAGTGTGGCCCCCGATCGCAGCATCGAAGTCGCCGCAGAATGGCGCAGCAAGGAAGCTCCGGCCGATGGCGGGTCGGAAATGCCTGCACGCTTCAACGCCAGCGCTACAATCGTCGAGACATGGCTGGACTGCGCAAATGACCGATAGGGGGCAACCATCATCAGAAAGACCGCTTCCTGAGGCAGGCGCGGTCGTTCCTGTTCGATATACACCAGAAGCGCATCGCCGACCTCTTGCGGCAACGGCAGCCGAACCTGGCGACGGGCTTTGCCATTCAAGTGCAGGACACCCGACGTCCAGTCGATGTCGCTTAGTTTGAGGCCAGCCACATCCCCGGCCCGCAACCCCAGGCGCGCCAGCAGAAGCAAGATCGCCCGGTCACGCAGGCGCCCCCTGGCGAGTAGATCGCAGGATGCAATGACGCGTTCGACATCGGCTGCTGCAAGATATCGCGGCAACGACGAAAGGCGCCATTGCAAGACCGGCGGAATGGCGTGATCAAGATCAGGCCGGCACAGGCCTGCGCCGGCGAGGAAACGAAGAAAGCTGCGCAAGGCGCTTGTCATGGTCCTCAGGTCGGCCGGCCCGGTTTGTTCCCGCCACTTGCGGACAACACTGCGAATCCGGGTGGCGTCATAATCGAGAGTTGCAGTGCCAAGTTCCGGCAACAGCTTGTGGAGGATGCGGTGATGGCGGGCGATCGTCCGTTCCGACAATCCCCGATGCACACGCAACCAGCGCTGATACTCGTCCAGCAGGGGATACTCTGACGCGGCCTTCAGCGCCGGTGGTGCGACGCCCGCATGTCGCAGGAAAACAACGAACCTTCCGGCGCGGCGCGCGTATTTTTGCGAAACATGCTGCCATCGCCGCCCACCGGGACATCGGCACTGGTGGGAGGCGAAGCGACGAAGAACGCCGTCATCAACTTCGTCGATCGAGATGCAAACGCCTTCGAGCCAAACCACGAAATGGCGAGCCGAAGCCCTGTAGCCATCGATGGTCAGCGGCGAATATCTCTGAGCAGCAAGCTCGGCAGCGAACTGATCGATCCAAGACAAGACTGGTCCCGGATTCAGGAACCAGCGATTACGATTTTGGGTATCCATCTTCTATCTCCTCACGATGTGAAACCATCGCGAGAAAGCATAGTTATGCGGAGTGCATATGCGTGCATGGTCTGTCTAACCGACAGTAAAAATGGCATCAGCAACGAAACGGCATACTCGACTCCGCATAATAACCGTCGCCACATAATTGCGG
>CAJXTZ010000105.1 GCA_913061345.1 uncultured Erythrobacter sp.
GCCTCCACTCTCGCTGTCGTCGGTGTCCACGGCGACCCGTGCGCCCCGATAGTATAGCGTCTTGTTCGAGCTTCACGGCCGCCCATTCGGAACTGCAGCACATAGGATATCGAGCCGGCTGGAGTGATTTTCGCACCGAATCCTTTGAGGTCCGTATCCCAAAGGAGCTGGCTCGAGCTGCTCGGCTCCAGCGCATCTATCGATTTTTTCGTGATTTTTCCTGTTGCCATCCTAAACCTCGTGTCCCTTTTCTGGCAATCACCGGGCAATCACGCAAGCGGAAAAAGGGGCGAAATGGAGGCAATTCTAGCGTAAGGTGAATCTGCTAAGTACATTGTTTTACAACGATTTCGTACTTTAGCGTCGTCTGAATCGAAAGTACCAGACCTCGTGCCCCATCTTGGTGCGCGCCTTGTTCTCGTAGCGGGTTTCGCACCAGCCTGAGGGGCGATTGCGGAAGGCATCCGGCCCTTCGGCCACCCATTCGAACACATCGGTGAAACGGCGCATTACCATCAGCGCATGGCGCACGTAGACCGGGTGATCGGTGCCGAAGCGGAATTCGCCGCCGGGCTTCAGCTTGTTGGCAATCATCTGCACCGGGCCATCGTTCATCATGCGGCGCTTGGCATGCCGCGCCTTGGGCCAGGGATCGGGGTGCAGCAGGTAGGCCATGGTCAGCGCGCCATCGGGCACCCGGTCCAGCACTTCCAGCGCGTCTCCGGCATGAAGGCGAACGTTGGCCAGCTTTCCGTCGCGCACATGCGTCAGCGCTTGCGCCACACCGTTGATGAAAGGCTCTGCACCGATAAATCCGTGGTTGGGCAGCAGGTCCGCCCGGTAGGCAAGTTGCTCGCCGCCGCCGAAGCCGATTTCGAAATGCAGCGGGCAATCCTCGCCGAACAGGCGTTGCGCCGTAACCGGTCCCTCGGAGGGAACGGAAATCTTCGGCAGGAAGCTGTCGACAAGATCCTGCTGCTGCGCACGCAGGGGCTTGCCGACAGAGCGGCCGTAAAGTCGGTTGAGCGTGGTGGGATCGCCGTCCTTGTAGGCTGTCATATCGCGCTCGCTAGAGGGGGCAGGCGGGTCTTGTCCAGATGGCATCTGCAGATGGCTAGGCGGGCGGGGGTTGAGCAGCGACCACGCTCTCGGCTAGGCGCGCTCTGGTATGGAACCTGCAATCACGCTTTTCAACGCGCAACCGGTCTGGGCGCAATCGGCACTTGGCCTGGCTGGGCTGGCGCTGTTGGCGCTGGCGGTGAACTTTCTTCTCAAGAAAGTGATCCTGCAGCTGGCCGCGCCATTCCTCGACACACGCACGCTGACGGCGGACAAGGCCGCCGCGCGCCTCGCCACGGTGGCGCCGTTGCTGATCGTGGCCAATGGCATCGAACTGGTGCCGTACCTCTATCCGACCGTGCGCACGCTGGTGCACAATATCGCCATGGCCTGTGTGGTGCTGAGCGTGGCGATGGCGATCAGCAAGGCGCTGGATTATATCAACGAGATCTACAATCGCCAGCCGCAGGCGAAGAACAAGCCGATCAAGGGCTATATCCAGGTTCTCAAGATCGTCATCTACTGCGCCGGCGCGATCCTTGCGATCGCCGCGCTGATCGAGCAATCCCCGCTGCTGCTGTTGTCCGGTCTCGGCGCGATGGCGGCGGTGCTGCTGCTGGTTTTCAAGGATACGATCCTTTCCCTCGTCGCCTCTGTCCAGCTATCCAGTAACGACATGCTGCGCGTGGGCGACTGGATCGAAATGCCTTCGATGAACGCCGATGGCGACGTGATCGATATCGCGTTGCACACGGTGAAGGTGCAGAACTTCGACAAGACCATTACCACCATTCCCACGCACAAGCTGATTTCCGATAGCTACAAGAACTGGCGCGGGATGAAGAATGCCGGCGGGCGGCGGATCAAGCGCGCGCTGCCGCTGGACCAGAATTCCGTCCGCTTCCTGGAGCAGGATGAAGTGAACAACCTGCGCCGCTTCCGCCTGCTTTCAGACTATCTTGCAGGCAAGGACGAAGAACTTGCCAGCTGGAACGCGCGGGAACTGGCCGGTGATGCTAACCCCGTCAATGCCAGGCGGATCACCAATATCGGCACATTCCGCGCATATGTGGTGGCCTATCTTCGCGCCCATCCTGAACTGAAGGGGGAGGGTTTCACCCTGCTCGTTCGTCAGCTGGAACCGACGCCGCAGGGATTGCCGCTGCAGATATACTGCTTCACCGACACCACCAACTGGACCGAGTTCGAGCGAATACAGGCCGACGTGTTCGATCACCTGATCGCTATCCTGCCCGAGTTCGGCCTGCGTTTGTTCCAAGAACCTAGCGGGCTGGACTTGCAGGGTTTGAAGTCGAACTGATTGGGTTGAGGCTCAGTCAACGTATCGCTCCAGCCAGGCTTGCGCCCAAGCGATTTCATCGGGCACGCCCCCATCGGGGAAAGGCACGTCAGGCTGCACCGATATTATCGAACGGCTCTTCCGGCAGGCGCATCTGCAGCAAAGTATTTCTTCGTAGCGGCATGAGAGGGCCCCGAAAGTGACAAACTTCCGGAGCCCTTATTCTCCCGTCCGAGTAACTGGAACGATTTGCCAAGAGCCTCAGGCGGCTTCGGTTTCTTCTGCCGCATCGGGATCGCGCAGCACGTAGCCGCGGCCCCAGACGGTTTCGATATAGTTGTCGCCGCCGCAAGCGCTGGAAAGCTTCTTGCGCAGCTTGCAGATGAACACGTCGATGATCTTGAGTTCGGGTTCGTCCATGCCACCATACAGGTGGTTGAGGAACATTTCCTTCGTCAGCGTGGTGCCCTTGCGCAAGCTGAGCAGTTCCAGCATCGCATATTCCTTGCCAGTCAGGTGAACGCGCGCGCCATCGACTTCCACGGTCTTGGCATCGAGGTTCACCGCCAGCTTGCCAGTGCGGATGATCGACTGGCTGTGGCCTTTCGAACGGCGCACAACGGCGTGAATGCGGGCAACCAGTTCGTCGCGATGGAAAGGCTTGGTTACGTAATCGTCGGCACCGAAGCCAAAGGAGCGGATCTTGCTGTCCATCTCGGCGATGCCGGAAAGTATAAGCACGGGCGTCTGCACCTTGGCGACGCGCAGCTTCTTCAGCACGTCGTAGCCGTGCATGTCGGGCAGGTTCAGGTCGAGGCAGATGATATCGTAATCATACAGCTTGCCCAGATCGAGGCCTTCTTCGCCCAGATCGGTCGAGTAGACGTTGAAGCCTTCGGTGGTGAGCATCAGCTCGATTGCCTTTGCCGTTGTCGGCTCGTCTTCGATCAGCAGAACGCGCATTATATGCTACCCCTTCATGTCGCTGCGGTAATTCCTCG
>CAJXTZ010000106.1 GCA_913061345.1 uncultured Erythrobacter sp.
ACCCAGCCGATGGCGGCGGCAGGCAGCGGTTCGGCCAGCCATGGCCCGCGGCTTTCGCTCAGTTCTACCCTCGCAAAGGGAAGCTGGCTTTCCGACCGGGCAGAGAGTTGCAGGTCCACGAGGTTGCCGGGGATCACGACGGGCCGCAAATTTCGACCGCGCCCACCCGCGACATAGCCTGCGACGATGCCGAACTGCTCTGTCAGGAAGCGCGCGACGACAGCGGTTTCGCCATGCTGGCGAGCGGATACGAGGATGGCAGGAGCGCGGACATGCATGGCGTCAGCCGAGCCCTACGCAATGCCGGCGAAGCGTTACTTGTCGCCTAGCCTGGCTTCGAGCGCAGCGATCTTCGCTTCCAGAATATCCACCTTCTCGCGGGCGAGAGCGGCCATGTCTTTCACCGCGTCGAATTCCTCGCGGCTGACGAAATCGAGGCCGCCCATGGCTTCTTTCATCTTTTCTCGCGCGCCATCGCGGGCCTCGCGGCTCATCCCGGCAAAGGTGCCTGCGGCACTGTTGGCGAGTTTGACGAAATCGGCGATGATCGGGTTCTGGCTCTGCATGCAATATAATGTGGTGAAGCCAGCGCGCCTTGGCAACCTAGAATTCGTACCGCTGCACCGCGCCTGTGCTTTCGACTTGCGAGGCACCGGGATTCGCCTGCAAGAACTGGTAGTTCAGCAGCGTCGCGAACAAGACCCATGCAAGATAGGGCACCAGCAGTACGCCAGCCCATTTGCGTACCTTGAAGAACAACACGACGGTGATGATCAACGCCACGTCCAGCGCGATGATGACACCCAGCGCTATGCCGATATCGTGCCGCGCGAAGAACATCGGCGACCATGCGAGGTTGAGGATGAACTGGATTACAAAAGCGAAGATCGCCGCCACGCGCAGCCGCGATCCCCATGCAGCGCATACCAGCGCAAGCGCCAAGCCCATCATGAAGTACAACACGCTCCACACCAGGCCGAACGTGGCTGGCGGAGGAAACAGCGCGGGCGTGTTCAACGACTGGAACCACGCGCTGTCTGCCGAGCTGCCGGCCATCTGGCCCGAGAAGAATCCCAGCAACATCACCGTTGGAATGATGAACAGTGCCCAGCGGATCAGGCTGGCGCGCAATTGCGCTGACGAGGCGAGGCGGTTCATCGGTTGACGCTACTCCGTGATTCGGTTGCGCGGTCAGCTTGGCTGGCGCTCAGCCATCGCGCAAGGCGGCAACGAGGTATTCTACGTTGCCTTCGGTTCCCGTTATGGGACTCTGCGTAATCCCCTCGATGCGCCAGCCGCCTGCTTCCAGCCAGTCGCGCACTTCGTCACACACCCTCTGGTGCAGAGCATCGTCCCGCACGATACCGCCCTTGCCAACTTCGTTGCGCGCGACTTCGAACTGCGGTTTTATCAACGCGACCAGACGGCATTGCGGCTCAGCCAGCGCCAGCGGCACCTCCAGCACTTTGGCAAGACCTATGAAGCTGGCGTCGCACACCACCCAGTTGCAGGGCCGATCGATAATGTTGGGAGTCAACGCGCGGGCGTTGGTCTGCTCCAGCACGGTGATGCGATCATCCTGCCGCAGCTTCCATGCCAGTTGGTTGGTACCGACATCCACGGCGAAGACATGCTCTGCCCCGTAATGCAGCAGCACTTCGGTAAAGCCCCCGGTCGAAGAACCGATATCCATCGCCACCGCGCCCGTGGGATCGAGACGAAAGTGCTCTATCGCATGGGCCAGCTTCACCCCGCCGCGCCCCACCCATGGATGATCGCGCCCGCGCACCTCGATTGCCCAGTTGTCAGCAACTTGTTGGCCGGACTTGTCGACGCGGCTGAGCTTTCCCGGAGGCCCGGCGAACACCAGCCCCGCCATGATCAGCGCCTGCGCGCGGGTGCGCGATTCGGCTTCGCCACGCTCGACGAGCAATTGATCGATCCGTTTGCGAGATGGCTTGCGCTCGGTCATCGGCGCAGCGATAGAGCGGGCGATGGTCACACGTCCAGAAAGAACAATGCAATTCCCGACACATCCGGGCATTTCGCGCGTATTGGATGCATGCAGCTAATGAAAAACCGAATGAAACCGTCCGCAACCGCCCTGCTTGGCACCCTTGCGCTGGTCGCCTGCGTGCCGCCTTCGCCGGAGCCGACTCCGGTCCCCTCCCCCGCACCGGCGGCCACCGCGCCCAGTCCGGAACCGGACAGCGCACCCCCGCAGGTGGTGACGCCCAGCTTCGACAACTGGATGGATGCGCCCCAGACGACGGGCGACTGGAACTATGTGAGCGAACCGGGCGAAACCATGGCGATTTTCGGCACCGACCGCACGCCGCAGGGTATCACCCTGCTGCTGGTCTGTAATCGCCAGAGCAACCGTATCAGCATAGCGCGGCAGGGTACGGTGACAGGTCAGGCGGAAATGCTGGTCCGCACCGAAACGCAGGATCGACGCCTGACCGCAGGCCCGGTCACGAGCCGCGCCCCGATGGTGGTGGCCGAAGTTGCCGCCAGCGATCCGCTGCTGGATGCCATGGCCTTCTCGAAGGGCCGCTTCGCCGTCGAGGTCGCGGGTCTTCAGCCTGTGTTCGTTCCAGCTTGGCCCGAAGTTACTCGCGTGATCGAGGATTGCCGGGGTTAAAAACAGCCCCGCGCTGAGTTTCGTTTTGTTTGTTTTTCGCACCGGCCGCCGCCGGTGCGTCTTCGCTAGACGTGCAGCAAACTGCGCCCGCTGCGGGCGGCCGTTCGCGCGCTGTCGGTCGCTGATCGCGACCGAGATTCGCGTAATATTGAAAGGCTAAAGCGGGACACGGTCTGCGCCTAGCGGACCGCAAGGCCGAACGGCCGCCCGCAGGTGCCCCGCAGCGAAGCGGAGGGAATAGCACCAAGGACGAAGCCGCGGAGGCGGCTTCGAAAAACAAAATGTTCAAAACGAAAAAACTACACTTGCGTTCGGCGTTTCAGTGATTCAAAACCATACCCAAGGCCAGCGGTGAACGCGGTCTTGGCCCCCGGTGAAACGGCAGGGTCCTTGGCTCAAAGCGCGAAAGGAGGTGATCCGATGTCTCATGGT
>CAJXTZ010000107.1 GCA_913061345.1 uncultured Erythrobacter sp.
GTCCGACGAAGAGCAGGCTTGCGGCGAGCAGCGCCAAAAATGAGGGGGCTTTCATGTCTCGTATATCTCCCGGCCCGGCAGTTGCAGTGCGACCTATGTGCCTGATACGCACGGCAGCCGCGTGCCCCTCACATTAATTTGATGGTATTGGTGCGACAGATGTGCGTCCGCCGTATCACGTCTGCTGACGACTCGATCGCGATCGTCGAACGCATTCGGCTCCTGGCCCAGTGCGCCCACGCGAATAAGCCCCATGGGCTCAGGCGAGCTTGCTCTTCTTTGTGCGACGACGCAGCCTCGGCATCCGGTTCGCCAGCAGGACGAAACCCGACAGGGCTATGATCGTGCCGCCAATACCGAACAGGAGCAGCCACCAACTGTTGATGCGATCGCGCTCGGTCCAATCCATGATGTGCAGGCCCCAGATGAAATCGAACAGGCGCCATGTATCGCTGCGCGCCGCCCCGAGCGTGCCGCTGCTGGCATCGATGTAGATGCGCGTCGAAGCCTCGTCAGCATAGGTGACCTGCCAGGCCGGAAATGGTCCGCGAAACTCGGTTCCCACCGGTTCGTGAACGAGCCGCGCGCCTTCGATCGTCGTGCGCGGCCCGGTCCATGCGCGCAAGGCGATGGATTTTGCCGTTGCCGCCGAGATGGGGGAGAGTTTACGCCCAGTCACCGGATCGTGGAGGCTCACGCTACCGTCAACCTTGCGGACCTCGGTCACGGCATCGCCGTCGAGCGAACGTGTCGTTACCGCTGCAAGAGTACCGTCGTTTGCGACCCAGGCCGGGAGCGGGGCATCGGCGGGCAGCGCCTCTTGTTCACGCGAAACGACATGTTCGGAGCGAACTTCTTCCAGGTCGAGAAACGACATGAGGGCGCCGGTTCCCATCCACAAGAGAACCTGGACACCGACGAAAATCGCCAGCCATTTGTGGATCTTGCTGCCGAGCACATGCAAGCGCAGCTTCAGCGACGGCGTTGCCAACCGGTGCTACCTCTTCGAAAGCCGTAATCAGTTGCGCGCCGCGCGCGACGAGGAATGGTACTGGACGATTCTCCACCCGTCCGCATCGTGAGCAAGCACCGATGTCGCCACGCCGTCGCGCTCGATCACCCGGCCATCGCTAAGTTCGATGCGATAGCCATACGTCTCATAGGCATGGGCCATGTGCCCCATCCGGGTGACGGTCAGCGTGGGGTCGGTAAAGGTGAAGCTCACAATCGCGTCGAGCTCGGGGCCCAAATGGTGCTCCATGTAATTGGCAAAGCTTCCTTCGGCCTTGCCATTCTCGAAGATCGCCGAGTCCTCGGCGAAGAGCGCGCGCATTGCCTGCGCGTCGCGCGCTTCAAGAGCGGTGCGATAGGCCTTGAGGGTTTCTTCAGCGCCCGCGACATCGTCCGCCGAAGCGTCCATCGCGTGCATCTGATGGTTCGCATGGGAAGAGTGGTCCATCTGCTGCGCGAAGGCCGGCAGCGGTATCAGCGTGGCAACAAGCGCAGTCGCCGCGATGCGTGTCAAAGTCTTGGTCATGGAAGTTCTATCCTTTTTGAGATTTCAGAACCAGAATCGCACACCGACGACATAATTGGTGACGCTCGGATCCTCTCCGGCGGCCCGCGCAAAATCCGCGCTGTCGCCGATGCGCCATTCCTGCGAAACGCCGACATAGGGTGCGAATTCGCGCGCGAACTCGTAGCGTAGACGCAGGCCCGCCTCAATCCGATCAAGACCGGCACCGATGCCCAGCTCGGGAATGTCCTGCGCAGAAAGCGCGAGTTCGGCTCTGGGCTGGAGGATCAACCGCTGCGTGATGCGCTGGTCGAGTTCGCCCTCGATCCGCGCGGTCACATCGCCCTTGGTGGACACGAAGGCCGCAGCATCGACCTCGAAACGGTACGGCATGAGACCCTGTATGCCGATAACCGCGTGCGTGCGCTCCGGACCGGTGAGGTCCTGGCGAACACCCGCCTGGAAATCGAAGAAGGGCGCAATGGCGCGGCTCCAGAGCGCCTGAACCTCGGCGCCTTCTATGGGTTCGCCGAAGCTGCCCTCCCCCTCTGACTTGAACCAGAATTTGTCGATGTCGCCGCCATAATATCCCTGGATGTCCCACAGATATCCATCCTTCCCCTCGCGGGCGCGGTATTCGAGCCGATCGCCTTGAAACCATAAGCGCATTCCTCCGTCGGTCTCGCGGACAAGCTCGCGGCGCGCTTCGTTCATGGCTTCCTCGCCCCAGATGGCGACCGCCGCGCGCGCGGGGCCGCTCCCGGCTTCTGGAGGAGGCGGCAGCAGCGGGATATCATCGTCCGCGCCCATCTGCATCGCCGAATGGTCCATGCCCTGCATGTCCTGCGAAGGCGTCTCCCCATGGTTCATCTGGCTGTGATCCATCTGCCCATGGTCCATCGACGAACTGGCTTCCGCCTGTCCCATCTCGCCGTGATTCATCTGCGAATGATCCATCGCGCCTTCGGCAGGCTTGCCCTGCGGCACCGAGCCGTGATCCATTCCCTCATGACTTTCGGGCGATGCCTGTGGACGGGCAGCGTCCATCGGCATTGTCATGCCAGAATGACCGTCCCGAGCGGTCATCGAACCATGATCCATGGTTGAATGATCCATCTGCGAGCGGTCCATGGCGGCTTCAGGCTGAGCAGCCGGTTCGCATGCTCCATCTGCTACGGGATGCCCCATTGCGCGATGGCGCTCGGCTTCTAGTTCGCACTTTGTCTTCGCGTCAGACTGCGCCTCGACACTCTGCTGCGGTCCCGTCGGCGAATGACCGGCATGCTGTGCCGCCGCGGGGGAGGCGAGAACTGAGCCGGCTGCGACCGATGCGAGCAGGCTGACAATACGAATTTTCATGCTTCGCTCCCGTCGGGATTGGCGACCGTGACGATCTGAAACATCCCGGCATGCATGTGGTAGAGAAGGTGACAGTGGAAGGCCCAGTCGCCCGGCTCGTCCGCCGTCAGGTCGAACTGCGCGCTGC
>CAJXTZ010000108.1 GCA_913061345.1 uncultured Erythrobacter sp.
CAGCCCATATGTGGCGCGGCGCCTTGCGGGTGCTATCGCGGCAGCCGAAAAGACCAACGAGACGTTTGAACCTATCGCCATCGCCGACATGGCTTCGCAAGAAGATCTGATCTGGAACATCTCCCTTCAGGCGCGGATCGATGCAGCGCTCGACAATGGTGAAATCTACCTTGCTTTTCAGCCCAAGATCATGGTGCAAACTGGCGAGATCATAGGGGCCGAGGCGCTCGTGCGGTGGAAGGATCCGGTGAAGGGCCACATCCCGCCCGATTACTTTATTCGGCAATGCGAGACGGCCGGGCGCATGAGCCAGCTGACCAAATTCGTGCTGGAACAGGCGTGCAGTGCGGGTATCGCGTTTGAGGACGCGGGTCTGCACCTCCCGATTGCAGTAAACATCTCTGCTACGTTGCTGCACGAGCGATCCATTGTCAGCATGGTATCGCAGGCTCTCGAAGAAAGCGGCTTCGATCCGCACCGACTGACTCTTGAAATCACCGAAACCTACCGTATCTCCAACCTCGATCTGGCGGCAGAAATACTGGGCGAACTCAAAGCACTTGGCGCCAAGATTTCCATGGATGATTTTGGGGTAGGCGCGGCCAGCCTGGAGGCGCTGCTGCGGCTTCCCTTCTCCGAACTCAAGATCGACCGCACGTTCATCGCTCCGATGACGAGCGATCCCAAGGCACTGGGGATCGTCAAAAGCGTTCTTCAGCTTGGCCGCGACCTGCGAATCATCGTCGTTGCAGAGGGTGTCGAAGATGCCGGAACGTTAACCTTGTTGCGCGATTCGGGATGTGTCGTGGCGCAGGGTTTCGCAATATCAAAGCCCCTACCATTCGAAAGAATTCTTGAAGATCATAAGGATAGCGATACCGAACCCTTAAGAAACATGGTTTAGACTTTACAAACATATATGGTTAATTCATAACGTCTCCGAGCAACAAGGAGACGAACAATGGGTGGCGGTTTTTGGGATTGGCTTTTCGGCGGTTCGCGTACGCGCTGAACTTCGAAGCTCTTGAATTGAAAAAGGCGCCTTCCGGCGCCTTTTTTGTATCTGCATTCCAGGGGCCGGTCGGCGTTCTGCCCTAATCCCGAATGTCTTTCAGGATCGCAGCGCGCAGCTCATCGATACCCATCCCCTTTTCCGCACTGGTCACGTGCATCTGCGGATAGGCGGCGGGATGCTTGCGCGCTTCTGCCGCAACCTGCGCGCTTACAGCCTCCAAACTGCTCGCCTTGATCTTGTCGGCCTTGGTCAGCACCAGCCGGTAACCGACAGCAGCTTCATCAAGCATGGTCATCATGTCGCGGTCGCTGTCTTTAAGACCATGACGACTATCCACCAGCACCAGCGTGCGTTTCAGCGGCACGCGTCCTCGCAAGAACGTGCGCACCAGCTTGCGCCATTTCTCCACCACCTTCACCGGTGCCTTGGCAAAGCCATAGCCGGGCATGTCCACCAGCCGGAATTCAGTGGGATCGCCGACCTCGAAGAAGTTAAGCTCCTGCGTCCGACCGGGTGTGACGGACGCGCGCGCAATGGCCTTGCGATTTACCAGGGCATTGATCAGCGAACTCTTGCCGACGTTGGACCGTCCGCAAAAGGCAATCTCCGGATAATCGGGATCGGGCAGATGTTTAAGCTGCGGAGCCGAGAGCAGGAATTCGACCCGGCCCGAAAACAGCTTACTTGCCGCCTTGGCCAGTTGTTCGTCTTCAGGTGTCACCCTTCGGCCTTTTCACGTTCGGCGGCGGCCGCCTTTTCTTCGCGCTCTTTCGCCATCTGCGCCTTCAGTTCCGGATTGCGTGCGTAGAGATATTTCTGCTGCGCAAGGGTCAGGATATTGTTGCTGATCCAGTAGAGCAGCAGGCCAGCGGCAAACGGCGCCATCACGAACATCAGCACCCACGGCATGATCATGAAGATCTGCTGCTGCATCGGGTCCATAGCCGCAGGGTTCAGTTTAAACTGCAACCACATGGTGAAGCCCAGCAGCACCGCCAGCACACCGATGGCCAGGAAGCCGGGTGGATCGAAGGGAAGCAGACCAAACAGGTTGAGAATGGTCGCGGGATCGGGCGCGGAAAGATCGCGCAACCAGCCGAAGAACGGCTCATGTCGCATCTCGATTGCCAGCAGCAACACCTTGTAGAGGGCGAAGAAGATCGGGATCTGGATGAAGATCGGCAGGCAGCCCGCCAGCGGATTGACCTTCTCTTCCTTGTAGAGCTTGGCCATTTCCTGCTGCAGTTGCTGCTTGTCGTCCTTGTGGCGTTCCTGCAGCGCCTTCATCTTGGGCTGCACGGCACGCATCTGCGCCATGGAATGGAATTGCTTCTGCGCGATTGGGAACAGGATCAACCGAATCACCAGCGTCAACGCGATGATCGCAACGCCAAAATTACCGAACAGGCCGAACAGGAAGATAAGCACCTGCCACATGGGCCAGGCGATGAAGCGGAACCAGCCCCAGTCGATGGCGAGGCCGAAACGCTCGACACCTTGCGCCTCGTACTGGTCCAGCACGGCGCTTTCCTTGGCACCGGCAAACAGGCGTGTGGTGCGCGTCACCGTTTCGCCTGCAGGCACGGTAACGGCATCGTAGATCAGGTCCGCGCGATAGATATCGCCGCCTGTATCGCGGAAAGTGCCTTCTGCCGCGCTGGCATCGTCCGCGATCAGCGCGCTCATCCAGTAGATATCGGTAAAGCCCAGCCACTGGGTGTCGCCGCTGAGGCTGATCGGGCCTTCCTCGGCCACTTCGTCATAATCCCAATCGAAGTTTACCTCGCCATTGCCCACCGCGATGGGTCCGGAATGCACGTTCCAAGTAGAGGCGCTGGCGGTGTCGCTGGTGCGATTTACGAACTGTCTCTTATACACATCTCCGAGCCCACGAGACTAGGCAT
>CAJXTZ010000109.1 GCA_913061345.1 uncultured Erythrobacter sp.
CGAAGGTCGCGAATTGGTTGCGCGGTTCGTCGGTCATCGTCAGCAGTCCCGCCGGGACCGGACCTTCGGGAAGATGGACGAATACGTAGGAGCGAACGGTTGTCATGACCGGTTAAAAATCCAGTTCGTCATCGCTGGCTGCATGGGTTCGCTCGGGCAAGCGCGCAAGATCCTCGCTTATGCCCGCCCGGTCGCTCTCTGGCGCGGCCAGACTGGCAAGTCGCTGCGTCATTCCCAGGACATGCAGCGCGCTGACAAGGACGGCGAGACCGACTGTCGGATCACCAGCTTCGAGCCGCTGAAGGGTCTGAACCGACACCAGCATTCGCTCCGCCATCAACCGCTGCGGCATTTTGCGGCGGCGACGGGCAAGCGCGATGTCTTTGCCGAGCTGCGTTATGGCTCGCTGGCTTTGGGGCGGCAATCCGCTGGCAGCTCTGGAGGCGCGTGGCATGGCTTGTGCATGACATATCATGTTTAAACAAACAATAAGGAATGATACGTCATGTATTCACGCCAATATTAGTCCTTGAGAATGAAGCTGGTAAAGCTGTCAAAGCGCCAGAGCCAGCTCGGCTTGATCGTGAACGAACGCAGGCTCATAATCGCGCGCCGCTGCGCCGATGACGCCGACATTGCGGAGGGCATCGCGCCATCCGGCCCCCACTGTCTCGGCCAACTCCTTGATGATCGAGATGGCATCGGCTTCGACGATTTCAAAGAACTCGGACGCTTCAAGCGCGAGCGCGATCGAGCGATCATGCGCTCCGCCTTCCATGATCGCGGTTTCGAGATGCGGGTTGCGATCGGGCGCGGGGTTTACGTCGAACACCGGCGACAGGCGCCAGCGGTTTGATCCGGTATAGAGAAAGCCATGATTCTTGAGATGGTCGTCCTTGTTGGAAACGAGGATAGTAAAGATGAGGCGGCGGTAGAGCTCCTCGAAATCCGCTTTGGGATCGGCGGAGTGCGCGCGCAGGAAATCGACAATCTCGGTGTAGGAGCCGAGCTCCGTGCCTGTCTTGCCCAGCGCGGTGCGCGCGGAGATATACGGAATGCGCGCGCTGCCTCGCCGGTCAAACCGCTCGATCAGGGCAACGGGAAAGGGGGAATCGCCCATTTCCAGTCTGACTTCGGGGGTGCGCATACCGCAAGCTTTTGCCAGTCGGAGCGTAGCGACCTCAACCCGCTCGATCGGGCGCTGATCGGTCACCGACGTGAACTTGGCGAGCCACAATTTCTCCCCATCGCGAACATTGGCCTTGGGCCGCGCGCCGCCCGACCCGCCCGCACCTGCCAGCGCCTGCATGTCTTCTGGCGAGACGTCTCTGCCTTGCTCGTAATCGCGGGCGATCTTCGTGATTGCTTCGAGGTCGACCAGGCGCGGCACCGCATCCGGGGCTTTGCCGGCGATGATGTCACCGTCTTCGTCGAGAAACCGCAGCGCGCCTTGACGGCACGTGTCATCGGACTGCGTCAGATATTCGAATTCGGAAAGACCGGCACCATAGGCGCGTTCGAGCAGCCTGCGCCCCCAATTGTCAGGGGCGGCATCGGCGAATGCGCCGGGCAAGGCATCGCGCATCGCTTCGCGCTGGCCCGACGTATGAAATGGTCCCGCATCGCGTGGCAAGCTCGGTGCGAGAGCAAAGCCTTGCGCGTCTTCGGTCCATTCGGGCGTGTAGGAAAAGGTCGAGAACTGTCGCGGTCCCGTTTGCGTGAAACGCAATTGTCCGACGGGCACCAGCCTTTCGCCCAGGGCGACACGGGCCGAAAACTCGGCCATCAGAAGGCCACGCCATCCTGATCGGTGTCGTCAGTCTCGCTGCCGGAAGACTGGCTTTGCCGCGAGCTCTTGCGTTTGCTGCTGGCCGAGGACTTGCCGCGCTGAGGTACGCGCCCGGAATCAAGCGCGAGGCCGAGATCGTCCTTCCGGATATCGATCAGGTCACCGAGGCGGTCGATCAGTCCGAACACGACAAGTATGTCGCACAGCGTGCCGACGCCTACGCCGGGTTCGCCTTGCTCAAGGCGCGTTACCGTGCTGGGCGAGGTTCCCGCGCGCAGCGCCAGATCGGCGATCGATATCCGGCGGCGCAATCGCGCTTCACGCAGGTTCTCGCCAAGCTTGCGGAGCGCGGACGTTGATTTGGGCGAACTCATATTAACCACTCATATATGATGTACTCAATGATACAAGAGTTCATATATGACACATTAGTCAAAAAGCAATATTGATCCTGTGCTCAGAACGCTCGCTTGTACACCCACAGGTGATGATAGAGCTCAGCCAGATCGTTCGCACTTTCTGGGGTGAAGCCGGACCACTTGAACTCACTGCGCAAGACATGCCGAGGGATCTGTTGACGGCCTTCGCGCACGAGTATGAAGAACCGCCGCCAGTCAAGCGAATGTAGCGCGGATGTGTTGACGACAATGGTCAAGCGACTGAGCAGAGCTTGCGTTCGCTCAGCCCTGTTTCGGGATCCCCAAACGCACTTCGCCTGCAGCTGCCAGGGTACTGCGGACGCTAGCAAGAGCAGAGGTAAGCTTGGGGGAGCGAGCCATAAGGACCGCAGAGCCCATGCCAAATCATGAAACGACAGTATTCACTTCACTGGCAAGCACCGCCCGCCGTATCTGCGAAACTCGCGGCGGCAAATGGCCAGGCACGAAAGGCATGGCCTGTTGCCCTGCACATGATGACCGCACGCCATCGCTGGGCGTGACGCTCGGTCGCAAAGCCATCCTTTTTCACTGCTTTGCCGGTTGCGA
>CAJXTZ010000110.1 GCA_913061345.1 uncultured Erythrobacter sp.
AGCCTCGATCATGTCCTCGCGGACGTAGTCGTTCAGCTCGGCCACGACTTCGCTGCTCATCAGATCGGTGATGGCGGCGGCCAGGTCGTTGCGCTCGCGCCGTTCCAGCAGTTCGAACAGGTCGGCAATGTCGGCGGGGTGCAGCGGCTCTACCAGATCGTAGACGCTGTCTTCGATCTCGTCATACAGGGCTTCGCGCACCTGCCGCACGAACTCCGGCTTCAGCCGGTTCTCTTCGTCGAACTGCCGTCCTTCACCCTGCTTGGGGCCCTCCTGGGCGGACGGTTCGACATCTGGTTCGTGAAGATCGGTTTGGGCCATCGCCAGCCGGTCTATTGTGCTGTGCGGCAAAAGCAAGACGGGCCGTTACACCGCGCAGGAGTTTGGGGCCGTGACTTTGGGGACATGATCCTCTAGGTCGCCCCCAACTTTTCAAGGAGATTTGATATGGCCGACGAAAAATTGACGCTCAACGTGGATTGCGGCGATGGCAAGGGTGGCGACGTTGTCATCAAGCTGCGCAGCGATGTGGCCCCCAATCATGTGGCGCGCATTACCGAACTGGCGAAGGAAGGCTTTTACGACGGCGTGGTGTTTCACCGCGTGATCCCCGGCTTCATGGCGCAGGGCGGTGATCCTACCGGCACCGGCATGAGCGGATCGGACAAGTCGAACCTGAAGCAGGAATTCAGCAACGTCGCGCACACCCGCGGCGTCTGCTCGATGGCCCGCACGCAGGATCCCAACAGCGCCAATTCGCAGTTCTTCATCGTGTTCGACGATGCCCGCTTCCTGGATAACCAGTACACCGTATGGGGCGAGGTAGAGAGCGGCATGGAGCACGTCGACGCACTGCCCACCGGTGAACCACCCGCCAATCCGGGCAAGATTACCAAGGCGACCGTCGCCTGATTTTCTTGAGAGGGGCGCCGGAATGGCGCCCCTTTCTTGTACTGGCATCATGAGAAGGCAGAGCGACCGTAACGCTCAGCCGCGATGCTAGAGGCCCGCTTTCACGATCCAGTCGTGGAAGATGCGCACCGGCCGCGCATCGAGATCCGCCGGGCGACAGATGAACCAGTAGGAATAGGGGCTCTCGACCTCGACATCATATAGCCGGGCGAGGCGGGGATCGTTGTTCCGGGCCAGATGATCGTCATGCATCATGGCGATGCCGATGCCCTGCGCGGCAGCCTCCAGAATCAACTGGCCGGAATCGTAGTGATCGACCGCGGCAGGCTGCAGCTTTTCCAGTCCCAGTGCCGCCTTCCAGGCGTCGAAACTTCGCGGCATGTCAGTGTGCAGCAGGAAAGTCTGTTTTTCCAGCAGCGCGATATCGGGATCCTCGCCAAGATCCTGCGCCAGTTGCTTGCTAGCGATAGCGTGGACGGTGTTCTGGTCCAGCTGCACGGAATACAGCGCCGGATCCGGGTGCTGCATCAGGGCAATGGCTGCATCCAGCGTATCGCCGACACGGTCGATCAGATGCGGGCTCGTATCGATATCGAGATGCAGGCGCGGGTGGACAGAGCGCAGTTCATTCAGGCGCGGGAACAGTCGCTGGGTACCGAACAACGGCATGACCCCCAGCCGCAGCCGGAGCAGCTGCAGGTTTTCGCTCTGCGATTCCACCGCCGCTGCCAGCGATTCCAGGTGCGGTGCCACCGCATCGTAGAAAGTTCGCCCCTCGTCCGTCAGTTTCATCGTCTGGCCGGAACGGGAGAACAGCTTGCGACCCGTGAAGCTTTCCAGATTGCTGATGCGACGGGACAGGGCCGATGGGCTCAATCCCAGCTCGCTGGCAGCCGAACGCGCCGAACCCAGCCGCACGACACGAATAAACGCCTCAAGGGCTCTTAGGGGCGGAAGGCGGCGCATGACGGCAGTGTCTGTTCTAAAGCGGTCTGTGTCGAGATGAAATTGGTTGGTTCAGGAAAGTTTTTGCCGCAGTGCAGCAAACGCGCTGCGCTGCAAGGTGCATCCGGCGAGAAACTTCATCTCAGTCATCGTTTGATTTCTCTTTCGAGGCGGGTCGGTGCAGCCGCAGGCGGGTTACGTGGGTTTCGTCCCCCGCAGTGACTTCGATGCGCCATCCGCTGGGGTGGGTCAGGATAGTGCCCGGCTGCGGAACCTCCTCCGCCAGCACGAAGGCAAGACCGCCCAGCGTGTCCACCGATTCTTCCACCTCGGCCAGCGCCGGATCGCCGACCACCTTGGCCACGTCCTCCAGCTCCACGCTGGCATCGGCGTCCCATACACCCTCGTCGATAGCCACGACCTGTTCGATCGGAGCCTCGTCATGCTCGTCCTCGATCTCGCCGATGATTTCCTCGACCAGATCCTCGATGGTGATGATGCCGTCGGTACCGGAAAATTCATCGACCACGATTGCCAGATGAACACGCCGCTGGCGCATGTCTGCCAGCACGTCCAGCGCGCCGCGGGCCTGTGGCACATAGAGCGGCTGGCGCATCAGCACGGTCCAGTCGTCGGGCGGCTGCGTGCCTCCAGCTATATAGGCAAACACGTCCTTCAGGTGCATCATGCCGATCACGTCATCCAGCTGGTCGCGATAGACCGGCATGCGTGAAATGCCATGTTCGGCGAACAGGCCCACCATGTCATCCCACGGCGCAGTGGCCTCCACCGCGATGATTTCCTTGCGCGGGATCGCCACATCGTCGGCATCGTGCTCGCTGAAGTGCAGCCTGTCTCTTATACACATCTCCGAGCCCA
>CAJXTZ010000111.1 GCA_913061345.1 uncultured Erythrobacter sp.
CCCCCTCCCGAAGCCGAATTGCCGCCGGTAGAGGAAATCATCTCCGACGAGGAATTCAACAGCGATATCCCCGAACTGGGCGCTGAAGATCCCGAGATGACGTTCGAGCTTGAAAGCATCGAGGAATTTGAACGTCGATTCGCCGAAGAGAACGCCGATGCGGAAGTGGCCCCCTCCCTTCCCGTTGCACCGGGTACGGCGCGCGGCCTTCCCGAACTTGCCGATGGCGATCCCGTCGAATCGGTCGCCGACGCACCGATACGCGACGCCGAATTGCTCGAACCCCTTTCGCCGCTCGACCAGTTCGAAGTGCGCGAGGTAGAATTCGCTGAGGATGCGAGCGATGAGGAGGTTCTCGCCATCGAATATGGCGTCGTCGTCAACGGGCTTGAAGAAGCCGACGAGCAGACCGAAATCGACCTGGCGGGTACGTTCGAGAGCCTTTCCGCCCTCGAGAACAACGACGACGAGGTGGCCAATGTCGCCATGTTGTCTGCCCGTGTCGAGGAGGACAGTTTGCTGCTGCAGCGCCTCCTGCGTTCAGAGGGTTGGTACGATCCCATGGTTACGACACTTATCGAACGCTCCGAAGCGGACAACGGACAGCCACTGACGGCCATCATCGATACTGTGCCCGGCGAACGGTTCGTATTCTCCGACATCATCATCGAGGCCGAACCGACGACTCCTCCCGATCTCATCAGGGATAACCTTGCGCTGCAGGTGGGCGAACCGATCATCGCTGCACGCGTACAGGGCGCCGAAGCGCAAGTTGCGATTGCCTTGCCGCAGCAAGGGTACCCCTTTGTCACCATTGGCCAGCGGGATATCCTGCTCGACAAGCAGACCGCCGACGGTATCTACACACTGCCGGTGGAAACCGGACCGCGCTCACGCTTTGGCGGGTTTACCACCACCGGCGATCTGGCCTTCGATGCCGAGCATGTCGGCGTACTCGCAAGGTTCGAACGCGGTGAGTTGTACGACAGCCGCAAGGTTGATGACCTGCGCGATGCGCTGGTGGCCACGGGCCTGTTCAACACGGTTACCGTGGAGCCTGAACGAACCGGCATCGAGGCGCAGGACGATACGCAGTTCGTGAACATCGCGGTAACCCAGAACGCAGGCCCGCCGCGCTCCCTTGGCGCAAGCGCGGGTTTTGGCACGGGTCAGGGTTTCCTGGTGGAAGGCAGTTGGACTCACCGCAACCTGTTCCCTCCTGAAGGCGCACTCATCGCCTCGGCAGTGCTGGGCACGCAGGAACAGGGTGCAGGCGTCACTTTCCGCCGCTCCAACGCCGGACGCCGCGACCGGACGGTTGAACTCGGCCTCACCGCGTCTCATTCGGACTACGATGCATTCGAAGCTTTCACCGGGCGGCTTGGCGGGCTTATCAGCTATTCCTCCACGCCTATCTGGCAGAAGCGCTTTACCTATGCCTACGGGGCCGAAATCATCGCGTCGATTGAAGAGGACTACGATTTCGATCTGGGCGAACGGGTTGATCGGACATACTTTATCGGGGCGCTGACCGGACAGGTCGGCTTCGATACGACAGAAAGCCTGCTGGACCCGACGAGTGGCTTCCGCCTGCGAGCCTTGGTCCAGCCGGAAGGTTCCTTGCAGGATGGCTTCTCTCCCTATGCGCGTGTGGTCCTTGATGGGTCTGCCTACTTCCCTGTCACCGATTCCATCATACTGGCGGGGCGCCTGAAAGCCGGGACCGTCCAGGGTGTGGACCGCGCCGATATCGCGCCATCGCGAAGGTTCTATGCCGGCGGCGGCGGTTCGGTGCGCGGGTTTGGTTATCAGCAGCTTGGACCGAAAGTGCTCGAACCAAATCCCGATTTCGACCCCGAAGACCAGGACGAAACGGCCGATGAATTCGAACTCAACCCCATCGGCGGGCTGAGTGTGATCGAAGGGGCTGCGGAAGTCCGCTATCGTTTCGGCAATTTCGGGGTGGTCGGCTTCGTCGATGCCGGGCAGGTCTACGAAAGCAGCACGCCCGGCTTTTCCGATATCCGGTACGGTGCCGGTATCGGTGGGCGCTATTACACCAATTTCGGGCCGCTGCGCGTTGACATTGCAACACCGCTCGGGCGCCGTGAAGGCGAAAGTGCTTTCAGCATCTATATTTCTATCGGGCAGGCCTTCTGATGACTGACGCAGCGGTCGATACCGGTTACGCACATGATGAGGCGGTGGAACATAAGCCGCGCCGCAATTGGTGGAAGTTTGCCGCGAAGGCCGTGCTGTTCGCTTTGCTGGGGATCGTGCTGCTGATCGGCGCGGTGCTGCTTGGCATCAACACCGATCCGGGTCGCAAATTCGTCGCCGAGCAAATCGAAGCGCTCGAATTCGAGAACGGCATGGCCATCGGGATCGAGGAAATCAACGGATCGCTCTATAGCGAGATGACCATTCGTGGGCTTACCATTTCGGATCCGCAGGGCGTGTTCATCCGCTCGCCCGAACTGGTGATGGACTGGCACCCGTTTGCATTCATCGATAGCCATATCGACATAGACGCGCTGACTACCGAGACGATGGTGCTGGAGCGATTGCCTGAATTTGCGGAGACGCCGCCCACCGACGATCCGCTGCTGCCCGATTACGATATCGATATAGACCTGTCTCTTATACACATCTCCGAGCCCACGAGACTAGGCATGATC
>CAJXTZ010000112.1 GCA_913061345.1 uncultured Erythrobacter sp.
GGCGACGCCGACCCCGGCATTCGCTCCGCCATCGGCGATGTAGACACCTATACGGTGGACAAGGGCACAGCCACCCAGGCCATCATCGCCGCCCCCGAAGGCGACGGACAGGCAGCGCGGGCGGTAATACCTTCTTGATTTTAGCCTCAAGCGTCGGCGTTCGCGTCCGCTCACTTGGCTATCCTCGCATAAGCTCGGGCGCGCGTTCGCGCTTGCGGTCGCTTTCGCGTCCGTGCCCCGCGATCTTTTCGAAATTCAGTGCTGGATCGGTCCGCGCCTAGCGGACCGCAAGGCCGAATGGCCGCCCGCAGCGGGCGCAGCTTGCTGCGCGTCTAGCGAGGACGATTGCGCGGAGGCGCAATCGAGAAACAAACATCCCGTAGAACACCGGACCAAGTCTCCCGGTCTTGACGACCAACTATTCTTCCTCGACCTTCCGGCTCACCAGCAATTTGTCGATCTTGCGTCCGTCCATGTCGATGACTTCGAAGCGCCAGCCCTGGTCGGTGAAGAATTCGCCCTCGGCAGGAAGGTGCTTCAGCACGAACAGGACATAGCCCGCCGCCGTGGCAAATTCCCTGTTCTCAGGAAAATCAAGATCGAGGCGATCGGCCAGGGCATCGGCTGCCAGCGCGCCCGAGACGAGATAGCTGCCGTCCTCGCGCTCTGTAAACATGGGCGTATCGCCCTCATCCTGGTGGCTGGCAAAATCACCGGCGATGGCCGACAGCAGGTCTGCCGTGGTCACGATACCGTCGAGATGGCCGTATTCGTCATGCACCATGGCCATCCCGGTGCCCGATTGCTGCAACACGCGCAGCGCGTCCATCGCATCCAACTGGTCGGGCACGACCTCGCTCTTGCGTAACAGTTCGTCCAGCACGACCTTGCGCCCCGTCATCAGCAGGGTCAGCACTTCGCGCACTTTCACCACGCCCACCACCTTGTCGGGCGAACCTTCGGCAACTGGGAGCAGAGAATGCGGTGATTCGGCTATCGTCGTTCGCAATTCCTCGGCGTCAGCGTTTACATCGATCCAGTCGAGCTGTGTGCGCGGCGTCATCAATTCACGCACCGGGCGATCCTGCAACCGCATGATGCCCGACAGGATAGCGCGCTCCTGCTCCTCAATCACGCCGGTGCGCGTGGCATCGGCGAAGATCATGTGCAGCTCTTCTGCGGTCAGGCTGTGATCGCCCTTGTTGCGCATTCCCATCATCGCGAGCAGCAGGCTGGAGGATGCGTCCAGCAACCAGACGAAGGGCGCGGCAACCTTTGCCAGCAGCGCCATCGGGCGCGCCATGACCAGCGATATCGGCGTTGCTGCGCGCAGGGCCAGCTGCTTTGGCACCAGTTCGCCAACGATCAGTGTGGCAAAGGTGGTAAAGCCGATCACCAGGGCAAAGCCGACGTTGTAGGCCGTGTCCTCGCTCAGCCCGAACCAGGCGGAAATGCGTTCCCCCACGGGTGCGCCCAGGGCCGCGCCCGATACGGCGCCCGCGATAATACCGATCAGCGTGATGCCGATCTGCACAGTGGAGAGAAATTTCCCCGGCTCCGCTGCCAGCCGCATGGCAATCTCGGCACTCTTGCTGCCCTTTTCCGCAGCCATGCGCAGCCGTGCCGTGCGCGCAGAGACAATCGCCAACTCCGACATGGCGAAGACGCCGTTGAGGACGATCAGGAAAGCTAGCGCGGCTGCGTAATGCCAGGGGAAGGGGCTCATCAGGACTGTCCGCTAGCAGGTTTCGCGTCCGACGCAAAAGGCCCAGAAAGGTGGCGTTCACGGAACAGGGTTCAATAACATTCGTTAAAGGGTTCACAGCGCGCGACGAACGATGTGGGGATGCGCGTTAAATCGGAGGAAGTTTTCATGAATATCAAGAAGATGCTCGTTTCTACAACGGCGGCACTTGCACTTGTCGGCACCACCAGTGCTTGCGTGACCGACCCCAACACGGGCGAAACGAAAATCTCCCGTACCGCCCTTGGCGGCATCGGGGGTGCCGGTCTCGGCTATCTGCTCGGCGGCCTCATCGGTGGCAAGACTGCCCGTATCGTAGGCGCAGGCATCGGCGGTGCTGCTGGCGGCTATGTCGGCTATCAGATGGACGAGCAGATTCGCGAACTGGAAGAAGTCACCGCCGGTACTGGCGTAGACGTGAACCAGACGCCCGACGGCAACGGCATTCTGGTCAATTTCCCGGATGTAACCTTTGCGGTCGATTCGACCAGCATTTCCCCGACGATGCGCAATACGCTCGACGGTGTCGCCCAGTCGATGATCGACTATCCCGAATCGCTGATCGACGTGATGGGCCATACCGATTCGACCGGTAGCGAGCAGTACAACCTCGATCTGTCGCGACGCCGCGCGGAATCGGTTGCCAATTATCTCGTTTCGCGTGGTGTCTCGCGCGCCCGTATCGAGACGATCGGCTATGGCGAACAGTATCCCATTGCCGATAACACGACGGCAACCGGTCGTTCGGAAAATCGCCGCGTTGAGATCCGCATCACGCCGATCACCCAGGAAGATGTCGACGCAGCCTACTAATCGGTTTTTCGACGAGACAAGAAAGGCCGCTCCGTTTGGGGCGGCTTTTTTTGTCTGGCCTCAAACGCCGGGCGGACGCCGTCCGGCGTTTGAGGCTATCCTCGCATTGGCTCGGGC
>CAJXTZ010000113.1 GCA_913061345.1 uncultured Erythrobacter sp.
GTTCCTCCAGCGGTTCATCACGAATGATCGTCCGTGGGCTCATTGCGACATCGCGGGAATGGTTTGGGCCGACAAGCCGGGACGCACCTGGGGCAAGGGGGCGACCGGCTACGGCGTGCGCCTGATCGACCGTTATGTGCGCGATACTTTGGAGAGCTGATGGATTGCGGGCCTGAAATGGCAGAGCGGTAAAGCCGGCGGATATGCCCAAGATGCTCAGGAAAGGCGACTTGCCTAGCAAGATTTGTGTCGGGTGCGAGCTGCCTTTCAACTGGCGCAAGAAATGGGAGCGCGACTGGGACAATGTAAAATATTGTTCCGAGCGCTGCCGCCGTTCCGCTAAGCAGTCCGCATGAGAGTCGATTTCTACCTGCTTGATGCGGACCCGGTGGAGGCGGTTGCTCCATTGCTGGCACGCAAGACACTGGAAGCTGGCAAGCGGTTGTGCATCGCCGCACGCGAACAGGAATTGCGCGCAAGGCTGGACCGCGCCTTGTGGGAGCGTGAGGGCGATGCTTTTCTCGCACATGGAGCAGCAAACGATAGCAATGCCGCGCGCCAGCCCATCCTGCTTGGCGAAAACACGACGATCGCAAACGACGCAACTTTTGCCATGGTGGCGGATGGAATCTGGCGCGAAGAAGCGCGTGCGTTTGAGCGGGTGATGCTGCTGTTCGGCGAAGACCGGCGGCAGGCGGCACGCGAGTTATGGAAAGCATTTTCGGCCGAGGAAGAGCTGGAGAAAAATTTCCTCAAGCAGGAGGGTGGCCGGTGGCAACGTCTCGGCTGACCGCCGCGACCCTTGCCGGTGTGGCACTGGCCTCCTCTCTAACGGCGTGCAACGGGGATGAGTCTGCGCCTGATGGCAGCTATATCTACGATGGCGAAGCAGGTACTGTCACAGCCAGAGCAACCGGCGCAGGGGGTAATACCACCATGCTTTCCGGCCCGGCCATAGCATCGCCCCTGCCGGTCGACATTTCGATGATGCCGGACGCCGAAGTAACCAGGGCGACCCATGTCACGGCCGAAGACGGCCTGCATATCGCGCTGATAGAGTGGATAACCGAACAACCGACCGGGCAGGTGGCGCAATATTACCGCGCCGCCGCTGCAAAGGCAGATCTGTCTTCCGCACTCGATCTGGCAGGGAGTAATGGCGTAACCTTCATAGCCATTGGCGAAAACCGGCAGCGTATCACCCTTCATGCCGCGCCTGCCCGCATTGCGCCCGATGGTACGCGGTTGCCCGTTCCGACAGAGGGTGAGGGTGCCAATGCTCCGCCCACCAATGGTGAAACACCGCCTGCTTTTCGCGACGTGACTGCAGCGCAGCTGTATCTTGTGGGTACGGCGCCTCCGCGCGCAGCGGAAACCCGGCCGAACCGCTGACTGGTCGATGCCGACAGGACTTGCCGGATTTAGCCCCTGAAGGTAGAGGCGCAGCCATAATTCTCCCCCAAATAAAAACCTGAAGGAAACTCCTATGGCGGTTACCCGCACCTTTTCGATTATCAAGCCCGATGCCACGCGTCGCAATCTGACCGGCGCTGTCACCAAGATGCTGGAAGAAGCCGGCCTGCGCGTCGTCGCTTCCAAGCGCATTCAGATGAGCCGCGAACAGGCCGAAGGCTTTTATGCCGTACATAAGGAACGCCCGTTTTTCGGTGAACTGGTCGATTTCATGATCAGCGGCCCTGTGGTCGTGCAGGTTCTGGAAGGCGAAAACGCCATGCAGGCCAACCGCGACATCATGGGTGCTACCAACCCCAAGGATGCCGATGCTGGCACGATCCGCGGCGAACTGGCCGAGAGCATCGAAGCGAACACCGTTCACGGTTCGGATTCGGACGAGAACGCCGCGATCGAAATCGCATATTTCTTCGATGACGCTGAAATCGTTGGATAAGAATATATCGAGAACACATCATAGGACACTGTGATGGAACATCCGGCGGTGTATACCTGCCGGATGTTCAGTCGATCACGAAAGTCTCGCGCACGCACCCTGGTGAAGGGCGTATGTGCAGGCGAAACACGGCAGGTTCTGAATCTGCTGACTGACGATTTCGAATTTATCGATAGCAGAAGTGTACGCGTTTCTGGGCGTGAAGCCTTCGCCGATGTTCTGAACGGCCTCGGCCGGATGAATCTCGATCTAAAAATCAAGCATGATCTGGTAGCAGTGCATGGCGACGAAGTGCTGATGTCCGGCGAACAGACATCGGTGGATCCGTTGTTCAATGCCCGGACGCAGTGGCGCGTTCAATTCCGCGGAAGTAAAATCTCGGAAGTGCAGACCTATAGGGGAGCAGGCGCACCATCAATTGTTCGGTTGGTCAGCGCCATGCAAGGCGATCAAATCGCAGGGGTCAAAACTCCGCTGCAGCTTTTCGCAGC
>CAJXTZ010000114.1 GCA_913061345.1 uncultured Erythrobacter sp.
AGCTACTTTTCAGCCCCCGAAGTGCATCTGCCAGCGGACCGTCGCTCTCGCCTTCATCCACCAATCCGTGCCGGCGCCGTGCCTCTTCGGCTTCTGGCCCAATGGCATAGGGATCGATCGCCAGCGCCAGGCTTTGCGCCACCGCCTCGCCGAGATCGAAACTCGTGCCTTCGTAGCCGATTTCGTCCAGCTGATCCTCTTCCAGTTCGATTTCTTCGTCCTCCTCACTGGCCTCCAGCGCGGAAGCGGGCACGAAGTGCAAGGTGACTTCATCCTCGATCGACATCGGCAAGTCGTCGCCGGATACCGCGCAGCCTTGCACGAACTGCGCTGTCATAACGCCATGGGCGGAAACGATCTCGCCCTTCGCCTCCAGCGACAGGGTGGCGGTCAGCGCGCTGATCGAAACCAGGCCGAACCGCTGCGCCAGCGCCGCGCGTTCCCTTGCATTGGCCCCCAGCGACACCGGTTCTGCGGTAATGCCGCGAATGTCGAACGGGCGGGAAAATTCAGGTGTATCGTTCATGGTCGCAAGTTCCCCTGCAGCAGTGCCGCGTCATCCTGCGCGGCAAGCGCGTTGTGCAAGGCGCGTGTGCGCACGGCGAGTGGGAAGGGCTTCTTCTCCTCGTCCTGCAACGTCACATTGCGTTGCAGGATCACGGCCAGCGCGGCGTCGCTTTGCGTCATGCTTTCGCGCAAGGCGCCGATCCGGCCCCCCAGTGCACTCATCAACTTGCCCATCTTCTTGCCCACCATCAGGTCTCCTACACCGCTGTCGCGCAACTGCCGGTCCATGTCCTGAACGAACAATTCGGTCAGCAGGCCGGTTTTCGGACCAAGTTCCTCGCTGTTTTCCATCCGCAGCAGGGTAAGCGAAAGGATCAGCGCAATCATGTCGAAACGGCCTTCGACCGAATCTGCCACGCCGCATTTTGCATACCATTCCGGTTCCCGGCTGGTAGCGACGATGGCGTGCCAGAGGCCGCGCAATTCATCGCGCGGATCGGCGCCGATGCCAAGAAAGCGGGAGATGAGGGACATGGGGGCAGCGCACCTTTTATTAAGCGGTTGTTAAAGCCCCGGCAGCAATGCGGCTCTTGCGTTGCACAGGCGCGCGGCCTGCCCTAAGGCTTGCCCTCATATAGGCACGGGGCGGCGCGGCGCAAAGCGCACCTTGGTCCATGCATTGATTGCGAGAAGGATTACATCATGGGTTTGAATGTGCCCGATAGACTGTTTGCCGGGAAACTGGTTACGGGCGCGGCCTTCGCGGCGCTGACGCTGGCGCTCGCGGGATGTTCGTCGATCACCAACCACCGCGGCTATATCAACGATGAAGTGCTGATCGCAGCGGTCCAGCCGGGCCTCGACAACCAGCAGTCGGTGCGCGGCACGCTGGGCCAGCCGACTCTCGTTAGCCAGTTCGGCGACCCTGTCTGGTATTACATCTCCAGCCGGACGGAGCAGGCGCCTTTCAGCCAGCCGGAGATTAACGAGCATTCGGTACTGGCGGTCTATTTCGACGAGGCGGGCAATGTCGTCTCCACGGACCGCAGTGGCATGGAACAGGTCGCGCAGATCGACCCCGACGGCGCGGAAACGCCGACGCTGGGTCGCGAGCGTGGTTTCCTGGAAGACCTGTTCGGAAATATCGGCACGGTCGGCACCGGCGCTCCAGGCGCACCCTAAAACCCCATGATCCTGCAAGCGCTGCACGGCTTCGCTTGAAGCCGTGCAGCCACCTGCCCATATGCACGGGCATGAGCGACGATAGGGCGAGCCACGGCCTGACACAGTGGCACGGAACCACCATCATTGGCGTGAAGCGCGGCGATCATACCGTGATCGCTGGCGACGGACAGGTGTCGATGGGCAACACGGTGATGAAACCCAATGCGCGCAAGGTCCGTCGCATTGGCGATGGCGGAAAAGTCGTTGCCGGTTTTGCCGGCGCGACTGCCGATGCCTTCACCCTGTTCGAGCGGCTGGAGCGCAAGCTGGAGCAGCACAGCGGCCAGTTGCTGCGCGCCGCGGTTGAACTGGCCAAGGACTGGCGCACGGACAAGTACCTGCGCAATCTGGAAGCGTTGATGATCGTGGCCGATAAGGACGTACTGCTTGTCCTCACCGGCAACGGCGACGTGCTGGAACCCGAAGGCGGCATCACCGCCATCGGCTCTGGCGGTAACTATGCCCTGGCCGCCGCACGCGCGATAGCGGATTACGAGGACAATGCCGAGACCATCGCGACCAAGGCGATGCAGGTCGCCGCTGACATCTGCGTTTTCACCAATGGCAATGTGACGGTTGAAACCGTTTGAACTTCCATGACATCCGCTCGCCCCGGCGAGAGCCGGAACAGGATAATATGAC
>CAJXTZ010000115.1 GCA_913061345.1 uncultured Erythrobacter sp.
AGCTGGCACAGACCCGTGCAGTTGTCTCCTGCTCGGAAGCGATGATCCAGGAACTCAAGCTCGAGATCGCCAAGCTGCGCCGCGACAAATACGGCATCTCGTCAGAACGACGCGCGCGGCTGATTGATCAGTTGGAATTGCAGCTTGAGGAGCTGGAAGCGGCGGCCACCGAGGATGCCCTGGCCGTGGAACAGGCAACCGGAAAAGCCAGCACGGTGCGCGCCTTCACGCGTCGCCACCCGGTGCGCAAGCCGTTCCCCGAGCACCTGCCGCGCGAGCGGGTTGTTGTCGAGGCCCCTGCAGCCTGCACCTGCTGCGGCTCGGACCGGATCGTTAAGATGGGCGAAGACATCACCGAAACGCTGGAGGTGATCCCCCGTCAGTGGAAAGTGATCCAGACCGTGCGCGAGAAGTTCACTTGCCGAGCCTGCGAGAAGATCAGCCAGCCGCCGGCGCCGTTCCATGCGATTCCGCGCGGATGGGCCGGGCCCAGCCTGATCGCAATGCTAATCTTCGAGAAATATGGTCAGCACCAACCCCTGAACCGGCAGGCCGAGCGGTTCGCCCGTGAAGGTGTAGAGCTGAGCCTGTCCACCCTGGCGGACCTGGTCGGGCACGCGACTGTCGCATTGCAGCCGATCCATGCGCTGATCGAAGGCCATGTGCGTGCCGCTCACCGCCTGCATGGCGATGACACGACCGTGCCGCTTCTGGCACGGGGTGGCGCGAAAAAAGCTCGTCTGTGGACCTATGTCCGTGATGACCGCCCCTGGAATGGCGGCGCGCCGCCGGCCGCGTTCTTCCGGTTCTCCCGAGATCGCGCGGCAACCAATCCCAATCAGCATCTGGCAGAATGGCAAGGGGTGCTGCAAGCGGACGCCTATGGTGGATACAACGACCTCTATCGAGAGGACCGAGACGCGGGGCCCGTGACCAGTGCGCTGTGCTGGTCGCATGCGCGCCGGAAGTTCTTCGAACTGGCCGACATCGCGGGCAACGTCCGCAAGGGCAAACCTGCCCATCAGATCTCGCCGGTCGCGCTGGAAGCGGTAAAACGGATCGACGCCATCTTCGACATCGAGCGCGAGATCAATGGGCTGGATGCTGATGCCCGGCTCGTCGCCCGCCAGAACCTGTCCCGTCCCCTGGTGAACGGCCTCCACGACTGGTTGCAGGAAGAGCGCGCGAAACTGTCCAGACACAACAAAGTGGCCAAGGCGATCAACTACATGTTTGAGAAGCGTTGCCGTTGGCAGGCCTTCACGGCATTCCTCGAGGACGGGCGTATCTGTCTGACAAATAATGCGGCCGAACGCGCCCTGCGTGGCGTTGCCTTGGGCAGAAAGTCGTGGCTTTTTGCAGGTTCCGAGCGCGGCGGTGAGCGGGCGGCCGCCATGTATACCCTCATTGTCACGGCAAAAATGAACGACATCGACCCACAGGCCTGGCTCGCCGATGTTCTCGCGCGGCTGCCCGACATGCCCGTCTCGCGCGTGCATGAACTTCTGCCTTGGAACTGGAAAGCCCTATCCCTTCCACAAGCAGCGTAACCATGCAGCTGAACAAGGTGTATTCCGTCAAGACAATCGACCGCGTCGCTGTCGAACTGGGCGAAACCGTTGATCGGATCTTTGATCTCGCCATCGGTATGGAAACCGAAGATGGTATAATCTGGGTCTACGGTCCCAGCGACGACGGTGTCATCGCATTCACTCCATTCGGGATCGAAAACCTGCAAGAGCTCATCGAAATGAACCGTGATCGCGAGCGGTGACCTCGCCGCGGCCTACGCCGGATGCTTACGTTTTTGCGCCCAATTGCAACTGAGCGCATCGCCCGCTCGGCGGTGTTGTTGTCCAGTTCCAAGATGCCGTGTTCGAGGTAGGGACGCAGCCGGGCCATGCGTGTCAGTGCATAGCGGATTGCACCAGCGAGCGGTGATTTGCCAGAGATGCTGGGGAGTTGGGCGTGTAGCCAGGCTTCCAGATCATCGAAGATCGGTTCTGCCGTAACCGCACCATTGATACCGCAGCTTATGCAGCTTGACTGTTCTCGGTATCCGCTGGTGCCCAGTTCCAAGGCAGCAACTCGTCCAGCCGGTTGATCTTGTGATCGTGGATGCGGTCGAGGACATCGGCAAGGTAGGCCTGCGGATCAAGGCCGTTCAGCTTGGCGGTTTCGATGATGGCCATGGCGCGTGAGAGAGTTTCTGCGCCTGTGTCTGCCCCTGCAAAGAGCCAGTTTTTCCGATTATGGAGACCTCTCCATAACCGCAAGAACGCACTCTTCGCTGGCCACGACGCCGGAGCCTCAAAC
>CAJXTZ010000116.1 GCA_913061345.1 uncultured Erythrobacter sp.
AGGTGCTCGAACTCAAGGCGCGCGGATCGACATCGAGCGCCTTGCGGGCGCTTCTCGAGCTCGCGCCCCCGACCGCGATGAAGATTTTCGGTCGCGGGGACGAGCGCGAAGTTCCGCTTGATGAATTGACGTCTGGGGACCTTCTGCGCGTGCGTCCGGGCGACAAGGTCCCCGTCGATGGCACGCTCGAGGATGGAAGCAGTGCCATCGACGAATCCATGATCAGTGGCGAGCCCATTCCCGTCAAGAAAAGCGCGGGCGATCAGGTAATCGGGGGCACTGTCAACCAGACCGGCAGCTTCACCATGCGCGCGACGCAGGTCGGCGCGGACACCATGCTCTCGAAGATCGTGCAGATGGTGGCGGAGGCGCAGCGCAGCCGGGCACCGATCCAGCGGCTCGCCGACCAAGTCACCGGATGGTTCGTGCCCATCGTCGTCCTTGTCGCTATCGTGAGTTTTGTCGTCTGGGCCATCTGGGGACCGGCACCGGCCCTTGCCTACGCGCTCGTCAACGCGGTCGCCGTTCTGATCATCGCCTGTCCCTGCGCGCTCGGACTGGCGACGCCAATGTCGATCATGACCGGCACCGGCAAGGGAGCCCAGCACGGCATCCTGATCAAGAACGCCGAAGCGCTCGAAACGCTGGAAAAGATCGATACGCTGGTTGTCGACAAGACCGGCACACTGACCCGGGGCAAGCCCGATCTTGTCGACGTAAAACCGCAGTCAGATTTCGACGAGCAGGAATTGCTGAGCCTTGTCGCTGCCGTTGAGAGAGGAAGCGAGCATCCGCTCGCCCACGCGATCGTGGAAGGGGCTCAAAACAGGGGCGCTGCCATTCTCGACGCTTCCGATATCGAATCCGTGACCGGCGAAGGTATCCAGGCAAATGTCGACAAGCGCCTGGTCGCGATCGGGAATGAAAAGATGATGGAGCGTATAGGGGCGCTCGAAGAAGGCTGGCGGTCAACGGCGGACGAAGGCCGAAGCCTCGGACAGACGGTGATGTTCGTGGCCGTGGACGGGGCACCGGCAGGCCTTATCGCGGTCGCCGATCCGATCAAGGCAACCAGCCGCACCGCTATTGCCGCGTTGCATGAGCGCGGCATCAAGATCGTGATGCTTACCGGCGACAGCGAAGCCACCGCGCGTGCGGTAGCAAGCCAGGTCGGTATCGACGAAGTCGAAGCGAACGTCTCGCCCGAGGACAAACATCGCAAGATCGAGCAGTTGAAGAGCGAGGGTCGCCGGGTCGCTATGGCCGGCGACGGCATAAACGACGCACCCGCGCTTGCCGCTTCGCATGTCGGCATCGCGATGGGAACGGGTACCGATGTCGCGATCGAAAGCGCGGGCGTGACATTGGTGCGCGGCGACCTCGTCGGCGTTGTTCAGGCGCTCGTCCTGTCTCGGGCCACTATGCGCAACATCAGGCAGAACCTGTTCTTTGCCTTTGCGTATAATGCGCTCGGCATACCGGTCGCAGCAGGTGTCCTCTATCCATGGACCGGGTTGCTTTTGAACCCGATGATCGCGGCCGCAGCGATGAGCCTGTCTTCGGTATCGGTGATCGGCAACGCCCTGCGCCTGCGCGGCCTCGCTCTTCCCAAATTCGATACCTGAGCGATGGGGACGGGACGGAGATCGCAGGAGTGACGAATCAGACGATGCAGGATCAGGACCAAATCTCTGAGGAATCGCGCGAATGGCGCGGTGCTCATCCAGCCCTCTGGATCGCGATATTCGGAATTCTCATCGCTTTCGCCTGGGAGATGCTCCAGCTTCCTTTCTACCAGTCGGGAGGTCTGTCGCCTGCCGAGGCAGCACGTCGCTGCGGCCTGGCCTCGTTCGGCGATGCCGGGATCATGGTGGCCGCTTATCTCGGCGCCTCTGTCGGCAGTGGTAAAACGCCGTGGCTCGTAGACTGGCCGATCTCGCGTTTTGTCGTGTTCCTGGGAATCGGCCTGGCCATTACTGCCATGGTCGAAGTGCTGGCTGTCGGTGCCGACTGGGGGTGGTCCTATAGTGCAATCATGCCGCTTGTGCCCGGGACCAAAATCGGCCTGGTACCGATCGTGATGTGGGTCGCGGTTCCCACGGCCACCTTGTGGCTCGCGCGCCGTCTCGGCACCGGACCCCGCTGATCGCAAACCGGGATCT